>NZ_WVUG01000474.1 GCF_017614965.1 Streptomyces griseorubiginosus | reverse complement strand
GGCGTGGGGTGGGGGTCAGAGGTTGCGGAGTCCAAGGAGCACCTGTTCCAGGACGTCGGGGTCGATGACCGCGGCCTTGTTCGGGTGGCGGGCCCTGACGTGGCCCGCCGCGAGGAGGTCGGACAGCAGGATCTTGGTGATGCTCACCGGGAGTTTCATCTTGGCGGCCAACTCCACCAGGGGGGTGGGGCGTTGGGTGATCTGCAGGATCCGTGCGTGCTCCGACTGCATGCCGGGGGTCGGGTCGGACTCGGCGATGACGAGGGTCACCAGGTCGAAGGGGCTGTCCGGAGCGGAGTGGGCGCGGCCTCCGGTGAGGGTGTACAGGCGGTCGGGTGAGTCGTCCCTGCCGGGGCGGCTCATGAGGTCCGGGGCCGCGCGGACAGGTGTTCGCCCAGCTGCTCCACGAGTTCGCTCATGTTGTGGCCGACCAGGCCCGCGTCCGCGTCCTCGGCGGTGATCACGGCCAGGTGGGTGCCGTCGCCCGCCTCCACGATGAACAGGACGCCGCCGTAGAACTCCGTCATCGCCGAGCGCACGCCTCCGCTGCCGTCGCCGAACTCCATGGAGGCGCCGTGCGACAGGGACTGGATGCCTGCGGCGATCGCCGCGAGCTGGTCGGCCTGGTCGACGGTCAGCTCCGGTGTGCGGCACAGCTTCAGGCCGTCCCGTGACAGGACGAGGGCGTGCCGTGCGCCGGGGGTACGCTCCAGTAGGGCCTCGATGAGCCAGGTGAGCTTCTCGTCGGCGGTGCTCGTGCCGGTCATGAGGTGGGAGGGCCTTTCGGGGTCGGAGTCTGGTTCGGGGGCTGGTCGTGCTGTGCCGGGTGCGGGTGCGTGGGGGTTTCTCGCGCAGTTCCCCGCGCCCCTGGGGTGCGTCGTGGGTCGGGGTCGTGGCGGTACGGCGAGCCCGCCGCCGACGGATTTGACGTCTGCTGGTCAGGTTCGGGGAGTCCAGGACGCGTAAGCGGCGGGCTGCGCCGCACCGCCACGACCCGCTCCCGCGCGCGGGCGGCCGCGGGTGGGTCAGCACAATGATCGGCATGAACCTTCCTGACGGACTCGTCCCGGTGGCCGACGGGCTGCATCTGTGGGCCCCGGCGCACACCGGGACCTGGGGCTTCGCCAACTGTCTGCTGATCACCTCGGGGGAGGAGGCCGCCCTCGTCGACACCCCGTACGACCGGGTGATGACCGAGGCCCTCGTCGCTGCCGCCGGGCCCCTCCTGGGTGCCGGTGGTGTACGGACGATCGTCAACACCCATGGCAATGGGGATCACACGTTCGGGAACGGCTGCTTTCCCGGGGCCGAGATCATCGCCACCAAAGCCGGTGCCGAGCATCTGTGTCATGAGCCGTCGCCCCAGCAGATGCACTTCCTGACCCATCAGACGCCGGCCGACCAGCCGCTGGGGTGGTATGCGCGCCGGCACTTCGGGCGTTTCCGGTACGAGGGGGTCGAGGCCGTCCCTCCGACACTCACCTTCTCCGGGCGGTACGAGCTGACCGTGGGGGACGTCCGGGCCGAGCTGATCGAGGTGGGACCCGCGCACTCGGCCGGTGACCTCGTCGTTCACTTCCCGGGGCGGGGGGTCGTGTGCGCCGGGGATGTGCTGTTCGCGGGTGACCATCCCGTGCACTGGAACGGGCCGCTCTCCCATGTGGTCGCGGCCTGCGAGACGGTTCTCGCGCTGGAGCCGGAGGTCGTGGTGCCGGGGCACGGGGCGGTGATGACGCCTCGGGATGTCCAGTGGTATGTCACATACCTCCGGGAACTGGAAGCCCTGATCCACGGCCGGTATGCCGCCGGTTGCTCCGCCGGGGAGGCTGCCGCGGACATCCTTGCCAGTGGGTTCCACGATCAGTTGGGTCTGCCTGAGCGGATCGTCATCCTCACGGCCGTGGAGTACCGCCATCTCGACGGCGACACCGGGGAACCTGACCTCGTGGCGCTCGCCGCGCGGGCGGCGGACTGGGCGTACCGGAACCGCGGCGACGACTAGGGATCCGTGGCCGGGGAACCCGGTGCTCCGCCCCCGACGACGCCGGACGACCGTTCGTCGCACAGTCGGCACCGCCGATTGCCGACTGTGGGTGCGGCGCCTGCACGCCATAGGTGGTTCCTACAATGAATCTCACATTCTTGTGATCTGGATCACAGGAGGAGACGCAATGAGCACTCCGACCACCGAACAGGCCAAGATCGCGGACCCCGGTCCGCTCGGCCTCGCCGCCTTCGCCGCGACGACGTTCGTTCTCAGCACCTTCAACGCGAATCTCATCACCGACAAGACGCTGGTCGCCGTCGTCCTGCCGCTCGCCCTCTTCTACGGCGGGCTCGCCCAGCTCCTCGCCGGGATGTGGGAGTTCCGCAAGGGCAACACCTTCGGCGCCACCGCGTTCGGTTCCTTCGGCGCCTTCTGGCTGTCGTACGCGGCCTACGCGAAGTTCGTCGCACCCGGCCTTCCGGCATCCACCGCGCACCAGGCCAGCGGGCTGTTCCTGCTGGTGTGGGCGGTCTTCACGGTGTACATGACCGTCGCCGCCATGCGGACCACCGGGGCGATCCTCGCCGTGTTCGTCACACTGTCCGCGACCTTCATCGTGCTGTGCGTCGCCGACTTCGCGCAGTCGCCGAACACCGTCAAGGCCGGCGGCTGGCTGGGTCTGGTCACGGCCGTGTGCGCCTGGTACGCGTCCTTCGCGGGCGTCACCAACTCCACGTACCAGCGGGCCGTCATGCCGGTCCTCCCCAACCTTGGTGAGCGCATGCGGCTGCACCGCACGCACCACCGCGGTCCCTTCGGAGCCCACGCATGACCGACTCCGGTGGCGAAACTCTCTCCAACCTGCTCCATGAGGAGCGACGGTTCCCGCCGCCCCCGGAGCTGGCCGACGCGGCGAACGCCACCGCGGCGGACTACGAACGAGCCGACACCGACCGTCTCGCCTTCTGGGCCGAGGCGGCCGGCCGGCTGGACTGGGCCCGGCCCTGGGACGAGGTCCTCGACTGGAGCCGTGCTCCGTTTGCCCGCTGGTTCGTCGGCGGGCGCCTGAACGCGGCTTACAACTGCCTCGACCGGCATGTGGCCGCGGGCCGCGGGGACCGGGTCGCCTTCCACTGGGAGGGCGAGCCCGGCGACACCCGCACGATCACCTACGCCGAACTGACCGCCGAGGTCTGCCGGGCGGCCAACGCCCTGCGGTCGCTCGGTGTCGGCACCGGTGACCGGGTGGCGATCTACATGCCGATGATCCCGGAGACGGTGGTGGCGATGCTGGCCTGTGCCCGCATCGGCGCCCCGCACACCGTGGTCTTCGGCGGCTTCTCCGCCGAGGCGCTGCGCGGCCGGATCCTCGACTGCGACGCGCATGTGGTGATCACCGCCGACGGCGGCTACCGCAGGGGCAACCCCTCGGCGCTGAAACCCGCGGTCGACGAGGCACTGCGCGAGTGCCCGGACGTCCGCAGCGTGCTGGTCGTCCGGCGCACCGGTCAGGACGTCGACTGGACCGACGGCCGGGACGTGTGGTGGCACGACCTGGTGGACGGACAGCCGTCCGAACACGAGGCGGAGGCCTTCGACAGCGAACACCCCCTGTACATCATGTACACCTCGGGTACGACCGCCCGCCCGAAGGGCATCCTGCACACCACGGGCGGCTATCTCACCCAGGTCGCCTGGTCGCACTGGGCGGTGTTCGACGTCAAGCCGGAACGGGACGTGTTCTGGACGGCGGCGGACATCGGCTGGGTCACCGGCCACTCGTACATCGTCTACGGCCCGCTGGCCAACGGCGTCACGTCCGTGATGTACGAGGGGACACCGGACACCCCGCACAAGGGCCGCTGGTGGGAGATCGTCGAGAAGTACCGCGTGTCGATCCTGTACTGCGCCCCGACCGCGATCCGCACCTTCATGAAGTGGGGCGCCGACTTCCCGGCCGAGTTCGACCTGTCGTCGCTCCGGCTGCTGGGCTCGGTCGGTGAGCCGATCAACCCGGAGGCGTGGATCTGGTACCGCAAGCACATCGGCTCCGACCGCTGTCCGGTCGTGGACACCTGGTGGCAGACGGAGACCGGCGCCCAGATGATCAGCCCGCTGCCGGGCGTCAGCGTCTGCAAGCCGGGCTCGGCCCTGCGCCCCCTGCCGGGCATCGCGGCCGACGTCGTCGACGACACCGGCAAGCCGGTGCCCGACGGCTCCGGCGGCTATCTGGTCCTGACCGAACCGTGGCCCGGGATGCTGCGCACCATCTGGGGCGACGAGCAGCGGTACATCGACACGTACTGGTCGCGCTTCCCCGAGACCTACTTCGCCGGGGACGGCGCCAAGAAGGACGAGGACGGCGACATCTGGCTGCTCGGCCGGGTCGACGACGTCATGAACGTCTCCGGGCACCGGATCTCCACCACGGAGGTCGAATCGGCCCTCGTCTCCCATCCGATGGTCGCTGAGGCCGCCGTGGTCGGCGCGACCGACGCGACAACCGGGCAGGGTGTCGTGGCCTTCGTCATCCTGCGCGGGGACGCGGGCGGGGCGGGGGA
>NZ_WVUG01000473.1 GCF_017614965.1 Streptomyces griseorubiginosus | reverse complement strand
CCACCGCTCCCAACTCCCCCTTGCCTCCCGGGAGCGGCGGGTCAGGCACCACCCTCAACCCGGACACCCCTTGGGAGCCGCCCATGTCCACCACCAGGGAAGGCGCCGTGCACCGCGCCGTACCCGCCGTCCGCAGACCCCAGGCGATCACCCTGCTGCTGGCCCTCCTCGCAGCCGCCGTCGCCCTCGTCCTCCCCGCCTCCGCCCCGGCGCACGCGATCTCGCGCGCATCGCAGACGATGTACACCCCCGCGTCGGGCACCCCGTCCCCCGGCTCGCTCTACCCGCGCGGCCTGCGTCTGCAGTACAGCGGATCGTCCAACGGCACCCTGCTCGCCACCTTCGAGCAGTACAGCTCGGGGACCCCGGTCTTCCCGATCTACCGCAGCACCGACAACGGCAACAGCTGGACCCAGATCTCCAGCATCACGGACACCCACAACGGCTTCGGCATGCGCTACCAGCCGTTCCTGTACGAACTTCCCACCGCCGTCGGCAACTTCCCGGCCGGCACCATCCTCGCCGCCGGCAACTCCATCCCGAGCGACCTGTCCTCGACCGAACTGGACCTGTACGCCAGCACCGACCACGGGGTGAGCTGGTCGTACGTCAGCACCATCGCCACCGGCGGCAAGGCCGACCCCACCAACGGCCAGACGCCCGTGTGGGAGCCGTTCCTGATGGTGTCCGGCTCGAAGCTGATCGTGTACTACTCCGACCAGCGCGACCCCGCCAACGGCCAGAAGATCGTGCACCAGGTCAGCACGGACGGCGTGAACTGGGGCTCCGTGGTGAACGACGTCGCCACGTCCACCTACGGCGACCGCCCCGGCATGCCGACGGTCGCCAGGCTCCCCAACGGCAACTACGTGATGACGTACGAGTTCTGGGGCGCCCCCGAGGGCGGCTTCGCCGTCTACTACAAGATCTCCGCCGACCCGGAGGCCTTCGGCTCGGCGACCGGCATCGCCCTGAAGGCGACCGACGGCACCGTCCCCACCAGCTCGCCGTACATCACCTGGCTGCCGACCGGCGGGGCCAACGGCACCCTGGTCGTCAGCGCCAACAGCACCACCGACCTGTTCCTCAACACGCAGAACGGCGCGTCCGGTCAGTGGACGCGCATCGCCTCCACCGTCCCCGGCGGCTACAGCCGCGGCATGGTCCCGCTCTCCGACGGCCACAGCCTGCTGGTCCTCAGCGGCGGACATCTGACCAGCACCGGCCTCAACCCCGTCACCTACGGCACCATCGACCTGGGCGGCGGCATCTCCGACGGCGCCACCTACACGATGACCAATGCCAACAGCAACCTGCTGTTGGCCATCGCGGGCGGCTCGACCACCAACGGTGTCAACGCCACCGAGCAGAACGCCGACAACGCCAGCGACCAGAAGTGGAAGGTCGTCCAGCAGACCTCCGGCTACGTCAAGATCTTCAACGTGGCCAGCGGCAAGGTCCTGGGCGTGCAGAACCAGTCCACCGCCAACGGCGCCAAGGTGCTGCAGTGGGACGACAACGGCACCCTCGACCACGAGTGGGCCATCGCCCCGAACCCGGCGGGCGGCTTCACCGCCACCAACCGGATCAGCGGCAAGTACCTGGAGATCCCCAGCGCCTCCACCACCGTCGGCACCGCCGCCGGACAGTGGTCGAACACCGGCTGCGCCTGCCAGCGCTGGAACCTCACCCAGACCGCCCTGCCCACCCTGTCCACCGGCCAGTACCGGCTGGTCAACAAGAACAGCGGCAAGTTCTTCGAGATCCCCGGCGCCTCCACCACGGTGGGCAAGCAGGCCGGCCAGTGGGTGAACACCGCCAACAACTGCCAGCTGTGGACGTTCCAGTCCGCCGGTGGCGGGGCGTGGACCGTGAAGAACGTCAACAGCGGCCTGTTCCTCGACAACAACGGCTCGACCTCGTCGGGCGCGGCCGTCGTCCAGAACGCGTCCTCCGGCGCGAGTTCGCAGAACTGGACGCTGACCGACGCGGGAGGCGGCTACTTCAAGCTCGTCAACTCCGCCAGCGGCCTGGTCGCGGACGTCGCCTCCGCATCCACGGCCAACGGCGCCCTGATCGTCCAGGCGACCGACACCGGCGCCGGTGACGAACTCTGGCAGGTCGTACGGGTCAACTGACCCTCCGGGGGCCCGGTGTCGGCCGGGCCCCCGATCTTCTGTCCACCATTCCGAACCCTGACTGACATACCGAACAAGAGAGGTGGGCCGCCGTGCCTGAAGAACCCTGTGTCGTGGGTGTCGACTTCGGAACCCTGTCGGGCCGTGCCGTGGTGGTCCGGGTGCGTGACGGTGCGGAGCTGGCGTCGGCGGAGCACGCGTACCGGCATGCGGTTGTGGACCGTGAGCTGCCGGACGGGACGCGGTTGCCTCCGGACTGGGCGCTGCAGGTGCCCTCGGACTATCTGGAGGTGCTGCGCCATGCGGTGCCGGAGGCGCTGACCGCTGCCGGTGTGCGCCCGGGGCAGGTGATCGGTATCGGCACGGATTTCACGGCGTGCACGGTGTTGCCGGTGCTGGCGGACGGGACGCCGCTGTGTGACCTGCCGGAGTACGCGGCTCGTCCGCATGCCTATGTGAAGCTGTGGCGGCATCATGCCGCGCAGGGGCAGGCCGACCGGATCAACGCGCTGGCCGTGGAGCGCAAGGAGCCGTGGCTGGAGCGCTACGGCGGGAAGGTCTCCTCGGAGTGGGAGTTCGCGAAGGCGCTGCAGGTGCTGGAGGAGGATCCGGAGGTCTACCGGCGTATGGAGCGCTGGGTGGAGGCGGCGGACTGGATCGTGTGGCGGCTGTGCGGGGCGTATGTCCGCAACGCCTGCACGGCCGGCTACAAGGGTCAGTACCAGGACGGCACTTACCCCTCCCGCACCTACCTGGAAGCACTCAACCCCGGCTTCGCGGGCTTCGTCACCGACAAGCTGGAGCACCCCATCGGCCAACTCGGCGATGCGGCGGGCGTGTTGACGGCCGAGGCGGCGGCCTGGACGGGGCTGCCGGAGGGCATCGCGGTGTGTGTCGGCAACGTCGACGCCCATGTGACGGCACCCGCCGCCGGAGCGGTGGAACCAGGTCAGATGGTCGCCATCATGGGCACCTCGACCTGCCATGTGATGAGTTCCGACCAGCACGGTGTGGTGCCGGGCATGTGCGGGGTGGTGGACGGCGGCATCCTGCCGGGCCTGTGGGGCTACGAGGCCGGACAGAGCGGGGTCGGGGACATCTTCGCCTGGTCCGTGCGCACCGGGTTCCCCGCCGAGTACGCCGAGCGGGCCGCTGCGGCCGGCCAGAGTCCGCACGAATACCTGACCGACCTCGCGGCCGGGCAGAAGGTCGGCGAACACGGCCTGATCGCCCTCGACTGGCACAGCGGCAACCGCTCCGTCCTGGTCGACCACGAACTCAGCGGTGTCATCGTGGGCCAGACCCTGTCGACCCGACCGGAGGATGTCTACCGGGCGTTGCTGGAGGCCACCGCGTTCGGCACCCGCACCATCATCGACGCCTTCGCGTCCGCCGCCGTACCGGTCAAGGAACTGATCATCGCGGGGGGTCTGACGAAGAACGCGCTGCTCATGCAGATCTACGCCGATGTCACCCGCCGCCCGCTGAGCATCATCGGCTCCGCCCAGGGGCCGGCCCTGGGTGCCGCCATGCACGCCGCCGTCGCGGCCGGGGCGTACCCGGACATCCAGGCCGCGGCAGCCTCGATGGGCAAGGCCGAGCGGGGCGTGTACCAGCCCGACCCGGAACGCGCCCTGGCCTACGACCGCCTCTACGCCGAATACCGGCTGCTGCACGACTACTTCGGGCGCGGTGCCAACGACGTCATGCACCGCCTGCGCCGCATCCGCGCCGAGGCCTCCGCCTGAGCCACCCTTGTGAAAGGACCTTCCATGACGACCCATGCTCAGCCCTACGACGGCCACGAGGTGTGGTTCCTGACCGGCAGCCAGCATCTGTACGGGGAGGAGACCCTGGCGCAGGTGGCCCACCAGTCCCGGCAGATCGCCGAACGCCTCGACGCGGCCGATCAGATCCCGCTGCGGATCGTGTCCCAGCCCGTCCTGACCGACGCGGAGTCGATCCGCCGGATCTGCCTTCAGGCCAACGCGTCGGACACCTGTGTCGGGGTGATCGTGTGGATGCACACGTTCTCCCCGGCGAAGATGTGGATCGCGGGGCTGAGTGCGCTGGATAGGCCGGTGCTGCATCTGCACACCCAGTACAACCTGTCGCTGCCCTGGTCGAGCATCGACATGGACTTCATGAACCTCAACCAGGCCGCCCACGGCGACCGCGAGTTCGCCCACATCGAGGCCCGCGTGGGTGTGAACCGGAAGATCGTCGCCGGGCATGCCACCGATCCCCGGGTGGTCAGACGCGTCGCCGCCTGGGCGCGGGCCGCGGCCGGACGGCATGCGGCCCGGACGCTGCGGCTGGCGCGGTTCGGGGACAACATGCGCGAGGTGGCGGTCACCGAGGGCGACAAGGTCGAGGCCCAGCTGCGGTTCGGCTACTCCGTCAACACCTACGCCG
>NZ_WVUG01000472.1 GCF_017614965.1 Streptomyces griseorubiginosus | reverse complement strand
CTCCCACCCCCCGGGTGCCCCCGGTGACCACGACCGTCCTGCCGCGCAGCGAGTTATCCACAGGTCTCCCGCTCCGATCCGCGGACTGCTAGCTTCGAAGCCTCACACCTAACAAATGTTTGGTGGAAAGGCGTTGCTTGGAAAGGTAGCTGATGCGCCCATGGGTGTCTCCACCTCGTCCCCGGAAAAGGGGATCCGTCTCCTCACCGTCGACTTCCCCCCGGTGAACGCGCTGCCGGTGCGCGGCTGGTTCGAGCTGGCCGACGCGCTGCGTGCCGCGGGCCGTGACCAGGGAGTGCGTTGTGTCGTCCTGGCCGCCGAGGGCCGGGGGTTCAACGCGGGCGTGGACATCAAGGAGATACAGGCGCGGGGCTCGAGCGCGCTGGTGGGCGCCAACCGCGGCTGCTTCGAGGCGTTCGCGGCGGTGTACGAGTGCGAGGTGCCCGTGGTGGCGGCGGTGCACGGCTTCTGTCTGGGCGGCGGCATCGGCCTGGCGGGGAACGCGGACGTGATCGTGGCGAGCGAGGACGCCGTCTTCGGCCTGCCCGAGCTGGACCGGGGCGCCCTGGGCGCGGCCACGCATCTGGCCCGGCTGGTCCCGCAGCACCGGATGCGCGCCCTCTACTACACCTCGCAGACGGTCACCGCGCGGGAGCTGCACGGCTACGGCTCGGTGTGGCGGGTGGTACCGCGGGACGCACTGCGAGAAACGGCCCTGGGGCTGGCGCGCGACATCGCCGCCAAGGACGGAGAGCTGCTGCGTCTGGCCAAGACGGCCATCAACGGCATCGACCCGGTCGACGTGCGCCGCAGCTACCGCTTCGAGCAGGGCTTCACCTACGAGGCGAGCGCGCTCGGGGTGGCCGACCGGGTGCGGGACACCTTCGGCGAGCAGAAGGAGGGTGCGTAGGCGTGGGTGACAAGACGATGACCGCCGAGGAGGTGGTCTCCCGCCTGGAGAGCGGCATGACCCTCGGCATCGGCGGATGGGGTTCCCGCCGCAAACCGATGGCCCTGGTCAGAGCGCTGCTGCGCTCGGACGTCACCGACCTGACGGTCATCTCCTACGGCGGCCCGGACGTGGGCATGCTGGCGGCGGCCGGACGGATCCGCAAGCTGGTCGCCGCCTTCGTCACCCTCGACTCCATCCCACTGGAACCGCACTACCGCGCGGCCCGGGAGCGCGGTGCCTTCGAACTGACGGAGATCGACGAGGCGATGTTCATGTGGGGGCTGCGCGCGGCGGCGAACCGGCTGCCGTTCCTGCCGGTGCGGGCCGGGATCGGATCGGACGTGATGCGGGTCAACCCCGGTCTGCGGACGGTCACTTCGCCGTACGAGGACGGGGAGACGTTCGTGGCGATGCCGGCCCTGCGGATGGACGCGGCCCTGGTGCACGTGGGCCGCGCGGACCGGCTGGGCAACGGGCAGTACCTCGGCCCGGACCCGTACTTCGACGACCTGTTCTGCGAAGCGGCGGACGCGGCCTATGTGTCGTGCGAACGGATCGTGGACACGGCCGAGTTGACGAAGGAGGCGGCGCCCCAGTCGCTGCTGGTCAAGCGGCACCGGGTGACGGGTGTCGTGGAGGCCCCGAACGGCGCGCACTTCACGTCCTGCGCCCCCGACTACGGCCGGGACGAGGCCTTCCAGCGGACGTACGCGACCACGCCCTGGCCGGAGTTCGCGGCCCGGTTCCTGGCCGGGGACGAGCAGGCGTACCAGACGGCGGTGAGGGAGGAGTCATGACCGAGGCCACAAGCACTCCCGCTGTTCCCGTCACCCGCGCCGAGTACTGCGTGATCGCCTGCGCCGAGGCCTGGCGGGGCGAGGGCGAGGTGCTCGCCAGCCCGATGGGGCTGATCCCCTCCATCGGCGCCCGGCTCGCCCGGCTCACGTTCTCGCCGGACCTGCTGCTGACGGACGGCGAGGCGATGCTCGTCCGCCCGGACGGCACGGTCGAGGGCTGGCTCCCCTACCGTCAGCACCTGGCCCTCGTCACCGGCGGGCGGCGGCACGTGATGATGGGCGCGAGCCAGATCGACCGGTTCGGCAACCAGAACATCTCCTGCATCGGCGACTGGGAGCGGCCGAGGCGGCAGTTGCTCGGGGTGCGCGGGGCGCCGGTCAACACGTTGAACAACCCGACGAGTTACTGGGTTCCGAAGCACTCCCGGCGGGTCTTCGTCGAGAAGGTCGACATGGTCTGCGGGGTGGGCTACGACCACGCGGCCGCCCATCCGGAAACGGCTCGCTATCACCGCATCCCGCGTGTCGTCTCCGACCTGGGCGTCTTCGACTTCGCGACCCCGGACCACTCGATGCGCCTGGCCTCACTGCATCCGGGGGTCACGGTGGAGGAGGTGCGCGAGGCGACCGCCTTCGAGCCGGCGGTTCCGGACGAGGTGCCGACGACCCGCGAGCCCACGGCCGAGGAACTGCGGCTCATCCGCGAAGTGCTCGACCCGGCCGGCCACCGGGCCAGGGAGGTCGGTTCGTGATGGAGACGGCGCTCACCCGCCTCATCGGCGTCCGGCACCCGATCGTCCAGACCGGCATGGGCTGGGTGGCGGGCCCCCGTCTGGTGTCCGCGGCGGCGAACGCGGGCGCGCTCGGCATCCTGGCCTCCGCGACGATGACGATCGACCGGCTGCGGGAGGCCATACGGGAGGTGAAGTCCCGTACGGACGCGCCGTTCGGGGTGAATCTGCGGGCCGACGCGGCGGACGCCGGTGACCGGGCGAGCATCATGATCGAAGAGGGCGTCCGGGTCGCCTCCTTCGCCCTCGCTCCCTCCCCCGAGCTGATCGCGGAGCTTAAGGGGGCGGGTGTCGCGGTCATCCCCTCCGTCGGCGCGCGACGGCACGCCGAGAAGGTCGCGGCGTGGGGCGCGGACGCCGTCATCGTGCAGGGCGGCGAGGGCGGCGGGCACACCGGAGAAGTGGCCACGACGGTGCTGCTGCCGCAGGTGGTCGACGCGGTGCGGATACCGGTCGTGGCGGCGGGCGGCTTCTTCGACGGACGGGGCCTGGTCGCGGCGCTGGCGTACGGGGCGGCGGGGGTCGCGATGGGCACGCGGTTCCTGCTCACCTCGGACTCGACGGTGCCGGACGCGGTGAAGGCGCGATATCTGGCGGCGACGGTCCGGGACGTCACCGTGACCAGGGCGGTGGACGGTCTGCCGCACCGGATGCTGCGCACGGAGCTGGTGGACTCCCTGGAGAACTCCGGCCGTGCGCGGGCCCTGCTGCACGCCCTGCGCCGCGCGGCCGGCTTCCGCAGACTGTCCGGGCTGACCTGGCGGCAGATGGCACGCGACGGGCTCGCGATGAAGCACGGCAAGGAGCTGTCCTGGAGCCAGGTACTGCTCGCCGCGAACACGCCGATGCTGCTGAAGTCGGCGATGGTGGACGGCCGTACGGATCTCGGGGTGATGGCGTCCGGGCAGGTCGCCGGGGTGATCGAGGACCTGCCCTCGTGCGCGGAGCTGGTGGCGCGGGTGATGGCTCAAGCGGAGGAAATCATCGGCGAGTTGGCGCGGGGCGGTGCTTCAATGCGCACATGACGGAGACGATCAGAGAGCCGTGGGGATCGAGTGTTTTCGGTGCGGGGAGCGTGCGGGTCGAGCCGCAGCTCGTCCGGGTGAGGTTGTCGGTGGATGTGCTGGAGCCCCTGCCGGACAAGGCGTTCCAGGAGGCGGGCGCTGCCGTGGCACGGCTGCGTGAAGTACTGCGCGGGCACGGGATACCGGACGCGTCGGTGTCGGGCTCCCGGCTCAAGCTCAGCTCGGACTACGACGGGTACGGCGGCGAGCGGAAGTTCCTGGGCTACCGCTGCCGGGCCTCGTACGTCATCGAGACCGAGGTGCTCGACGATCTCCAGCAGCTGATCGTGGACGCGGTCGATGCCGGGGCGCACCACATCGACAGCGTCGAGTTCGACGTGCACGACAAGCCGGCGCTGCGGGACGAGGCACGGCGCAAGGCGGTGGCCGCCGCCCGCCGCAAGGCCGAGGTGTACGCGGAGGCGGCGGGCGTACGGCTGGGCCCGGTGGTGCACATCCAGGACGTGGACTCGGAGTCCTACGAGTTCCGCCAGTACCGGGGCCACGGCGGCGGAGGCGGCAACTCGGCGGGCGACCTCGCACCCGGCATGGTGGAGGTGTCAGCAGGCGTGGTCCTGGGCTTCACCCTCACCCACTGACGCACCCCGGCCCACGCACCCACGCCGCGTTGGGCGGTGGCGGCTGACGGCGGGCGGCCGGCGGCTGGCGGCCGGCGGCTGGCGGCCGGCGGCTGGCGGCCGGCGGCTGGCGGCTGGCGGCTGGCGGCTGGCGGCTGGCGGCTGGCGGCTGGCGGCTGGCGGCCCACCGGCTACCGCCCGAGCGCCTACAGCCGCCGCGCGCCACTCGCGACGGCCGGTGGCCGCCCAGCGGCTGCCGCCCGCCCACGACCACCGCGCCGCCACCCACCACTGCTCGCCAGCCGAGCATCGTCCACCGGCCGCCCGCGCACCGCCGCCGACCATCGCGCCAGCCGGTGGGCCACCGGCCACCACCGCACGGCCCC
>NZ_WVUG01000471.1 GCF_017614965.1 Streptomyces griseorubiginosus | reverse complement strand
GTAGGGGACGGCGGGCTGGGGAGCGTCCGGCGAAGGGGTGGTCATGCGCCCCACTGTGTCACTTCTCGGTCGATAACGGCCTGGGGGAGGGCGAGTTGAGTCATCAGATCGCAACCTGCGGGACCTGTTGCCGCTTGCCATGGCCGGGTCAGAATCTACGCGCGTCGTTGACCTTTTCCCGAGGAGATCGAGACATGCCCTTGAACCGCCGGAAGTTCCTGAAGAAGTCCGCCGCGACCGGAGCGGGCGTGGCGCTGGCGAGCGCGGTGGCGGCTCCGGCGGCCGAGGCCGCGCAGAAGCCGGCCCCGCGGCGGTACTCGCTGACCGTCATGGGCACGACCGACCTGCACGGGCACGTCTTCAACTGGGACTACTTCAAGGACGCGGAGTACTCCGACAAGGCCGGAAACGCCCAGGGGCTGGCCCGTGTCTCGACCCTGGTGAACCAGGTGCGCGCGGAGAAGGGCCGCTGCAACACGCTGCTGCTCGACGCTGGCGACACGATCCAGGGCACCCCGCTGACGTACTACTACGCGAAGGTGGATCCGATCACCGCGAAGGGCGGTCCGGTGCACCCGATGGCGCAGGCGATGAACGCGATCGGGTACGACGCGGCGGCGCTGGGCAATCACGAGTTCAACTACGGTCTTCAGACGCTGCGCGCCTTCGAGAAGCAGCTGCGTTTCCCGTTGCTGGGGGCGAACGCGCTGGACGCGAGGACGCAGAAGCCGGCTTTCCCGCCGTACGTCATCAAGAAGTTCCACGTGCCGGGTCTTCCGCCGGTGAAGGTCGCGGTCCTCGGGCTCACCAATCCCGGTATCGCGATCTGGGACAAGGCGTATGTGCAGGGGAAGCTTCAGTTCCCGGGTCTTGAGGAGCAGGCCGCGAAGTGGGTACCGAGGCTGAAGTCGATGGGCGCCGACGTGGTGGTCGTGTCCGCGCACAGCGGCTCCTCCGGCACCTCCTCCTACGGTGACCAGGTGCCGTACGTGGAGAACTCGGCGGCGCTGGTGGCGCAGCAGGTGCCGGACATCGACGCGATCCTGGTGGGCCACGCGCACGTGGAGATCCCGGAGTTGAAGGTCACCAACGCCACCACGGGCAGGACGGTGGTGCTCTCGGAGCCGCTGGCGTTCGCGGAGCGGCTGTCGGTCTTCGACGTCGAGCTGGTCTTCGCGAAGGGGCGCTGGAGCGTCGAGTCGGTCTCGTCGAAGGTGCTGAACTCCAACACCGTGGCCGACGACCCGAAGATCACCAAGCTGCTGTCGGGCGAGCACGCGAAGGTCGTCGAGTACGTCAACCAGGTCGTCGGCACGGCGACCGAGACGCTCACGACGGTCGAGGCCCGCTACAAGGACGCGCCGATCATCGACCTGATCACCAAGGTGCAGGAGGACGTGGTGAAGGCGGCGCTGGCGGGCACGTCCTATGCCTCGCTGCCCGTCGTCGCGCAGGCCTCCCCCTTCTCCCGCACCTCGGAGATCCCGGCCGGCAAGGTGACGATCCGGGACCTGTCGAGCCTGTACGTGTACGACAACACGCTGGTCGCCAAGCTGCTGACGGGTGCTCAGCTGCGGGCATACCTGGAGTACTCGGCGGAGTACTTCGTGCAGACTGCGGCCGACGCGGTGGTGGACGTGGAGAAGCTGACCAACGCCGGCGGCCGCCCGGACTACAACTACGACTACGTGTCGGGGCTTTCGTACGACATCGACATCTCCCGGCCGGCCGGTTCGCGGATCGGGAACCTCACCTACGCCGGTGCCCCGCTGGACGACGCGCAGCAGTTCGTGCTGGCGGTGAACAACTACCGTGCCAACGGCGGCGGCGCGTTCCCGCATGTGGCGTCCGCGCAGGAGCTGTGGTCGGAGTCGACGGAGATCCGTACGCGGATCGCGGAGTGGGTGACGGCGAAGGGCGTGCTGGACCCGAAGGACTTCGCGTCGGTGGACTGGAAGCTGACCCGGGCCGGAACGCCCGTCTTCTGAGCGCCGTGTTCTAGAGGTCCAGCAGGTTTACGTCGATGGCGTCGGCGATCGCCTGGGCGCCGGCGTCGTTGATGTGGAGGCCGTCGCCGGCGTTGAACTCGGCGCGGATCCGGTCGGGTTCGTCCGGGTCGGCGACGGCGGCGGCGAGGTCGACGACCGCGTCGAAGGGGTGGCCGTCGCCGAGCAGCCAGGCGTTGACCTCGCGGCGTACGGCCTGCCCGGCCTCGGTGTCGTAGCCGTCGTAGACGGTGCCGCGGTAGGGGCCGATGGTGGAACCGATGACGGTGAGCCCGGCCCGGTGCAGCCGGTCGGCGAGGGCGGTCAGGCCGGCGGTGAACTCGGCGGCGCTCGGGCCCCCGGCGGGCTCGGGGTAGGCGATGGTGCCGGGCAGGCCGAGGTCGTTGAGACCGATGTGGATCAGGACGTGGCTGACGCCGGGGACGGCGAGGACGTCGTGGTCGATGCGGGACAGCAGGTGGTCGCCGATCTCGTCGGTGAGCAGACGGTTGCCGGAGATGCCCTGGTTGACGATCCAGCCGCGGGTGAGGCGGCGGCCGAGCTGGGAGGGGAAGCTGTTGTCGGTGCCGGGTGTGGTGAAGGCGCCCTCGATCCAGGAGTCGCCGAACGCGACGGCGATGCGGGTGCCCTCGGGGGCGAGGACGTCGACGCCGGTGAGGTAGTGGCCGAGGGGCAACTGCTCCGCGCCCTCCAGGACCGCGGCGGACAGCTGGTCACCGGGGACGGCGTAACCGATGTCGTAGGGCACCGCGCTGTAGGTGCTCAGCCCGGTCTCGCCCGGCAGATGGAGGCTGACGGTCAGCTCCTCCCCCGCACTGACGGGCAGTTCGACCGGATCGCTGACGATCTCCTCGCCCACGGGGACGTCGACCGTACCGGCGCCGGAGAAACGCAGCGGGGTGTCGCTGGCGGGGTCGATGCCGCTGCCCCGGGTGCGCACGGCGAGGTGGGCGCCGCCGATCCGCAGGGGCTCCTTGCCGTAGCGGTTGCTGAGCCGTACCCGCAGCGCCTCACCTCCTCCCGCGAGGCGCACGGACTGCCTGACGGTCTGGCCGCTGAAGCCGCGGGGTTCAAAGAGGTGGAAGACCTCGTAGGGGTTGATGACGGCGGAGCGGTGGGCTGCGATCCAGGTGGTGGTCATGTGCGGAGCCAACACCGCCGCCGCCGGAGGTCTTCCCTCCCGGGCCGGTTGTTTACCTTCCCTCGACCAGCGGGGTGAGGACCTGGGCCGCCTGCCGGGCCTGCGGGATCTGCGGCTGGTGCGGTTCGAGCCCGAAGGTGGTGAAGGCCGTGCGGGCCGGCAGCGGATACGTCTCCTTGCCGGTGAGGGAGTTGAGGATGGTGGCGCTGCGCCAGGCGGCGAGGCCGAGGTCGGGGGTGCCGACGCCGTGGGTGTGGCGTTCGGCGTTCTGGACGTGGATCGCGCCGGTCACCGCGGGGTCGAGGACGAGGCGGAAGCGGTCGTCGACGCGGGGGCGCTCGCGGCTGTCGCGGCGCATGTAGGGGTCGAGACCGGCCAGGAGGCGGTCGAGGGGGCGTTCGCGGTAGCCGGTGGCGAGGACGACGGCGTCGGTGGTGAGGCGGGAGCGGGTGTTTTGCTGGACGTGCTCCAGGTGGAGCTCGACCTTGGTCGTCGCGATACGGCCCGCGGTACGGACGCGGACGCCCGGCGTGAGGACGGTGTCCGGCCAGCCGCCGTGCAGGGTGCGGCGGTAGAGCTCGTCCTGGATGGCGGCGATGGTGTCGGCGTCGATGCCCTTGTGGAGCTGCCACTGGGTGGTGACGAGCCGGTCGCGGACGCCTTCGGGCAGGGCGTGGAAGTAGCGGGTGTAGTCGGGGGTGAAGTGTTCGAGGCCGAGCTTGGAGTACTCCATGGGCGCGAAGGCCTCGGTGCGGCCGAGCCAGTGCAGGCCCTCGCGGCCGACGGGGCGGGCGCGCAGCAGGTCGAGGAAGACCTCGGCACCGGACTGTCCCGAGCCGATGACGGTGACGTGCCCGGCGGCGAGCAGACGGTCGCGGTGGGTGAGGTAGTCGGCGGCGTGCACGACGGGCACGGCGGGTGCCTCGACGAGCGGCTTGAGGGGTTCGGGGACGTAGGGTTCGCTGCCGATGCCGAGGACGACGTTGCGTGTGTACGTACGGCCAAGGGCCTCGGCCTCGCCGTCCGCGTCGAGCTGGGTGAAGTCGACCTCGAAGACGTCGCGTTCGGGGTTCCAGCGGACGGCGTCGACCTGGTGGCGGAAGTGCAGGCCGGGGAGGTGGTCGGCGACCCAGCGGCAGTAGGCGTCGTACTCGGTGCGCTGGATGTGGAAGCGCTCGGCGAAGTAGAAGGGGAAGAGCCGGTCGCGGGCCTTGAGGTGGTTGAGGAAGGTCCAGGGGCTCGCGGGGTCGGCGAGGGTCACCAGGTCGGCGAGGAAGGGGACCTGGATGCGGGCGCCGTCGATGAGGAGACCGGGGTGCCAGTCGAAGCCGGGGCGCTGTTCGTAGAAGACGGTGTCGAGTTCGGCGAGGGGGTGGGCGAGGGCGGCGAGGGAGAGGTTGAAGGGGCCGATGCCGATGCCGACCAGGTCGCGGG
>NZ_WVUG01000470.1 GCF_017614965.1 Streptomyces griseorubiginosus | reverse complement strand
TCCCTCGCCTCCACCCGCACCCGACCGCCCACGGTCAGCCCCCGCGCCTGTCCCGAACCCCTGACGGAGGACCATGCCCCCCAAGATCCTGGTCGTCGAGGACGATCACGGCCTGCGTGACGTGCTGGTGCGTGGGCTGCGGGACGAAGGGTTCGCGCCCCTGCCCGCGGCCGACGGAGCGACCGCGTTGCGGCTGGCCGGGGCCGAGGTCGCCGCGGCCGTGCTGGACGTCGGGCTCCCGGACGCGGACGGGCGGGACGTCCGCCAGGCGCTGCGCGCCAACGGTTTCTCCTTCCCGGTCGTCTTCCTCACCGCACGCCACGGCCTGACCGACCGCCCGTCCGGCTTCTTCGCGGGTGGCGACGACTGTCTCCCCAAGCCCTTCCACCTCGCCGAACTGGCCGCCCGCCTGCGCTTCGCCCTCAGACGCGCCGTGCCCACGCCCCACGCCACGGCCGGGGACCTGGTACTGGACGCCGTACGGCACCGCCTGACCGTCCGCGGCACGGCGGCCGATCTCACGCCGACGGAGTTCCGGCTGCTGGCCACGCTCATGGCGACGCCCGGGGAGAACGTGAGCCGCCGGGACCTCGTCCGGGCCGCCTGGGCGGAAGGCGCCCAGGTCAGCGACAACACCCTCGACCAGTACCTGACCCGGCTGCGCCGCAAGCTGCGCGCGGCCGGCAGCGACCTGACCATTGCCACCACCCGCGGCATCGGCCACCGCCTGTCATGACCCTCCGGCTCCACCGCCGCCTCTACAGCGCCTTCGTGCGCACCAGCCCGGCGAGCACCAACAGCCCCGGCACCAGCGGAAGCCACACCGTGAGCAACCGGTAGCCGAGCACCGCGGACAGGCTCGCCCCGGCCGGAGCCCCGGCCGCCGTCAGCGTCCAGGCGAGCGCGGCGTCCAGCGACCCGAGCCCACCGGGCGTCGGCAGCAGTACGGCGGCACTGCTCGCGGCGAGATACGCGAGCGCGACCCGTCCCGCCGGCAGCGGCAGTTCCAGGGCCCGTACGACGGCGAGCACGATCCCCGTGTGGAGCACGGCGAAGGCCAGCGAACCGCCCCACAGGGCCGCCGCACGCGGCGCGCGTTCATGGACACCCCGCACATCGGCCACCGTGCACGCCAGCCACCGCCGCACCCGGGTCAGCCGAGCCGACGCCACGGCCGCGCAGCCGGCGGCGGCCGTCCCCACGAGGGCGAGCAGCAGTGTCGTCCCGTGCACCGACGGCAGCCGCAGCACCCCGGGACAGGCCACGGCGAGCACCGCGATCAGCACGCACCGCACGACCGCGCCCGCGGTGCCGCGGACCGCGAGGGCCGTCGCGGCCCGCCCCGGTGTCAGCCCGCAGCGCAGCAGAAACCGCAGATTGACGGCACCGGCCCCCAACCCGGCGGGCAGGACGTGGTTGGCCGCCGACGCCGCGAACTGCACGGCCACCAGCCGTCGCGCGGGCAACGCCTCCCGCACCGCGCCCTGTACCGTGAGCGCCGAGCACACCCAGGTCGGCACGGTGAGCACCGCGGCCAGCAGCAGCCACCCCCGGTCGGCGACGACCAGCCGGTCGGCACCGGCGTCCAGTACGGGCCAGTGCCGTACGGCGATCACCACGGCCCCCGCCAGCAGGCCGCCGGCCACCAGGGTCTGCCAGGGCACCCGCCGCCCCGCGTCCAGGGCGGCACCGGTCTGCGTGCTCATGCGCCCTGCCGTTCCCGCGGGGCGCCGGGCGCCACGTAGGCGTAGCCGTCCGACAGGCGGTGCAGTCGCCAGCCGTGGGCGTAGGACGGCAGGTGACCCGGGCTCGCCGCGAGGAGGGCGACCGGGATGCGGCGGGCGGTGCGCGTGAGGGCACCGGCCGTGGTGCCGGCGTCGTGACCGGCGGTGTACGCGGAGGCGCAGCCTGCCTGGAAGGCGATGGGTACGGAGTCGCCGCCGGTCAGCAGACAGGGCGGGGAGACGCCCAGGTGGCGCAGTTCCGTGGCGCTGCGGACCCAGGAGCGGTGGGCGGTCGTCGTACGGGACACCGCTCTGTCCACCACCGCCAGCTGCACGGCCACATGAGCGGCCAGTCCGACCGCCACCAGGGTCACGACCACCGGTCGCCACCGCCCCGCAGCGGCCGTGACCAGGAACCACAGTGCGTCGGCGACCGGGATCGCGAGCAGGGCGTACGCGGGAAGCAGGAAGCGGGGAGCCGCGTACCCGATGAGGAAGAGATACGGCACGGACGCGGTGACCGCGCAGGCGAGGGGCAGCGCGGTGACGGTCGTACGGCGGGCCCGTACCGCGATGACCAGCGCGGCCGCGGCGAGCAGCGGCAGGACGAACCACCAGGCGATCACCGGCGCGCTCGGCACGGCGCCGGTGCACGGACGGCACAGGGCGCGTCCGCCGAGACTGCGGAGCTGGTCGGTCACGGCGTTGTGCAGGCCCAGGCCGCCCTCGATGCGGGAACCGGCGCTCAGCCGGGCGCCCAGGCCGCCGTACCTGACGTACGCCTCGACGACCCATTCGAGCGCGCCCGCCGCCATGCCGCCGAGGAGGGCGAGCAGGAGGCGCGGGCGGCGGTCGCGGAGGGCCAGGGCAAGGAGGGGGAGGCTCGTCCAGACGGCGTCCGTGGGTCGCATCCAGGCCGTCAGCGCGGCCGCCGCGGCCAGGCCCCACAGGGGTGCACGCCGGGTGCGGTCGCGGCGGGCCCGAAGGAAGAAGCCCACGGCGGCCAGGGCGCCCACGGCCACCCAGTAGTTGGGCATGGCCTGGGGGCCGTAGAAGAGGGTGATCCAGAGGGTGGCGAAGAGGGCGCCGCCGGCCGCGAGGACGCGGGGCGGGAACAGGCCGAGCCAGGCCCGCAGGGCCCCGTACAGGCCGGCGCCCGCCAGTACGGCCAGGTACACCCGCAGCAACGGGGTCGACGACGACCAGAAGGCGACCGGGGCCACCAGCAGGGTGATGCCCCGGGCGCGCGGGGCACTGAAGAAGGCAGCCGGAGCGTGGCCGCTGACCTGGCTGACGTACACCGTCTCGTCCCAGCCGAGGCCCAGCCCGGGGCGCACGATCACGAGCTGGAGCAGGGCGAAGGCGCCCGCCACGGCCAGGAGCCGTCGCTCGCCCGTCCGGGGAGCCGGAGGTGACCCTGGGGGTGGGGCGGCACCGGGGGTCCGGGTGCGTGAAGGTGCGGCTGCGGCGTCGGAGGCCCTTGGCATCGTCCATTCCCTCCGGTCCCTACACGTTGTAGGGTTGGAGGTCACCCTACAGGCTGTAGGTCGGGGCGATGTCGGAGGCGGGTAAGGGGGAGGTGCGAGTCGATGACCGCCGAACCCTACGCGCCGTAAGGTGGTGGCCATGGCAGGCACGACTCCTCGCGGCAGAGCCGAGCGACGCAGCCCCGGTGAGCTGGAGAGCGAGGTCCTCGCCGCGCTGTGGGCGACCGACCGGCCCCTGACCCCGGCCGAGATCCAGGCCGAGCTGGACGGCGACCTCGCCTACAACACCGTGCACACCATCCTGCGGCGCCTGCACGACAAGGGCCTCGTCCTGCGGGACGCCGACGGGCGGCGCGGCGCGTACCGCCCGGCGAAGAACGCGGCCCAGATGACCGCCGAGGCCATGCACCAGGCCCTGGACCGGGGGCCCGACCCGATAGCCGCGCTGCAGCAGTTCGTCACCGGTCTGAGCCCGGAGGAGGAGACGGCCCTGCGCGAGCTGCTGGGTGAGGGCGGTGTCTGACGGCGCCGCCGCGGCTCGGCGGGGGACGGGAAGGACGAGATGAGGATCGACGTCTACACCCCGGTGCTGCTGTCCCTGCTGCTCGCCGCCGTCAGCCGCCCGGTCGCCCGGTCGCTGGCGCCCGCGCAGGCGGCCCGGGCCCTGACCGCGGCCGCCGTCCTCACCGCGGGCGCGACCACCTGGGCGCTGGGGCTGCTGACCGTCACGCTCGTCGGGCAGGCCCCGCCGGTCGTCGCCGACGCCCGCGAGGACGGCCGGGTGCTGCCGGAACCGGTCCCCGGGGCGGTCGCCGTCCTCGCGCTGGCGCTGCTCACGGTCGCCGTCTGCCGCGTGCTGCGCGCGGTCCGGGCCGAGCGGGCGACCCGGCGCACGCTGCGCCGTCTGTGCGAGGGGCATCCGCCGGGCACCGAACTGATCGTCGCCGCCTCACCGCGGCCGCAGGCCTTCGCCGTCCCCGGTACCCCGGGCCGGATCCTGGTCACCTCGGCGATGCTGGCCGCCCTGCGCCCCGCCGAACGCCGGGTCCTGCTCGCCCACGAGCGAGCCCATCTCGCTCACCGGCACGCCCTGCTGGTCCGTGCGGCCGGCCTCGCCGCGGCGGCGAACCCGCTGCTCGTGCCGGTCCGGACGAGCGTCGCCTACCTGGTGGAACGCTGGGCCGACGAACAGGCCGCCGGCGCGGTGGGCGACCGCGGCACCACGGCTCGCGCGCTGGCCCGCGCCGCCCTCGTCGCGCACGGCCAGGGCTGCGCCCTGCGCTTCACCGACCGCACCGTCACCCGCCGCATCGCCGCCCTACAGGCGACCCCGCCCCCGCACCTGCGCACCATCGCCGCGGCGATCCTCGCCCTGGGCGCCCTGCCACCCCTGTGCGCGGCGGACGCCACCGGGGACCTGCTGCGCTTGCTGGGCGGAGTGCTGAACTGAGTGGGGATTGTCCGCGGGCGCCTTC
>NZ_WVUG01000046.1 GCF_017614965.1 Streptomyces griseorubiginosus | reverse complement strand
CGCTCCGGCGGTCCCGTCGGCGACGGTCCCGCCCGCCGCGGCACCCCCGGCGCCCGAACCCGCCATACCACCGCCCGACTTGCCGCGGGACGTGGCCGCCGAACCGGCCGCGGCCGCCACGGCGGCCTTGCGCATGGAGCGCAGCGCACCGCGCAGCTTCTCCCCGGCCTCCTCGCCCCGCTTGCTCCCGGAGCCGCCCGAACCGCCCTTGCCCGCGGGCCGGTCCGGCTGCGCCGGGATGGGCACGACCTTGGTCGCGTCCGCCGGCGGCTCCGGCTCGGCCCTGCGCTCGGGCGCGTGGATGACGGCGTTGAGCATCGCCCGCGCCCGGGCGTCGTCGAGCCGCTGCGCCGGGTCCTTGGTGAGCAGCCCGTAGATGACGTCCTTCAGCGGACCCGCGTTCTTCGGCTCCTCCAGCGGCTCGGTCATCACCGCGGTCAGGGTCGCGATCGCGGAGCCCTTGTCGTAGGGCGGCACGCCCTCGACCGCCGCGTACAGCAGTCCGCCGAGCGACCACAGGTCGGCCGCGGGACCCGGCTTGTGCCCGCGGGCCCGCTCCGGGGAGATGTAGGAGGGCGCGCCGACGAGCATGCCGGTGGAGGTGATGGACGGGTCGCCCTCGACCTGGGCGATGCCGAAGTCGGTGAGCACCACCCGGTCGGTGTCGGACTCCAGCAGGACGTTCGACGGCTTCACGTCGCGGTGCAGGATCCCCTCGCGGTGCGCCGAGCGCAGCACGTCCAGGATGGCGAGCCCGACCTCGGCGGCCCGCTTGGGCTCCAGCAGCCCGTCCTCCCGGATCACCTCGGCCAGCGACCTGCCCTCGACGAGCTCCATCACGATCCACGGCCGGTCGTCCTCGTCGACCACGTCGAAGACCGTCACCGCGCTGTTGTTGCGGATCCGCGCGATCGCCTTGGCCTCGCGCAGCGTCCGCGTGATCAGCCGGCGCTTCTCGTCGTCGTCGATGTTCGACGGGAACCGCAGCTCCTTGACGGCGACCGTCCTGCCCAGGGTCTCGTCCTCGGCCCGCCACACCGTGCCCATGCCGCCCCGGCCGAGCACGTCGTGCAGCCGGTACCGCCCGGCGAGAAGACGCTCGCTCTTGTCCTGACGAGAGTCCTGACGAGTGTCCTGACGAGATGTACCCGCCCGCTCCGCCTCCGACATGCGTCCCCTCATACAACCCGCCCTGACAGAGCCTCCATTGTCCCTCACCCGACAAGTGCCCGACGCCCAGGGTGCCTCTCGCCCTACGACGGCCCGCGCACACCGGTCCGACGGCCGACCGACCTCTCTCAGGCCCCTTACAGGACCATCACAACCACCACAAAGCCACCTCCTGACCACCAGACCCGGACCAAGTCCGCGTCTCGCCACCCTGGATGATGGGCCGTGACAAGGGAGGAGCCCGCCATGCCGTCGCTTCGAGCGCTGCTGGTCCTGCCCGTGTCCCTGGCGCTGCTCGCCCTGGCCCCGGCCGACTCCACCGCGCCCCGGCCGCCGACCACGGACACCGTCCTCCCGCTGCTGGTCACGCGGGGCGGCGCCCCGGCCGCGGCGCTGCTGGTCCGCGACGGAGCCGGCAGCCGCTACGCCCGGGCCGGCACCGGCATCACCCGCGACGACCACTTCCGCGCCGGGAGCATGACGAAGACGTTCATCGCGACGCTCGTCCTGCAACTGGCCGAAGAGCACCGGCTGAAGCTGTCCGACACCGTGGAGCAGCACCTGCCCGGCCTGGTGCGCGGGGCCGGCAACGACGGCCGCACGATCACTCTGCGCGCCCTGCTCACCCACACCAGCGGTCTGCACGACTTCACCGCCGACACCAAGGGCCTGGTCCCCCTCTCCCCTCGTCAGGCCGTACGCATGGCCCTCACCCACCCTCCGGCCCACCCCGGCCGCTTCTCCTACTCGAACACCAACTACGTCCTCCTCGGCATGGTCGTCCGGCAGGTGACCGGCCACTCCTACGCCGCCGAGGCCGAGCGCCGCATCATCGCTCCGCTGGGTCTGACCGGCACCTCCTTCCCTGGCTCCCGCATGTCACTGCCCTCCCCGCACGGCCGCGCCTACGCCGCCGACGGAACCGACGTCACCGAACTCGACCCGCGGGTGGCCGGGGCCGCGGGCGAGCTGGTGACCACGCTCACCGATCTGGACCGCTTCTACGCGGCCCTGCTCGGCGGGCGTCTGCTGCCCCCGCGCCGGCTGCGCGAGATGCGCGACACCCGCGCCGCACACGGCTTGTACGGCATGGGCCTGTATCCGGAGAAGCTGCCGTGCGGCACCACGGTGTGGGGACACAACGGCCGCATCCTCGGCAGCTACGTGCGCACCGCGGCCACCGTCGACGGCCGTCGCGTCCTCACCTACCGGGTGAACACGACGGCGATCACAGACCCCGACCTCGAACCGGCCCTGCTCGCCGCCGAGTTCTGCCCCCGCACCTCGTAGAACGACCCGGTTCCGAACCGCCTTACAACGGCACGATGTCCGGTGCCCCCAGCCGCGCCGCGTCCGCCGTCAGGTCGTCCGGCTGCCGCTGGGACTCCCGCTCGGCCTCCACCCGCTTCTCGTAGTGCTCGACCTCGCGCTCGATCTGATCCTTGTCCCAGCCCAGCACCGGCGCCATCAGCTCGGCGGCCTCATGAGCGCTGCGCGTCCCCCGGTCGAAGGTTTCGATGGAGATACGGGTGCGCCGGGTCATGACGTCGTCCAGATGCCGCGCCCCCTCGTGCGAGGCGGCGTACACGATCTCGGCGCGCAGATAGTCGTCGGCGGCCGGCATCGGCTCACCCAGCGAGGAGTCGGAGGCGATGAGGTCGAGGAGTTCCTCGGCCATCGAGCCGTAACGGTTCAGCAGATGCTCCACGCGCACCACGTGCAGCCCCGTCCGGGCCGCGATCCGCGCTCGCGCGTTCCACAGTGCCCGGTACCCCTCGGCGCCCAGCAGTGGCACGTCCTCCGTGACGCACTCGGCGACCCGCATGTCGAGCCCGTGCACCGCCTCGTCGACGGCGTCCTTGGCCATGACCCGGTAGGTCGTGTACTTGCCGCCCGCCACGACCACCAGCCCCGGCACCGGATGCGCCACGGTGTGCTCGCGCGACAGCTTGCTGGTGGCGTCGGACTCGCCGGCCAGCAGCGGGCGCAGCCCCGCGTACACGCCCTGGACGTCGTCGCGGGTGAGCGGCACCGCGAGCACCGAGTTCACATGTTCCAGCAGATAGTCGATGTCCGCGCTGGAGGCGGCCGGGTGCGCCTTGTCGAGGTCCCAGTCGGTGTCGGTCGTGCCGACGATCCAGTGCCGGCCCCAGGGGATGACGAAGAGGACGGACTTCTCCGTGCGCAGGATCAGGCCCGTCGAGGAGTTGATGCGGTCCTTCGGCACGACCAGGTGGATGCCCTTGGAGGCGCGGACGTGGAACTGCCCGCGCTCACCGACCATCGCCTGGGTGTCGTCGGTCCACACCCCGGTCGCGTTGACGACCTGCTTGGCGCGGATCTCGTACTCGCCGCCCGCCTCGACGTCCTGCACGCGCGCGCCCACGACCCGCTCGCCCTCCCGCAGGAAACCCGTCACCCGGGCGCGGTTGGCGCACCTGGCGCCATAGGCGGCCGCCGTGCGCACCAGGGTGGCCACGTAACGCGCGTCGTCCATCTGGGCGTCGTAGTACTGCAGGGCGCCGACCAGTGCGTCCTTCTTCAGAGCGGGCGCGACGCGCAGGGCGTGACGGCGGGTCAGGTGACGGTGGGTCGGCAGACCGCGTCCGTGTCCGCGGGCCATCGACATCGCGTCGTAGAGCGCGACGCCCGAGCCGGCGTACAGCCGCTCCCAGCCCTGGTGCTGCAGCGGGTACAGGAACGGCACCGGTTTGACGAGATGCGGGGCGAGGCGCTCCAGCAGCAGCCCGCGCTCCTTCAGGGCCTCCCGTACGAGGGCGAAGTCCAGCATCTCCAGATAGCGCAGTCCGCCATGGATCAGCTTGCTGGACCTGCTGGAGGTGCCCGATGCCCAGTCACGCGCCTCGACCAGGCCGGTGGACAGGCCGCGGGTCACGGCGTCGAGGGCGGTGCCCGCACCGACCACACCGCCGCCCACCACCAGCACGTCCAGCTCGCGCTCGGCCATTGCCGCCAGTGACTCGGCTCGCTGCGCCGGCCCCAGTGTCGCTGTCCTCACCGCTGCCTCCCGCTATCGATAGCGCCGGCCGCACCCGTCGGGCGAAGCCCGTGTCGTACCCCCCATGCCCAAATTCTGACCGTCTTGCCCGACTTCAGCCACCACGGCTCCCCACCCTGTGGACAACTTTCCCGGGACGACCGGAAAACACAGGCGACCAATCCCGCATAACGGTCATATTTACTCCTAGTCTGACATTGCGCTCGCCCATCCTGTCCACCGGGCTTGCGCACCTGTCCCGCTTCGGTTACTGGGAAGGACGGCCCACGCCATGCCCGCAGATCTCGCCGTCATCGGACTCGGCCCGTTCGGCCTGCCCCTGGCCCAGGCCGCCGTGGCCGCGGGCATCCCCACGCTCGGTTACCGCACCGGGCCGGAGCCCGGCTCCCTCAGCCCCGCCGAACTGCGCCGGATGCTCTCGGGGGGCTTCCGGCACGCCACCAGCCCCGCCGAGCTGGGCCGCGTCCGCACCGCGGTCATCTGCGCGCCGACCCCGCCCGGCCCGGACGGCGGTCTCGACCTCACCCAGGTGGAGGCGGCGGCCCGCACCCTGGCCGCGCACCTGCGCCCGCACACCACGGTCATCCTCGAGTCGGCGGTTCCCCCGGGCACCACGCAGGACCTGCTGCGCCCGATCCTCGAAGAGGGTTCACGGCTGCGTGCGGGGCGCGATTTCCACCTCGCCTACTCCCCCAGTCGGGTGGACCCCGGCAACCGCGACGTCACGCCCGCCGGCACGCCCAAGGTCATCGGCGGCCTCACCCCCGCCTGCACCGAGTCGGCCGCGGCCTTCTACGGCCGTCTCACCGACAAGGTGGTACGCGCGCGTGGCCTGCGTGAAGCGGAGACCGTCCAGCTCCTGGAGACGAATTTCCGGCACGTCAACATCGCCCTCGTCAACGAGATGGCCGTCCTCTGCCACGACCTCGGCATCGACCTCTGGGACGTGATCCGCTGCGCGGAGACCAAGCCGTTCGGCTTCCACGCCTTCCGCCCCGGCCCCGGCGTCGGCGGCCACGCCGTCCCCCAGGACCTGACCGTCCCCGCCGGCCGCACCCTGCGCATGGTCGAACTGGCCCAGCAGGTCAACAGCCAGATGCCGCGTTACGTCGTCCAGCGCGCGGCCACGCTCCTGAACGAACACGGCAAGTCCGCCCGCGGCGCCCGCGTCCTCCTGCTCGGCGTCACCTACAAGCCCGACCTCGCCGACCAACAGGCCACCCCTGCGCGCGAGATCGCCGTCCGCCTGATGGAACTGGGCGCCTCCGTCAGCTACCACGACCCGCACGTCCCGTCCTGGAACGTCCTCGACCGCCCGGTCCCGCGCGCCGACTCCCTCTACGAGGCCGCCGCCGACGCCGACCTGACGATCCTCCTCCAGCACCACCGCACGTACGACCTCCAGGGCCTGTCGGTGAAGGCCCAGCTGCTCCTGGACACGCGCGGGGCGGCGCCGACGGGGGCGGCGCACCGGCTCTGACGGCAAATTCACTGGTGGCCGTGTCAGTCCTGCCTGTTAGTCTCCCCTCACTCGTCGCACAGTCGTGCGCACGTTTCTCCGCTTCACCATTCCGCTCGTTCCATCCCGTGGGGGGATTTCTGTCATGAGCCAGTCAGCTCCACCGCCACAGCAGCCGCCTGCCCAGCCGCAGGCCGAGACCCAGCCGCAGCCACAGCCGCAGCCGGTCGACGGCAACCCGTACGCCCAGCAGCCGACCGACGGCGTTCCGTACGCCCCGCAGCCGGGCGCCGTACCCCCGCCTCCGGCACCGGGGGTCCCGTACGGGGCCGTCCCCGCTCCCGCTCCGGTGCGGAACAACATCGGCGTCGGTCTGGTGGCCGCCTTCGCCGCCGCCGTGGTCGCCGCCGGCGTCTACGGCGCGATCATCGGCCTGACCAAGCACGAGATCGGCTGGGCGGCGGTCGGCGTCGGCTTCCTCGTGGGACTCGCCGCGGGCCGTCTCGGCGGCCGCAACCCCGTGCTGCCGGTCGCGAGCGCGGCGCTGTCCCTGGGCTCCGTCTACATCGGCCAGCTGGTGGGCGAGGCGATGATCGGCGCGAAGGAGACCCCGCTCAGCTTCAACGAGCTGTTCTTCCAGCACTTCGACGTGGTCCAGGAGGCCTGGAAGGCGGACGCCGACCCGCTGACCTTCGTGTTCTTCGCGATCGCCGCGTACGTCGCCTTCACGGGGGCCAAGAAGGCGGCGCTCTGACGCTGCCGGTGCGCGGCGGAGGGGCGGCGCGTCGGTGGTGAAGGGGGGCGCGTGGGTGCGTCGGACTTCGGGGCTGGTGGCATGGGGGGCGCGGCGCGGGTACCTTACGGAGACAGGTGGGGCCGGTCGCAGGGGCTTACTGCGACAGGCTCGTGGATGGATCACGGAGTGTCCGCCCCTAGTTTGCTTGGGGACGGCCGCTCACCATCACACCCACTGGGTGGAGCCCACCGCAGCGGGTACTGCGGCAGGCTCCTGGATGGTTCACGGAGTGTCCGCCCCTAGGTTGTCTGGGGGCGGCCGCTCAGCGTCCCGCCAACAAGGTGGAGCCCACCGCAGGGGCTAGCTGCGGCAGGCTCCCGGATGGTTCACGGAGTGTCCGCCCCTAGGTTGCTTGGGGGCGGCCGCTCACCATCCGAAAATCCGCAAGATCCACCTCCTCCGGCACTTCACCATCCACAGACGGATCCGATCCCAGCGAGTGGGCTTGCGGTGACGTCCCATGGACGCCCCCTTCCACGACACCGCCCAGTAGCCCGGTGAGACGGTCCGTCGGAAATCGGGCCGGGCCCCGAGGAGCGGGGTCCGGAACCAAGTCCTTGGAAGGGGGCGCTCCAGCAACTTGGGGCGCCGACACGGACGTTATCGCCCCCGACCCGGCTGACCAGCCCGTATCTGCCCCGAACGCAACCGCACGCCCCCACACCACCCCACGCGCCCCGCGCAAGCCCCGGGCACACGAAGGGGGCCGGTCACCCCTCAGGTGACCGGCCCCCTTTCCGCCGTAACCCCTACCGCTTGTGCTGCGAGTCCGCCACCGTCACCTCGACGCGCTGGAACTCCTTCAGCTCGCTGTAGCCGGTCGTGGCCATCGCCCGGCGCAGAGCGCCGAAGAAGTTCATGGAGCCGTCGGGGGTGTGCGAGGGGCCCGTCAAGACCTCCTCGATCGTGCCGACGGTGCCGAGGTCAACCTTCTTGCCGCGCGGCAGCTCCTCGTTGACGGCCTCCATGCCCCAGTGGTGGCCGCGGCCCGGCGCGTCGGTCGCCCGCGCGAGCGGGGAGCCCATCATCACCGAGTCGGCACCGCAGGCGATCGCCTTCGGCAGGTCGCCGGACCAGCCCACGCCACCGTCGGCGATGACGTGCACATACCGGCCGCCGGACTCGTCCATGTAGTCGCGCCGGGCCGCCGCCACGTCCGCGACCGCGGTCGCCATCGGGACCTGGATGCCCAGCACGTTCCTCGTGGTGTGCGCCGCGCCGCCGCCGAAGCCGACCAGGACGCCCGCCGCGCCCGTGCGCATCAGGTGCAGGGCCGCCGTGTAGGTGGCGCAGCCGCCGACGATCACCGGGACGTCGAGCTCGTAGATGAACTGCTTCAGGTTCAGCGGCTCGTGCGAGCCGGAGACGTGCTCCGCGGAGACCGTCGTACCGCGGATGACGAAGATGTCGACGCCCGCGTCCACGACCGCCTTGGAGAACTGCGCCGTGCGCTGCGGGGAGAGCGCGGCGGCCGTGACCACGCCGGAGTCGCGCACCTCCTTGATGCGCGCGCCGATCAGCTCCTCCTTGATGGGGGCCGCGTAGATCTCCTGGAGACGGCGGGTGGCCGACTCGACGGGCACTTCGGCGATCTCGTCGAGGAGGGGCTGCGGGTCCTCGTACCGCGTCCACAGCCCTTCGAGGTTGAGCACACCGAGACCGCCGAGCTCGCCGATGCGGATCGCGGTGGCCGGGGAGACGACCGAGTCCATGGGGGCGGCCAGGAACGGCAGCTCGAAGCGGTAGGCGTCGATCTGCCAGGCGATCGAGACCTCCTTCGGGTCCCGCGTACGGCGGCTGGGGACGACGGCGATGTCGTCGAAGGCGTACGCCCGGCGGCCGCGCTTGCCGCGCCCGATCTCGATCTCAGTCACGTCTGTGGCCTTTCCCTGATGCGTTTCAGCGTCTTCCAGTATCGCCGACGGGTACGACAAGGGCGGCCCCGGATGCTTCCGGGACCGCCCCTCGCACGGCTGTCTGCCTACTTGCTGCTGTAGTTCGGCGCCTCGACCGTCATCTGGATGTCGTGCGGGTGGCTCTCCTTCAGGCCCGCGGAGGTGATCCGCACGAAGCGGCCCTTGGACTCCATCTCGTCGATGGTGGCCGCGCCCACGTAACCCATGGTCTGGCGCAGACCGCCGACGAGCTGGTGCAGGACGCTGGAGAGCGGGCCGCGGTAGGGCACCTGGCCCTCGATGCCCTCGGGCACGAGCTTGTCGTCGGAGGCGACCTCCGCCTGGAAGTAGCGGTCCTTCGAGTACGACTTGCCCTGGCCGCGGGACTGCATGGCGCCGAGCGAGCCCATGCCGCGGTACGACTTGAACTGCTTGCCGTTGATGAACTGCAGCTCGCCGGGCGACTCCTCGCAGCCCGCGAGCAGCGAGCCCAGCATCACGGTGTCGGCGCCGGCGGCGAGGGCCTTGCCGATGTCGCCGGAGTACTGCAGGCCGCCGTCGCCGATGAGCGGGATGCCGGCCGGGCGGGCGGCGAGGGAGGCCTCGTAGATGGCGGTGACCTGCGGGACGCCGATGCCGGCGACGACCCGGGTCGTGCAGATCGAGCCGGGGCCCACGCCGACCTTGATGCCGTCCACGCCGGCGTCGATCAGCGCCTGGGCGCCGTCGCGGGTGGCGACGTTGCCGCCGATCACGTCGACGCTCACGCTGGACTTGATCTTCGACATCCAGCTGAGCGCGTTGCTGTTGTGGCCGTGCGAGGTGTCGACGACCAGGAAGTCCACGCCGGCCTCGGCCAGCGCCTGGGCGCGCTCCAGCGCCTCGGGGCTCGCGCCGACCGCGGCGCCGACGAGCAGGCGGCCCTCCGAGTCCTTGGCGGCGTTCGGGTACTTCTCCGCCTTGACGAAGTCCTTGACGGTGATCAGGCCCTTGAGGACGCCGTTGTCGTCGACCAGGGGAAGCTTCTCGATCTTGTGCCTGCGCAGCAGTTCCATGGCGTCCACGCCGGAGATGCCGACCTTGCCGGTGACCAGCGGCATCGGCGTCATGACCTCGCGCACCTGGCGGCTGCGGTCGCTCTCGAAGGCCATGTCACGGTTGGTGACGATGCCGAGGAGCTTGCCGGCCGGATCGGTGACGGGGACACCGCTGATGCGGAACTTGGCGCACAGCGCGTCCGCGTCGGCGAGCGTGGCCTCCGGGTGCACCGTGATGGGGTCGGTGACCATGCCGGACTCCGACCGCTTGACCAGGTCGACCTGGTTGACCTGGTCCTCGACCGAGAGGTTGCGGTGCAGCACGCCGACACCGCCGAGGCGGGCCATCGCGATGGCCATGCGGGACTCGGTCACCTTGTCCATCGCCGCCGACAGCAGCGGGATGTTGACCCGGACGTTGCGCGAGATGCGGGACGAGGTGTCGACCGCGTTGGGGAGGACCTCGGAGGCTCCCGGCAGCAGCAGCACGTCGTCGTAGGTCAGCCCGAGTGTCGCGAATTTACCGGGCACTCCGTCGACGTTCGCAGTCATGACACCTTCCCCAAATGGCCTTGATCGGTGCGGATGTCCATGCTAACGGGAAGCAGGGCCGTCGAATTCCACGGTTCCGCGTGACCTCGGGCTTCGTATGTTCGTACGGAATCCCCGAGCGGCCTGTTCAAGAAAGGCGCCGGCTTCGGGAAAGCCGCCGACCGCCCAGGAATTACTGTTCCGCCAGTGCCCTGAGCCGGCTCAGGGCCCGGTGCTGCGCCACCCGGACCGCGCCGGGTGACATTCCCAACATCTGACCTGTCTCCTCGGCCGTGAGCCCCACCGCGATGCGCAGCAGCAACAGCTCCCGCTGGTTCTCCGGCAGGTTGGCCAGCAGTTTCTTGGCCCATTCGGCGTCGCTGCTGAGCAGCGCGCGCTCCTCCGGGCCCAGCGAGTCGTCCGGCCGCTCCGGCATCTCGTCGGACGGGACCGCCGTCGAGCCGGGGTGCCGCATCGCCGCCCGCTGCAGGTCGGCGACCTTGTGCGCGGCGATGGCGAAGACGAACGCCTCGAAGGGGCGGCCGGTGTCCCGGTAGCGCGGCAGCGCGAGCAGGACGGCCACGCAGACCTCCTGCGCCAGGTCCTCCACGAAGTGCCGGGCGTCGCCCGGCAGCCGGGACAGCCGGGTGCGGCAGTACCGCAGCGCCAGCGGGTGGACATGGGCGAGCAGATCGTGCGTGGCCTGCTCGTCCCCGTCCACCGCGCGATGGACGAGTGCACCGATCGCCCCTGCGGCGTTCGCCGCCTCGTCGTCGCGCATCGGTCCATGGTGCCTTGCGGCCGTGTCGTCCGTGGCACCGCGTCCGATGTTGTGCACCGAAGCGTTATGAGCAGGTGCGCCGGAACTCATCCCCTGCGCCCTCCCCTTCCGCTCGACCGACTCGTCCCCGAGAGACTCCACATCTTCAAGGATGCGGCATCCGCGCCGAAACGAGCAGCGGGTACCGACGGAGCCGATTGACCTGCGTCGCAAACCGCGCCCTGAAGGGGCGCGGAGCTGCATCAACTGCGGCTACCGCCGCGTGGGCGTGACCAGGCACGAACGGCCCGCACCAGAACGACAGCCGTTACGACCGAGCTCTCAGCGAACCAGACCCCACCGGAAGCCAAGTGCCACCGCATGCGCCCGGTCGGACGCACCCAGCTTCTTGAACAACCGCCGGGCATGCGTCTTCACGGTGTCCTCGGACAGGAACAGCTCCCGCCCGATCTCCGCGTTGGACCGCCCGTGGCTCATCCCTTCGAGCACCTGGATCTCCCGCGCGGTGAGCGTCGGCGCCGCCCCCATCTCGGCGGACCGCAGCCGCCGCGGGGCGAGCCGCCAGGTCGGGTCGGCGAGCGCCTGCGTCACCGTCGCGCGCAACTCCGCGCGGGAGGCGTCCTTGTGGAGGTAGCCCCGCGCCCCGGCGGCGACCGCGAGAGCGACACCGTCCAGGTCCTCGGCGACGGTCAGCATGATGATGCGCGCGCCCGGGTCGGCGGACAGCAGCCGGCGCACGGTCTCGACGCCGCCCAGTCCGGGCATGCGTACGTCCATCAGGATCAGGTCCGAGCGGTCGGCGCCCCAGCGGCGGAGGACTTCCTCGCCGTTGGCCGCGGTCGTCACGCGCTCGACGCCGGGCACGGTCGCGACCGCGCGGCGGAGCGCCTCTCGGGCAAGCGGGGAGTCGTCGCAGACGAGGACGGATGTCATGGCCGCCCTCCGCAGCTGATGCACGTCACCTTGAGCCTCCAGGCTGGTACGAAATCGTCACCTGTGCGGTCGACTGTCTCGGACACTAGCCCGAGCACTTCTTGTTTCAACCGCCTCCGCACTCTCAACGACGGTCACTCGAAAGAGTTACGGGGCCGTGTGCCATCTTCGGCACTCTACGTGAGGGAGCGGACACGGTGCAGACATGCGGGGCCGACCCTCAACGTTTCATCACAACCAGTGCCCCATTCAGCCCTATTTCTTCCCATCTGCTGGTGTCTGAGGCTAGATTCGCAATGAGTCATATTTTCATCTCCTTAGATGAGAGATGTACGGTCGTGGGCACCGTATCCGCTCAGAACGGCTACAAGGGGTCACGTAATGGCAGATTTCTCCCGCCTTCCCGGACCGAACGCGGACCTGTGGGACTGGCAGCTGCTGGCTGCCTGTCGCGGGGTGGACAGCTCGCTCTTCTTCCATCCGGAGGGCGAGCGAGGCGCGGCCCGGAGCGCTCGCGAGAACTCGGCCAAGGAGGTCTGCATGAGGTGCCCCGTGCGCGCGCAGTGCGCGGCGCACGCGCTGGCGGTGCGAGAGCCGTACGGCGTGTGGGGCGGCCTGACCGAGGACGAGCGCGAGGAACTCATGGGGCGGGCGCGGAACCGGCTGGTGTCAGCGGGGGCCACTGGCGCGGGCAGCGCCTCGAACAACTGAAGGAACGTTTCCGCGTTCCGGGTTTCCGAGCTCCAGGACCCAGAGCTCCCGACAAGAAGGGCACGCACGCGTGCCCTTCTTTTCTCACCCTCGCGCGTGCTCGTCCGCTACTGCCGGGCCGCCGCGTGCGCGAGGTGGTCCAGGGTCGCCGCGACGGCCGACACCTGGGCGAGGTCCGGCAGCGTCAGCGCCACGATCTCCCGCCGCACCGCGGGCCGCAGCGTCAGCACGCGCGCGTGGCGCGGCCGTACGGACTCGATGGCGAGCTGCGGCAGTACCGCGACGCCCAGACCGGCGCCCACCAGACCGACCACGGCCGGGTAGTCGTCGGTCGCGAAGTCGATCCGCGGGGTGAACCCGGCGCCCTCGCACACCTCCACCAACTGCCCGCGGCAGCGCGGGCATCCGGCGATCCACGGCTCGTCGGCGAGCTCCCCGATGGCCACGGACCCGGCGCCGGCGAGCCGGTGCCGCTCCGGTACGAGCCCGACGAGCCGGTCGCTCAGCAGGGGCCGTACGACGAGGTCGTCCCACTCCCCCTCCTGGCCGCCGGCCGCGCCCTCGTACCGGAAGGCGAGCGCCACGTCGCACTCGCCCTCGCGCAGCATCTCCACCGACGCGGGCGGTTCGGCCTCCTCGAGGGAGACCCGGGTGCCGGGGTGGGCGGCGCGCAGGGCCGCGAGCGCGGCCGGTACGAGGGTGGAACTGCCGCTGGGGAACGACACGAGCCGTACCCGCCCGGCGCGCAGGCCCGCGATGGCGGCGATCTCCTCCTCGGCGGCGGTGAGCCCGGCGAGGATGGTGCCGGCGTGCCGGACGAGTGCCTCGCCCGCCTGGGTGAGCCGCATCTCGCGTCCGCTGCGGACGAGCAGCGGGGTGCCGACGGACGCCTCCAGCGCCTTCATCTGCTGGCTGACCGCGGGCTGGGTGCAGCCCAGCGCGCGTCCGGCCGCCGAGAAGGAACCGGTGGTGGCGACGGCGCGCAGGACACGGAGATGACGGGCCTCGATCACCCTTCGAGGATAAGCGAACGATAAGCCAGACTTTGGCACGGCGCCGAATAATCGGTCGACGCTTTGAGACCCGGCGGCCTACGGTTTCGTCATGAGGCTTCTGTCGGTGAATCTGGGCAGCGCGCGGGCCGTGCCGTACACGGACAACCCCGAGGGGGTGACCGGTATCGACAAGCGGCCGGTGGCGGGGCCGGTGCGGGTGGCCGCGCCCGGGCCCAAGGGCGTCGGCGGGAGCGGGCTGGCCGGGGACGCGGTGTGCAAGCGGCAGCACCACGGCGGGGACGACCAGGCGGTGTACGCCATGGCACGCGAGGACCTGGACGGCTGGGAGCGCGAGCTGGCGCGCCCGCTGGCGAACGGCTCCTTCGGCGAGAACCTCACCACCGAGGGCCTGGACGTCTCGGGCGCGCTGATCGGCGAGCGGTGGCGGATCGGGGACCGGGTCGTGCTGGAGGTGACCTGCGGGCGGATCCCGTGCGGCACCTTCCAGGGCCATATGGGTGAGCGGGGGTGGGTGAAGCGGTTCACGCGCAAGGGCGCGCCCGGGGCGTACCTGCGGGTGATCGAGCCGGGCGAGATACGGTCCGGTGATCCGGTCGAGATCGTGCACCGGCCCGCCCACGACGTGACGGTGGCCCTGCAGTTCCGTGCGGTGACCACCGAACGGACGCTGCTGCCAAGGGTGTTGGCGGCCGGGGACGCACTGCATCCGGAGGCGATGGCCAACGCGCGGAAGTACCTCGAGAAGTACGGCACCTGAACCCCCCTCACCACCCGCCCGCGGATCGGACTCCTTGCCTCCGGGTAACTACGCTTGGGCCATGACAACGGCTCTGATTACGGGATCGACGGCGGGCATCGGTGCCGCGTTCGCACGGCGGCTGGCGGCGGACGGACACAACCTGGTCCTGGTGGCCCGGGACACCAAGCGGCTGCACGAACAGGCGACCGAACTCCACGACCGGCACGGCGTCGAGGTGGAGGTGGTGACGGCGGACCTGGCGACGGACGACGGCATCGAGACGGTGGCCGCCCGCCTCTCCGACCGCAGGAACCCCGTCGACCTGCTGATCAACAACGCCGGCTTCGGCAACAAGGGCCGCTATCTCGACGTCCCCATGGCGGACGAGCTGAAGATGCTCAAGGTCCACTGCGAGGCGGTGCTCCGGCTGACGTCGGCGGCGACGGAGGCGATGCGGGAGCGGGGGCGCGGGGGTGTCGTCAACGTCGCCTCCGTCGCCGCCTTCGTCCCGCGCGGCACCTACGGCGCGTCCAAGGCGTGGGTCGTGCAGTTCACCCAGGGCGCGGCGAAGGATCTCGCGGGCAGCGGCGTCCGCCTGATGGCCCTGTGCCCCGGCTTCGTGCGCACGGAGTTCCATCAGCGGGCCGGCATGGGCACGGACAACATCCCCGGCTGGATGTGGCTCGACGCGGACAAACTGGTGGCGGCGGCGCTGAGTGATCTCGCCCGCGGCAAGTCCCTCTCCATCCCGGACCCCCGGTACAAGGCCCTGATGGGGATCGTGAAGGTGACGCCGAGGGCCCTGCTGGGCGGGATCACATCGCGGACGGGGCGGAAGTACGGGCCGCAGTAGGGGCGCAGCAGGGCTGCATGGCCCGATGACGCCGGCGGGCAGAGAATGGGGGTGTTCAACCGGATCCAGGCGGACCGGAGGCAGCACCATGACCTTCGTACAGCTCATCGACTGCAGGACCAGCCGTTTCGACGACATGAACCGGCTGATGGACACATGGGTCGAACAGACCAGGGGGAAGCGGACGGCGACGCACGCGGTGGTCGGCAAGGACCACTCCGACGCGTCGCACTTCATCGAGATCGTGGAGTTCCCGTCGTACGAGGAGGCGATGCGGAACTCGAACCTGCCCGAGACGGACAAGATCTTCCGGGAGATGGTGGCCCTCTGCGAGGAGATGCCGACCTTCACGGACCTGGACGTGGTGCGGGACGACCGGCTGTACGCGGCGAACGTACGGCGGTTCTTCGAGACGATCGCCGTCAAGGGCGATCTCCCGCCGCTCGACGACCTGATCGCCGAGAACTACCACGACCACGATCCCGCCAACGAGCAGGACACCATGGGCATGGACGCCATGCGGCGGGAGATCGGCATGTGGCGCGCCGGCTTCGACTTCGCCTTCGACGTCGAGGACCAGATCGCGGACGGGGACCGGGTGTGCACCCGGTGGACCTGGCGCGGCACCCAGACCGGTGAGTTCATGGGGCTTCCCGCCACGGGACGGAACGTCGTGATGACCGGGGCGACCATCTTCCGGTGCGACCAGGACGGGAAGATCGTCGAGGGCTGGTGGCAGTACGACCGGCTCGGGCTGATGGCGCAGTTGGGCGCCCTGGACCAGCTGGAGCAGTAGACGCCGAAAGGCCCGGCACCCCCCAGAGGGTGCCGGGCCTTCGTGCTGCGGTGCGTCAGTGGGCGTGGCCGTGACCGTGGCCCGCGGCCGCCGGCTCCTCCTCTTCCTTCTTCTCGACGACCAGGGTCTCGGTCGTCAGGAGGAGGGAGGCGATGGAGGCGGCGTTCTCCAGGGCGGAGCGGGTGACCTTGACCGGGTCGATGACGCCGGCCTTGACCAGGTCGCCGTACTCGCCGGTCGCGGCGTTGAAGCCCTGGCCCTTGTCGAGCTCGGCGACCTTGGAGGTGATGACGTAGCCCTCGAGGCCGGCGTTCTCGGCGATCCAGCGCAGCGGCTCGACGACCGCGCGGCGGACGACGGCGACACCGGTGGCCTCGTCGCCGGTCTTGCCGAGGGAGCCCTCGAGCACCTTGGCGGCGTGGACCAGCGCGGAGCCACCACCGGAGACGATGCCCTCCTCGACCGCGGCGCGGGTCGCGGAGATGGCGTCCTCCAGACGGTGCTTCTTCTCCTTCAGCTCCACCTCGGTGGCGGCGCCGACCTTGATCACGCACACGCCGCCGGCCAGCTTCGCGAGGCGCTCCTGGAGCTTCTCGCGGTCCCAGTCGGAGTCGGTGTTCTCGATCTCGGCCTTGATCTGGTTGACGCGGCCCGCGACGTCCTCGGAGTTGCCGGCGCCGTCGACGATGGTCGTGTCGTCCTTGGTGACGGTCACGCGGCGGGCGGAGCCCAGCACGTCCAGACCGGCCTGGTCGAGCTTGAGGCCGACCTCCTCGGAGATGACCGTGGCGCCGGTGAGGACCGCCATGTCCTGCAGCATCGCCTTGCGGCGGTCACCGAAGCCGGGGGCCTTGACCGCGACCGCGTTGAAGGTGCCGCGGATCTTGTTGACGACCAGCGTGGACAGGGCCTCGCCCTCGACGTCCTCGGCGATGATCAGCAGCGGCTTGGAGGAGTTGGTCTGGATGACCTTCTCCAGCAGCGGCAGCAGGTCGGCGATCGAGGAGATCTTGCCCTGGTTGATCAGGATGTACGGGTCGTCGAGGACGGCCTCCATACGCTCCTGGTCGGTGACGAAGTACGGGGACAGGTAGCCCTTGTCGAAGGCCATGCCCTCGGTGAAGTCCAGCTCCAGACCGAAGGTGTTGGACTCCTCGACGGTGATGACACCGTCCTTGCCGACCTTGTCCATGGCCTCGGCGATCAGCTCGCCGACCTGCTGGTCCTGGGCGGACAGCGCGGCCACGGCGGCGATGTCGGACTTCTCGTCGATCGGGCGGGCGGTGGCGAGGAGGTCCTCGGAGACGGCGGCGACGGCCGCGTCGATGCCCTTCTTCAGCAGCGCCGGGGAGGCACCCGCGGCGACGTTCTTCAGGCCCTCGCGCACCAGCGCCTGGGCGAGCACGGTGGCGGTGGTGGTGCCGTCGCCCGCGATGTCGTTGGTCTTGGTCGCCACCTCCTTCACCAGCTGGGCGCCGAGGTTCTCGTAGGGGTCCTCGACCTCGACCTCTCGGGCGATGGTGACACCGTCGTTGGTGATGGTGGGCGCGCCGAACTTCTTGTCGATGACGACGTTGCGGCCCTTGGGGCCGATCGTCACCTTGACCGTGTCGGCCAGCTTGTTGACGCCGCGCTCGAGGGCGCGACGGGCGTCCTCGTCGAACTTCAGGATCTTCGCCATGACAGCGGGAGCCCTCTCGGATCTGTGGGTCTGACAAAGACACTGCGCCCCGGGCGCCCGGCTTCTTAGTGGTCGCGGGGGCCAGGGGCGCAGCGTGGAAAAAACTCTGAGGTGGTACTACTTCTCGATGATCGCGAGCACGTCGCGGGCCGAGAGGACGAGGTACTCCTCGCCGTTGTACTTCACCTCGGTGCCGCCGTACTTGCTGTACAGCACGATGTCGCCGGTCTTGACGTCGAGCGGCAGGCGCTCGCCGTTCTCGAAACGGCCCGGGCCCACGGCCAGGACGACGCCCTCCTGGGGCTTCTCCTTGGCGGTGTCCGGGATGACCAGGCCAGAGGCCGTGGTCTGCTCGGCGTCCAGCGGCTGGACCACGATGCGGTCCTCGAGCGGCTTGATGGCAACCTTGGAGCTGGCGGTCGTCACGATCCGACCTCCCCCTTCGGAGATCTCACGGGGTTAACTGTCTGAGGTGGCGACCAGGTCGATCCGTCGTCGCGGGTGCCGGACCTGCCCGTCGCTTGTTTGGCACTCTCCAGGGGGGAGTGCCAGAGCCGAGACTATGACCGCGATTAGCACTCGGTCAAGCGGACTGCTAATCCCGACGGCGCGTCGTCCCGCCATGCGGTCGACGGGGGCGTCGCGAGAGGGCCCCGTCCGCCGTCCGGACGCGTACCGTCGCACCATGCCCTCCCGGCGCTCGCGGTCCTGCTTCCCGCCGAATGCGCCTTCAACCTGGCGTTCGCCGGCGCCCTGGCACCCAACGGGCACGCGCAGGGCGCGGCGGCGTGGCCGGGCGGGCCGGTGGCGGCTCTGGTGTCCGGCGTCTTCTTCCTCCGGGACGGGTTCGCCGTGACCGGTAGGGGACGGATGCCGAAGGCCTCGCGATGGCGCTCGGCTACAGATAGTCCTCCAGACGCCCCACCGTCAGCCCCCGTTCCTCCAGCCGCGCGAGGAGGTGGGAGGTGCGTTGGGTGAGGGGCGGGCCCGTCGCGTCGTCCGGGGCCACGGAGACGATGTCGCCGGGGGTCAGGTGGCGGGCAGTGCGGGTGTAGGTCAGCCGGCCGGCGGAGTTCAAGGACGCGCGCCACAGCACCAGCGCCCTGACCCCGCAGTCACCGGCCGCGCGCAGGGTGGTGCCGTCGTACGCGCCGTGGGGCGGCCGGAACAGACGGGGCCGGGGCCGGTCGGGCCGGCCGCAGATCTCGGCGCGCTGGCCGGCGTAGGGCAGGCCGCGCAGGGTGGTGCGGCCGAAGCGGTGGCCGTGGGTGCCCGCGTCGGCCGGCCGTGGACGCGCGAGGTGGCCGTGGACCGGGGCGGCCGTGCCGTCTTCGGTGAACACGCTGATGGGCAGCCGGAGTTCGCGGACCATGTCGGCGAAGCGCGGGTCCCGCGCGGCGCCGTCGTCGTAGGTGAGGAAGACGACCCGGTCGTGGGTGGGGACATGAGAGAGGATCAGGGGGAGGGCCGGGCTCGCCGGACGGAAGGCCGGGGCGCGGGCGGGTCGCGGGGCACGGGGCAGCGGGGCCTGGAGGCCCCAGCGGCGGTACGACCGGACGGGCCGGCCGGCGCCTCCGTGTGGCCGTACCTCCTGCGCCGCCTTCCTGCCGAGCCGTTCGATGGGGTCGACGGACTGGGCGCAGCCGGTGAGGAGGGCGAGCGCCAGAACTCCGGCGGCCAGGTCCCGGAGCCTCACAGGTAGTCCTCCAGGCGGGCCACCGCGTACCCCTCGGCCGTGACCTTGTTCAGGAAGCGCCGCATGTCGTCGACCATGGTGCCCTTCCACTCGTCGCGGCCCCGGAAGTGGGTGAGCACGATGTCGCCGGGGTGCAGGTCCTGGTCGTCCTCGCGGTACTCCCAGTGGTCGACGAAGACCTCCTCGTCCCAGATCGGTGCGTACCGGATGCCGCAGGACTTCGCGGCGCGCAGGGTGTCCTGGTTGTAGTTGCCGAAGGGCGGCCGGAAGAGGGTCGGGGCCTTGCCGAACTGCTTCTTCATGACCGCCTGCATGCCGCAGATCTCGTGCCGCTGCTGCTCGTAGGAGAGTCCCGGCAGATAGGGGTGCGTGAGGGTGTGGTTGTTGAGGCTGACGCCCTGGGACTGCATCCGGCGGAAGTACCCGTAGTCGTCCTTGACCAGGAAGTCGCTGAGGAAGGCGGAGTACGGGATCTTCAGCTCGCTCATCATCCGCAGGAACGCCGGGTCCTTCTCGGCGCCGTCGTCGATGGTGAGGAAGACGACCCGCTGCCGGGTGGGGACCGTGGTGAAGACGGGCGGGAGATCCAGCTCCTCCTGGTCGTCCACCTCGAAGCCCCTGCGGGCGGTGATCCGCGGCTTGTGCGCCGGTGGCGGCGGAGCGGTCAGGGGCACCTGCCGCAGCCCCCAGCGCCGCGCGGCGGCGGCCCGCGCGGTGAGGGCCGCGCGCAGCTTCAGGGCGTACGAGTCCAGGGCGCGGGCCTCGGGTGCCTTCAGGGGCTGCTGGCCGGAGGCCGGGCGCACCTCCTGGCCGTCGTCCGTCGCACAGCCGGAGGCGATGGCGGCGACGGCGAGCACGGCGATCCCGCCACGGACTCGCCGCTTCCGGAACGCCCCGTTTTTATCGTTTTGTACGACTGCTCGCATGGAGCCGGATCCTCGCAGGCCGGGCCCGCGATCCCGGCCCGACACCGCGTCCACGGGCACACCATCCACCGACTGGCCCACAATGACCCGGTGAACGACCTCGCCCTCCTCCTCACCCCCGAAGGCCGCGCCCTCCTCGACGAGGTGCGTGACACGGCCCCGGCCGACGAACTCGCCGTGGCCACCCGGCTGCGCCGCGATCACCCCGCCGACCTGGTGTCGGCGGCCCTGGGGCAGGCGCGGCTGCGGCAGCGGGCGGCGGTGAAGTTCGGGGCGGCGGACGCCGGGCGGATGTTCTTCACGGCCAACGGGGTGGAGCAGTCGACGCGGGCGAGCGTGGCGGCGTACCGGGCGGAGTGCCTCCGGGCCATGGGGGTACGGTCCGTCGCCGACCTGTGCTGTGGGATCGGCGGGGACGCGATCGCGTTCGCCCGGGCGGGGATCGGGGTCCTGGCCGTGGACCGGGACCCGGCGACGGCCGCCGTGGCGCGGGCGAACGCCGAGGCGCTCGGGCTGGCGGACCTGATCGAGGTGCGGGAGGCCGACGTCACGGAGGTCGACGCGGCGGGGTACGACGCCGTGTTCGTCGACCCGGCCCGGCGCGGCGGACGCGGGCGGATCTTCGACCCAGAGGCCTACTCACCGCCCCTGTCCTGGGCGGTCGGGGCGGCCCGCAAGGCGTCCCGGGCCGCCGCGCTGAAGGTCGCCCCGGGCATCCCGCACGAGGCCGTGCCCGAGGACGCCGAGGCCGAGTGGATCTCGGACGGCGGGGACGTGAAGGAGGCGGTGCTGTGGTTCGGGACGACGCCCGGGGCGGTCCGCGCCACGCTGCTCCCCGGCCCCCGCACCCTGCTCGGAAGGGGGCTGCCCGATCCCCGGGTCCGCCCCGTGGGCCGCTACCTGTACGAGCCCGACGGCGCCGTCATCCGCGCCCACCTGGTCGCCGAGGTGGCCGAGGACCTGGACGCCGGCCTGATCGACCCCACCATCGCGTACGTCACCTCCGACGCCCTCCTCCCCACCCCGTACGCCACCGCCTACGAGATCACCGACCAACTGCCCTTCAACGTGAAGAAGTTGAAGGCCCTGCTGCGGGAGCGGGAGGTCGGGACGCTGACCGTGAAGAAGCGGGGGTCGGCGGTGGAGCCCGAGGAACTCAGGAAGAAGGTCAAGCCGGCCGGACCCAACGCGGCGACCGTGTTCCTGACCCGGGTGGCGGGGGCGCCGACCATGCTCGTCGGACACCCCGCCTGATCACCCCGCTCCGGCCGCCCGCCGCAGCAGCAGCTCCCGTTCCCGTTCGTTGCGGGTGAGCTCCGCCGCCCGGGCGAACTCGGCGCGCGCCTCGGCCGTACGTCCCAGGCGCTCCAGCAGGTCGCCGCGGACGCTGGGGAGCAGGTGGTAGTCGCGCAGGGCGGGTTCCGCGGCGAGGGTGTCCACGATCGCGAGCCCCGCATCCGGTCCCTCCGCCATCGACACGGCGACGGCGCGGTTGAGTTCGACGACCGGGGAGGGGGCGCGGGCGGCGAGCAGGCCGTAGAGGGTGGCGATGCTCGCCCAGTCGGTCTCCTCGTAGGTGTACGCGTGCGCGTGGCAGGCGGCGATTGTCGCCTGGAGGGTGTACGGGCCCGGGGCGCCGGTGGCGGTGGCCTCGGCCCGGTGCAGGGCCGTGATGCCGCGGGCGATGAGCATGCGGTTCCAGCGGCGGCGGTTCTGGTCCTTGAGCAGGACGGGTTCGCCGCCGGGGCCGGTGCGGGCCGCGGCGCGGGAGGCCTGGAACTCCAGCAGGGCGGCCAGGGCGTGCACCTCGGGTTCCTTCGGCATCAGCGACGACAGCACGCGGGCCAGCCGCAGCGCGTCCTCGCACAGCGCCGGGCGCAGCCAGTCGTCGCCGGCCGTGGCGGCGTACCCCTCGTTGAAGATCAGGTAGATGACGTCCAGGACGGAGCCGAGACGGGCCTCGCGGTCCGGGCCGTAGGGCACCTCGAAGGCGACGTTCTTGGTGGCGAGGGTGCGTTTGGCGCGGACGATGCGCTGGGCGACCGTCGGCTCGGGGACGAGGAAGGCGCGGGCGATCTCCGCGGTGGTCAGGCCGCCCAGCATCCGCAGGGTGAGGGCGGTGCGGGCCTCGGCGGACAGGACCGGGTGACAGGTGGTGAAGACCAGCCGGAGCAGGTCGTCGTCGATGTCCTCGGGGTCGGCGGGCTCCTCCGGCGGCGCGGTCGTCTCCAGACTCCGGCCGATCTCCGCCAGCTTGCGGGCGTAGTTCTCCCGGCGCCGGACCAGGTCGACGGCGCGGTGCCGGGCGGTGGCCGTCAACCAGGCGCCCGGGTTGTCCGGCACACCGTCCCGGGGCCACTGCTCCAGCGCGGCGACCAGGGCGTCCTGGGCGAGCTCCTCGGCGATGCCGACGTCACGCACGATGCGGGTGACGCCGGCGACGATGCGCGGGAACTCGAGGCGGAAGACGGTGTCGACGGCACGGGTGGCGGTGGGCTGCTGTTCCACAGCCCACCATGCAACACCCCCGACGGGCCTCGGGCCAACAGGCCCTAGCCCTCCGCGATCTCCCTGACCTCGCAGGTCACCGTCCAGTGCTCCTCGTGCACCTTCAGGAACCGCTTGGTCCACTCCAGCGCCTCGGCCTTGTCCTTGCACTGCATGATCGCGTAGCCGCCGACGACCTCCTTGGACTCGGTGAAGGGCCCGTCGGTCACGGAGAGCTCACCGCCCTCCCAGCGCACCCGCGTGCCCTGCGCGGACGGCGTCAGCCCAGCGGTGTCCAGCATCACGCCGGCCTTGGTGATCTCCTCGATCAGCTCCCCCATCCGCTGCATCAGCTCGGGGCTGGGGCCCTCGGCGGGGGCGGTCTTCTCGTCGATCTGTACGAGAGAGAGGTAGCGGGGCATGGTGACTCCTCGGTCGGTCCGGGGCCGGTCGCTGTCCGGCCTTTCACCAGTGCGTCGATCGGGGAGCCCGGGGATCGACAGGCGCGCCGGAATTCCCCGAAGTTTTTTCCGCCGCCCTTGTCTCCGCTGGTCAGCGCAGCGATTCCCACAGTTCGCTCGCAGCCGGTTCCTTCGCCACCACGCGGTTGGGGTCGGAGGGGGCCGTGACGACCGGCATCATCACCGTCTTGACGTGCTGCGCGGTCAGGCCCTTCAGGCTGCGCCCGAACCCGACCAGCTCGCTGATGGAGTCCAGGCCCGTGTCGGTGGTGAGGCTGTCCGTCAGGGCGTCGGCGACGGAGTAGAGCCGGGCGGGGTCGGTGAGGAGGTTCGTCGAGGAGATCTGTTCCAGCAGGGCCTTCACCAGCTTCTGCTGGAGGCCTATGCGGCCCAGGTCGCTGCCGTCGCCTATGCCGTGCCGGGTGCGGGCGAGGGCGAGGGCCTGCTTGCCGTCGAGATGGTGGGTGCCGGCCGCGAGGTGCAGATGGCTGTCGTCGTCGTCGATGTCCTGGTCCGTGGTGACGGTGACCCCGCCCAGGGCGTTCACCAGCTTCGCGAAGCCCGAGAAGTCGATCTCGATGTAGTGGTCCATGCGGACGCCGGTGATGGACTCGACCGTCTTCACCGCGCACACCGGGCCGCCCACGGAGTAGGCGCTGTTGAACATGGCGTTGTAGGCCACGGCCGTGGAGCCGCCCGACTTCAGCGGGCAGGACGGGCGGGTGACGAGAGTGTCGCGCGGGATGCTGACGATGGTCGCGTCCTTCCGGCCCGCGTCGATGTGCACCACCATCGCGGTGTCCGACCGGGCGCCGGAGCTGCTGCCCCCGCCGAGCGCCTTGTTCTCCTTGCCGCTGCGGGAGTCGGACCCGAGGACGAGGATGTTCAGGGAGCCGGTGGGCAGCGGGGACTCGGAGGCTCCGGGGGACGGGGTCGTCACCGCCTTCGCCGGACGGTCGTCGCCGAGCGCCTGGTTGATGTCGACGCTCTTGATGTTGCTGTCGAGGTGCCAGTAGACCCACCCCGCGGCCCCCGCGCCCAGCACCAGCAGTCCCGCCATGGTGAGGCCGGCGATCCTCAGTACGGTCGAGCGCCGGCCCCTGGATCTGCCCCCGCCGCCGCTCTCCGCCTGTCCCGGCTCAAGTCCCGTCACAGACAGGAACGTAAGTCCGAATTATTAGGAGGTTGTTAGCTGCGACCCCGAGGAGCGGTTTTCTACGGAAAATCTCATGCTTCTCAGAGGTCCGGGCGCTTCGAAAGTTTCGGACAGGTAACCGATTGGCTTCGGTGGAGCGCGGGCATGAGCGCACCGCCCGTCAATACCGCCACTTCCGGCCAACCCGCACCAGTGCCCTGTCAGACACCACTGGGCGGCGGTGCCGTGCTGCTGCGCACCACCAGGCTCGTGGCCAGCTCGACCCGGGTGGCCACCGGCGCCTGGTCCTCCCGCCCCAGGTCCAGCACCAGCTTGGCCGCCGCCTCGGCCATCTCCGTCAGCGGCTGCCGTACGGTCGTCAGCGGCGGCCCCACCCAGCGGGCGACCGGCAGATCGTCGAAGCCGACCACGCTCAGATCCTCCGGGATGCGCAGGCCGAGTTCGCGAGCGGCCTCGTACAGGCCGAGCGCCTGGAGGTCGTTGAGGGCGAAGACCGCGGTCGGGCGGTCGGGGCGGCGCAGCAGCTCCAGGCCCTGGCGGTAGCCGGTCTCGTGGTGGAAGTCGCCGGACGCGACGAGCGAGGGGTCGACGGGGAGCCCGGCCGTCTCCAGGGCGGCCCGGTAGCCGTCGACCCGCGCGCGGCTGCACATCATGCGGGAGGGGCCCGTGATGGCACCGATGCGGGTGTGGCCGAGCTCGACGAGGTGCCGGGTGGCGGCGAGACCGCCCTGCCAGTTGGTCGCGCCGATGGAGGGCACGTCGACGCCCGGATCCCCGGCCGGGTCCATCACCACGAACGGGATGGAACGGCTGGTCAGCAGGGCCCGCTGGGACTCGTCGAGGCCCGAGAGCACCAGGATCACCCCGTGCGGTCTGCGGGCGGCGACCTGGTCCGCCCAGGTCCGCCCCGGTGTCAGCCGCCCCGCGCTCTCGCTCAGCACCACGCTCAGCCCGGTGTCCCGGGCCACGTTCTCCACGCCCCGGATGACCTCCATCGCCCAGGCGCTCTCCAGCTCGTGGAAGACCAGGTCGATGAGCGGGGAGCGGCTCGCCTCGGCCCTGCGGCGCCGGTAGCCGTGTGCGCGCAGCAGCTCCTCCACCCGGGTGCGGGTGGCGGGGGCCACGTCGGCGCGGCCGTTGAGGACCTTCGAAACTGTCGGCGCGGACACGCCGGCCTCGCGGGCGATCTCGGCGAGCGTCGCGGTCTGCTGGGACCGGCCTGTCGTCGGGGTTGTCGTCCGCGTTTCAACGGGCTCCGGAGGCGTCATGGCGGCGATCGTATCCCTGCGCCCCCTCTTGACGAACCCTTGCGACCGGCCTAGGTTCCCGGAACATTCGAGGTAAAAAGCGAAACATTCGTGAGAGGGCCCGTCCCGACTCGACCAGAGCAGGAGTTTCATGACCACCGCGCCTTGGCGTGACCCCGCCCTGCCCGCCGCCTCCCGCGTCGACGACCTCCTCTCCCGGATGACCCTGGAGGAGAAGACCGCCCAGCTCTACGGCGTGTGGGTGGGCGCCGACACCGACGGCGACGGAGTCGCCCCGCTGCAACGCGAGATGAGCGCCGACTACGACTGGGACGAGCTGATCACCCACGGCCTCGGCCAGCTCACCCGCCCCTTCGGCACCGCCCCCGTGGACCCGGCGCTGGGCGCGCAGGCGCTGGCCCGCGCCCAGCGCCGTATCGCGGAGGCGGGCCGCTTCGGCATCCCCGCCCTCGCGCACGAGGAGTGCCTGGCGGGCTTCACCACCTGGCGGGCCACCGCCTACCCGGTACCGCTCGCCTGGGGCGCGAGCTTCGACCCCGCCCTCGTCGAGGAGATGGCCGCCGCGATCGGCCGCGACCTGCGCTCGGTGGGCGTCCACCAGGGACTCGCCCCGGTCCTGGACGTCGTACGGGATCCGCGCTGGGGCCGGGTCGAGGAGACCATCGGCGAGGACCCGTACCTGGTCGGCACCATCGGCACCGCCTATGTGCGGGGCCTGGAGTCGGCCGGGATCGTCTCCACGCTCAAGCACTTCGCCGGGTACGCCTCCTCGGCCGGCGCCCGCAACCTCGCGCCCGTGCGGGCGGGGGTGCGGGAGTTCGCGGACATCACGCTGCCGCCCTTCGAGATGGCGCTGCGGGAGGCCGGGGCGCGGTCGGTGATGGCCGCGTACAACGACACGGACGGCATCCCGGCCTCGGCGGACCCGGGTCTGCTGACCGAGCTGCTGCGCGAGCGGTGGGGCTTCACGGGCACGGTGGTCGCCGACTACTTCGGCGTCGGCTTCCTGCAGACCCAGCACCGGGTCGCGGGCTCCGAGGCGGAGGCGGCCCACGCGGCGCTCGCGGCGGGCCTGGACGTCGAACTGCCCACCCTGAAGTGCTACGGCACCCCGCTCGTCGAGGCGGTACGGGCGGGCGAGGTCCCCGAGTCCCTGATCGACCGGGCGGCCCGCCGGGTGCTGCTGCAGAAGTGCGAGCTGGGCCTGCTGGACGCGGACTGGAACCCGGAGCCGACGGCTCCCATCGACCTCGACTCGGCGTCGAACCGCGCACTGGCCCGCCGGCTGGCCGAGGAGTCGGTGGTCCTCCTCGACAACCCCGACGGACTCCTCCCGCTGGCCCCCGACACCCGTATCGCGGTGGTCGGGCCGCGCGCCGCGGACCCCCTCGCCATGCTGGGCTGCTACTCCTTCCCCTCGCACGTCCTCACGCACCACCCCGAGGTGCCGATGGGCATCGAGATCCCCACGGTCCTCCAGGCGCTGCGCGCCGAACTCCCCGACGCCAAGGTCACGTTCGCGGAGGGCTGCGGCGTCGACGACCCCGACACGGGCGGCTTCGAGGAGGCGGTGGCCCGGACGGCCGAGGCGGACGTGTGCGTGGCGGTCCTCGGTGACCGGGCGGGCCTGTTCGGGCGGGGCACCTCGGGCGAGGGCTGCGACGTGACCGACCTGCGACTGCCCGGGGTGCAGGGCGACCTGCTGGACGCCCTGGTGTCGACGGGCGTCCCCGTCGTCCTCGTCCTCCTGACCGGCCGCCCGTACGCGCTGGGCCGCTGGCACGGACGCCTGGGCGCGGTCGTCCAGGCGTTCTTCCCGGGGGAGGAGGGCGGCCCGGCGGTGGCGGGCGTGCTGTCGGGCCGCGTCAACCCCTCGGGCCGCCTTCCGGTGAGCGTTCCCCGGGTGCCCGGCGGCCAGCCCTGGACCTACCTCCAGCCCCCGCTCGGACTGGCCGGCGAGGTCAGCAACCTCGACCCGACCCCGCTGTACCCCTTCGGCCACGGGCGTTCGTACACGACGTTCACGTGGGAGTCGGACTCCACGGGGACGGAGATCGGCACGGACGGCTCGTACGACGTCTCGGTCACCGTCCGCAACAGCGGCGACCGGGCGGGCGCGGAGGTCGTCCAGCTGTACCTGCACGACCCGGTGGCGAGCGTGACCCGCCCGGACGTACGGCTGATCGGTTACCGGCGGCTGGAGCTGGAGCCGGGCGAGGCGGCCCGGGTCACCTTCCGCTTCCACGCGGACCTGTCCGCCTTCACCGACCGTTCCGGCGCCCGGGTGGTCGAACCGGGCGCGCTGGAACTACGGTTGGCGGCATCGAGCGCGGACGCACGGCACACGGCGCACCTGCTCCTCACGGGACCGATGAGAACGCTCGGCGCCGACCGGCGGCTGCGGTGCGAGACGGAGGTGGCGGGGGCGGGGTGACCTCCCGCGCCGCGGACACGGGGGGACGCGATGGTCAGGTACGTGCACCAGGAGTTGTGGACGGCGCTGGCGCTGCTGGCCGCCACGGCCGTCGGGGTGGTGGTGGCCGTCGGTGTGCACGGCAGTCCACCGGTGCGGGCGGACCGGGTGTGGCTGGTCGCCGTCCTCGCGCTCGGTTATCTGCTGCTGGTGACGCTGCTGCGGGGGTCGCGGCTCCGGTGGGTGGGCGAAGTGCGGCGCTTCGAGGCGGCGGTGCCGCTGACCGGCCGGGAACCGGGCCGTCAGCGCGGCCGGTTCCCGCTCCCGATCTTCGTGGCGTTCGTCGTGACGGCCTCGGTCTTCGCCCTCGTCGGGGGTCCGCTGATCCCCCTGCTGCCGCTGCTGCCGACGCTGGACTGGCTGGCCAAGGCCGCCGTGGGCGCGCGCTGGGAGCGCGGGCACGGCCGGCTGCTGTGGCGGGAGCACGACCGGCACGGGCCACAGGGGCTCTCCTACACCCCGTTCACCGCTCCGGCACCGACTCGAACCGCCACCGATGCACCGCCCGGCTGACCAACTCCCCGTCCGGCTCGGGGAGTTCGGGCAGGTCGGCGTCGTAGGGCGCGTCCCACCACGTGATGACGAGGACGCGGTCCTGCGGGGCCCGGAAGGTCTCCCGGCGTACCGGCCGGGCCGGCAGCTGCTGCGCCCGTGCCCAGGTCAGCAGTTCCTCGCCGCGGCCCTCGGCCGCCCGCGCCTCCCACATCAGGGCGACGGTCACGAGTAGAGGTTCTCCTTGCTGACCTCGTGGACGTGGTCGTGCCCCGGGACATGCGGGTCCGTGACCGGCAGGGAGGAGTCCGCCGAGAGGTCCCAGCCGGAGGCCGCCCGCCCCCGCGCGACCATCTCGGCGCCCAGCGCGGCGACCATCGCCCCGTTGTCCGTGCACAGCTTCGGCCGCGGCACCCGCAGCCGGATCCCGGCCGTCTCGCACCGCTCCTGCGCCAGCGCCCGCAGCCGCGAGTTCGCGGCCACGCCACCGCCGATCATCAGATGATCGACACCCTCGTCCTTGCAGGCCCGTACCGCCTTGCGGGTCAGCACGTCGACGACCGCCTCCTGGAAGGAGGCCGCCACGTCACGCACCGGCACCTCCTCCCCCGCCGCCCGCTTCGCCTCGATCCAGCGGGCGACCGCCGTCTTCAGACCGGAGAAGGAGAAGTCGTACGCCGGGTCGCGCGGCCCGGTCAGGCCGCGCGGGAACGCGATCGCCTCCGGGTCGCCCTCGCGCGCGTACCGGTCGATGACCGGACCGCCCGGGAACCCGAGGTCCAGCACCCGGGCGATCTTGTCGAAGGCCTCGCCCGCCGCGTCGTCGATGGTCGCGCCCAGCGGCCGTACGTCCGAGGTGATGTCGCTCGACAGCAGCAGCGAGCTGTGGCCGCCGGACACCAGCAGCGCCATGGTCGGCTCGGGCAGCGCGCCGTGCTCCAGCTGGTCCACGCAGATGTGCGAGGCGAGGTGGTTGACGCCGTAGAGGGGCTTGCCGAGCGCGTAGGCGTACGCCTTCGCCGCCGAGACGCCGACCAGCAGGGCGCCCGCGAGGCCGGGCCCTGCGGTGACCGCGATGCCGTCCAGGTCGCTCGCGCTCACCCCCGCGTCCTTCAGCGCGCGGTTGATCGTCGGCACCATCGCCTCGAGGTGCGCGCGCGAGGCGACCTCCGGGACGACACCGCCGAAGCGGGCGTGCTCGTCGACGCTGGAGGCGACCGCGTCGGCCAGCAGGGTGGTGCCGCGGACGATGCCGACGCCGGTCTCGTCGCAGGAGGTCTCGATACCGAGGACGAGGGGTTCGTCAGCCATGGATCTCGGTTCCTTGTACGGAGGTAGATGGGTCTGTGAGCCGCATGACCAGGGCGTCCACGTTGCCCGGCTGGTAGTAGCCGCGCCGGAAGCCGATGGCCTCGAAGCCGAAGCGCTCGTACAGCTTCTGGGCGCGGATGTTGTCGATCCGGCACTCCAGCATCACCTCACCGCACTCGAAGGCGGTGGCGGCGCGGAGCAGCTCGGCGAGCAGGCGGCCGCCGAGGCCCGTGCCCCAGTGGTCGCGGGCGACGGCGATGGTCTGGATGTCGGCGAGGTCCCCGGAGGCGGCGAGGCCCGCGTAGCCGACGATCCGGTCGTCGGTCTCGGCGACCACGTAGCGCCGCGTCGCCGCGGGGCCGCGGGCGTGGGCGAGCTCGGACCAGAACATGCCCCGGGACCAGGTGTCCTCGGGGAACAGCTCCTTCTCCAGCTCCAGCACGGGATCGATGTCCCACCAGCGCATCTCGCGCAGTCGAGGAGTCACGGCGTGGGTCACTTGGGCGTGACCACCTTGTAGTTCCTGGGCACCTGGGCGTCCGGCCGGCGCAGGTACAGCGGCCGGGGCGCCGGCAGCTCCTCCCCCTTGGCCAGCCGCTCGGCGGCCAGCGCGGCCAGTGCCGCCGCCGACACGTGCTCCGGGGCGTGCGCGTCGGGGAAGGTGTCCGGGTACAGCAGCGCGCCCGCGCCGACGGCCGGCAGCCCGGCCACCTGGTCGGCGATGTCGGCGGGCCGGTCGACGGCCGGGTCGGTCAGCCGGGTGCGGGAGTCCGCGTAGCGTGCCCAGTAGACCTCCTTGCGGCGGGCGTCGGTCGCCACCACGAAGGGGCCGCTCTCGATGTCGGCCGCGTACGCCAGCCCGTCCAGCGTGCACACCCCGTGCACGGGCACGCCGAGGGCGAGCCCGAAGGTGTCCGCGGTCATGAGGCCGACGCGCAGCCCGGTGTACGGGCCGGGTCCGATCCCCACGACGACACCGGTCACGGCGTCGAGCCGGAGCCCGGCCTCGGCGAGCACCCGGTCGACGGAGGGCAGCAGCAGCTCCCCGTGCCGGCGCGCGTCGACCTGACTGGACGAGGCGATGACGTCCGTCCCGTCGTGCAGCGCGACGGTCACGGCGGGAGTGGCGGTATCCAGAGCGAGCAAGAGCACGCAAACAGCGTACGGCGGTTTGGGGCTCGGCATCGCCGCCCGGGTGGAGCGGGCCGTGGCTGCTACGGTCGCCGCAAGTACGGCGGGCGAGACGATCGGTCAGGTGGGTGACGGTGGCAAAGGGCAGCTCCGGATTCGTGTTCGGGCTCACCGCGGCGGCCCTGGCGGCGGTCTCCTTCCTCGCCTACCAGGCCTCCGCGACCGTCCCGGCGAGCTTCAGCAAGCCGCAGGCCACGGCCTCGGCGACGGCGTCCGTCTCGCAGGCACCCAGCGTCGACCCGAACCCCGCCGCCCTGCCCGCCGGGACCGGTACGGGTGAACGGGTGGTGTACTCGGTGGACGCCGGCCGGGTGTGGCTCGTCGGCGCGCACGATCGGGTGCTCCGTACGTTCACGGTGACCCCGGGCAGCCTCGCCCCGTTCCCCGGCACCTACCCGGTCACCTCCCGCTCCAACTCGATCACCGGCACCGACGGCACCCCCATCGAGCACGTCGTCCGCTTCACCGCCGTGGACGGCGTGGCCATCGGCTTCAGCGCGGCGGTCGGAGTGCCGAGATCGGGAGCCGACACGGACGTACGCACCGGCGGCATCCGCGAGTCCCGCACGGACGGCGACGCGATGTGGCAGTTCGCGACGATCGGCGTCCCGGTGGTCGTCATCCGCTGACAGCGTGGACCCGGGCGGGCGTGATCCAGTCAGCGCGTGGACCCCAGCGGGCATGATCCGCTGCCCGCGCCGACCCAGTGGCCATGATCCGGTGGCCCCCCATGGTCCACTGACCGCGTTCACTCCATCGGGTAGGTCTCGTCCGGTGTGCCCGCTTGTCGGGCGGTCAGCCACTTCGCCGCGTACGCCACCGCCGGGGCCAGGGCGAGCAGTCGGCAGTCGGCGCCGCCCACGCGGACCCGGGTCACCGGCCGCTCCGGAAGCGCCTCGTAGGAGTCGCCCAGGGCCGGGAAGACCGAGGCGTCGAAGTCCAGGTCCCGGTACTGGTACCAGCGGCGGCCTCCCGGACCGTCGGCCACCGCGCAGCCGTACTCACGCATGGCCTGGCCCGGCACGCGGTACTCCGCCAGGTGGAAGGCCGTGCAGACGGAGTAGTCCACCCCCAGCAGCAGGATCCGCGCCTCCAGCTCCTCCAGCCGGGCCAGCGGGGACTCCTCGCCGAGGTGGCAGTCCAGCGCGTGCCCGGCGGTGATCCGCGCGGCGGCCGGTCCGAGCGCGGCGAACGAACTCTGCGGATGGCCGCTGCGCAGCGCCCCGGGGCGGGTGCGCACCTCCTCGGGCAGGACCCCGACCCCGAAGCTCGGGGTCCGGGCGGGATCGAAGGCGGGCAGGGAGGCACGCAGCCGCGGCCACTCACTGGCCGGCACGGCATAGCCGCGGGTGACGGGCCAGCGGGACGGATCGGTGTTGTCGGGGGTCTGCGTGTATACGACGAGGGTGCCGTCCGCCCCCAGCACGTCCAGCAGGGAGTCGGCGACGGCCCGCGCTCCCCCGCGCACCGGCCCGAGGGCCCGCAGGGAGGCGTGCACGAGCAGGGTGTCACCGGGGCGGATCCCCAACTCGCGCCAGTGGGCGGCCAGTTCCGTACGGCCGAGAGAAGAGGGAGAGGGCGTCATCGCAGGGCTTCCTGCCGGACGTCGACGACTCGGCGCAGGTCGCTCGGCAGCAACTCGTCCCACAGCAGGTCCAGATCGCGGCGGGCGGTCTCGGCCGGCGGTTCGCACGGCGAGCCGCCGTCCAGGAACTGACGCAGTCCGACGTCCCCGCCCCGCGCCATGGTGTACGGGGGCACGGCGTGCCGGGACAGCACCAGCGCCCCGGGCCCCTGCGCCGCCCCGGATGCGAACAGGCGTCGTACGTCGTGGAAGTGGCGCTCCTGGAGGCCGCCGATGTCGATCACCCTGGCGTCGGGCGGGACGGCGGTGCCCCGCTCCAGCGCCAGCGGGACGGCGGCGCGGTCGTGGACCAGGACGTGGGCGGCCGCGTACAGCAGCGTCTGCTCCTCGGCCGTCGCGCCGCCCTTGCCGCCGAGCCGCTCCAGGACGCGCGCCCGCCTCTCCGGGGTGAGGGTGCGCACCAGGTCCTCCAGCGCGGCCAGGACACCGGCCGGGGTCTGGGTGCCGTAGATCCCGTAGCGGTGCGGGATCAGCAGGGTCAGGAGCCGGTCGAGGCACCGGGTGAGCAACTCGTTCTCCTCGGCGACCGCGGAGGCGGTGAGGCCGTTGATGGGGCAGCCGAGGGATCCCGCGAGCACGACCTGGACGTGCAGGGCCCGGTGCCCGGCCGCGGCCAGCCGGGCCGCCATCCGGACGGCCGGCAGCACATAGCTCAGCGCCCGCAGCGGAACCTCGGTACTGGCGCCGTACACCACGCGCAGGACCAGCGGGGCGCGGACGGCCTCGCCGACGGTCCGCAGCAGCGGCTCCAGGCCGTGGCTGGGCAGCCCCCGGAGGTAGCACGCCTGCCGGGTCCGGGCTCCGATGACCGCGTCCAGCAGGCGGGGGCGCAGCCGGTTGAGCTCGCCCGCCTGCGACACGTCGGAGCCCGCAGGAAGTCTGTCCAGCGCGCTGCGGATGTCCCCGTCGGTCAGGGCGTGGAAGTCCTTGCCGCGTCCCAGGACAGGCACCCCCCGCATGATGGCAGTGAGCAGGTTCGCCTGCTTCTTTCCCAGGGACTGCTCCCCGACCGGCACGTTGGGCATGTTACCTGACAATTCGCCAATAAAGCCTGAATGGTTACGAGTTGATGGCGGGGATTCTGCCACGGCCGGTCCCCCGGGCTCGTGAGAAACTGGATTCAGGTACGCAAGCCACATACCGGGGGATGAGATGGTGCCCGTGTACCGCTATGCCGTCAGCTACGTGCGCGGCAGGGACGAAGCCTGGGTCGCGAGATTCCTGGACGAGCTGAGACGGCGTCTGGACGCCACGGGCGGACCTGGCTTCGACCGCCTCGTCCCGCCGCCCGCCTCCCCGGCCGAGCAGAGCAGGACGTACGGCGTCGAGAGCGCGGACATCGTACTGGCGCTGTGCAGCCCGGCGTACTTCAACGAGGGCCCGGCCCATCACGACTGGGCGGTGCTGGCGCTGCGGCGCAATCTGGGACAGGCGAGGACCGGGACCGCGCCGCAGCCGGCGCTGCCCCTGGTCTGGGAGCCGGTCGAACGGCGGCTGCCGGGACCGGTCGCCACGGCCGACACCTTCTCCGCGGGCCAGCCGCCCGAGTACCGCTCGCTGGGGCTGGCCCTGATGACCATGCAGGCCCCGCGTTACCGCGCGGCGCTGGACCGCGTCCTGGACGGGATCGTGGCCCGTATGACGGCGATGGCCGCGGGCTCGGCCCCGGCGCCCGTGCTGGACGACCGCTCCGTCGGGAACGCGCCCGACGCCCTGGCGGCGGACGACGGGTCCTTCACCGAGCAGTTCCGCAAGGAGGTGGCACCGGCCCTGCCCGCGATGCCGGTGGCCCGCACCCTCGACGTCCGCGCCGGCCGGGGCGCGCCGGAGCCGGACCGTGACGTCCCCGCGGAGCTGCTGCCGGAGCTGGGGCGGCGCATCCTGCTCGTCGGTCCCACGGGGGCCGGCCACAGCACCGAGCTGGCGCGGCTCGCCGCACAGGCGCTGGACGACCCGGGACGGGGGCCGGCGGGTGCGGGCCGGGCGCCCTGGGGCTGCCGGACACCGCTCGTGCTGTCGGCGCGCTCGGGGGCGCTGCCCCGGCTGGACGGCATGGTGCCCACGCTCGCCCCGCTGGCCGCCCCGCAGGAACCGGCGGGCTGGGTGGCCCGGCAACTGCGGTCCGGGCGGGCCTTCCTGGCCGTGGACGACCTGGACGCGGTGCCCGAGGGCAACCGCGCCGCCGTGTGGGACCACCTGCTGCGCCTGCTCGACGCCCACCCCCAGGCGCCGTGTGTCATCGCCACGAACGGCACCGGGGTGCCCTGGGCCCGCCTCGGGGAGGGCTTCCGGGTCGTCGGGCTGCGGCCCCTGTCCCCCGACGGCGTGCACACCCTGCTCGCCTCCCTCACTACGGCGACTCCCGAGGACCGGCAGGCCCGGGCGCTCCTCACCGACCGGTTCGCCACCGATCCGCTGCTCGTCGGCGTCGCCCGCCGCCCGGCCGCCGTCTCGGCACTGCTGCGGGCGGTGCGCCGGACCGGTCGGCCGATGCCGGTCGCCCGGCACCGGCTGCTGCGGGCCGGTGTCTCGGCGGCCTGGCGGCGGCCCCCGGAGGAACCGGCCGGCTCGTCCGACCCGGCCGTGCCCGGCCTCGCCGCGCGCCAGGTGCCCGACAGTGTCCTGCGGGCGGCCTCCGGCCGGCTGGCCGTCGCCACGCTCGGCGTGGACGCCTCGCGGGTCCCGCTGCGGACCGCGCTGAGCGCGCTGCGCGACCCCGGCGCCTCCGACGCGGCCTCCCCCGAGCGCCTGCTGGCCGCGCTCGCGGACCGGGCGGGCGTGGTGTTCCGCCCCGGCCCGGACACCGTGGCCTTCCCGGGCCCCGAGGTCAGGACCTTCCTGGCCGCCCACCACCTGGCCCACGCGCCGGGCACGAGCCCGGGCGAACTGCTCGGCCGCCACCCCTCCCCCGAACTCCACGAGCTCCTGGACGAGTTGCGGGCCGCCGAGTCGGACCAGGGCACCGCCCGCAGTGTGCTGGCGCCGCCGGGACGGCCGCCGAGGCGGCTCTCGGCCCTCGGCGCCCGTCCCCGGCCCGCGGAGCGGCGGGTGCGCGTACGGTCGTCCGCTCAGGTGCGCGCGCTGCTGCGGGCCGGCACCCCCGTGCCCGAACTGTGCTGCTCGGGCCGGGTCGACGGACTGGCCGAGGTGCTGCCACGGCTGCCCGGGCTGCGCTCACTGGTCCTCACCGACGACCCGGAGCTCGTCGCCCTGCCCGCACTGACCGGGTGCCGGTCGCTGCGGTCGCTGCGGATACTGCGCTGCCCGAACCTGCTGGATCTGACCGCGCTCGAGACCTCGCCGGTCATGTTCCTCGACATCGACCCGTGGCCGGACCTGCCGTTGCCGGAGGGCCTGCGCCGGGCGCCCTGGCTGAGCCGGGTGGACGTGACGACGGGTGTTCGGCGCGCGCTCGCTCCCGAGCAGGCGGCGCCCACCGGCTTCCCGGAGGTGCGGATACGGCGCCGGTCGGTGAGCTGAGGCTCCGTCACCCGCCCGCGCCGCCGGACAGATTCGCCGTCGGAGTACTGGCCGCGCGTGCCATGGGGAAGAGAGCAACGGGGTAGGCCGGAGATCTGCGCCGACATGTGATCCGAGAAGTGATCCGACATGCGTCCGGCAGGTGATCCGGCACGTGATGCGACGTCTGGCCGACATCTGGTCCGGCGTCCGGTCCGACGTCTGGTCCGACAAGGGGGACAGTAGGCTTGATCAAGCTTTTCGACCCGGCCGGGGAGTCGGAGCGGCCCGCGGAGGTCACCCGCGTACCACCGCGCGACACGGCCCGCCTCGACGACCAGGTGTACCTCTTCGACGACCGGACCGTCCTGGCCGTCAACGTCGCCCTGGCGTCCAGCCGTCCGTTACTGGTGCTCGGCCCGCCAGGGTCGGGCAAGTCGACCCTGGCGCCGAACGTGGCACGGCTGATGCGTCTGCGCTACTACGCCGAAGTGGTCACCGCCCGCACCGAACCGCACGACCTGCTCTGGCGCGAGGAGGCGTTCCGCCAGCTCAACGACGCCACGCTGGGCCGGCTCAAGGGCTCCGGTTCACGGTCCTACGTCCGGCCGGGCCCGCTGTGGAAGGCGCTCGACCCGGCCATGGACGAACACTGCCCGCCCGCCCTGCGCGACCGGCCCGCGGTGGTCCTGATCGACGAGATCGACAAGGCCGACCCCGATGTCCCCGACGCCCTGCTCGATCCGCTCAACAACCTGCGCTTCATGGGCCCGGACCGGCGGATGGTGACGGCGGCCGAGAGCGCGGGTGCACCGCTGGTGGTGATCACGAGCAACGAGGAGCGGGAGTTGTCCGCCGCCTTCCTGCGCCGCTGCATCCTGCTGAAGCTGGAGTCGCCGGACCGCGAACACCTCCTGAAGGTCGCCCGGTTGCACATGGGGGACGACTACGACGAGGCGCTCACCCTGGAGTTGGCCGAGATGTTCGAGAGCGAGTCGGTGGCGGCGCGGCCGGCGGCGAGCACCGCCGAGTTCCTGGACACGCTGCGGGCCTGCCACCAGATGGCCCTGACGGCCGACTCACCGGAGTGGCGGGCCGTCGCGGACCTCGCCATGGTGAAGGGCACGCCCGACACCTCCGCCTACGCATGAGCCCGGGCCCGGCCCGTCTGGGGGATCTGCTGCGCGCGGCCCGCGTCCTGGGGGTGTCCGATCCGGCCGGCATGACCACGCTGGCCAGGGCCATGGGCCTCGCGCTGCCCTCCGCGAGCCGTGCCCCGTCCGCGCCCTCGGGGGATGCGCCCACGGATGACGCGCCCACCGGCCGGGGCCGAGCCGCGGCGCCCCCACCACGGCCACCGCGCGGCGGCGACGGTACGCCGGCCCGCGCCGGCGACCCGCCGCACCGGACGGACAAGCCCGGTGCGACGGCAGGCACCGCGCCCTCGCGGCCCGGTCCCGGCCTGGGTTCAGCGGGTGGCCCGGGACGGCTCCCCGACCCGGACACCCGCCCGCCCACCGGCGGTTCGCTGCTCCTGGTCCGCGCCGCCCGGCCGGCACCGGACGCGGAGGCGGGCCGAGAGCTGTGGCGCGAGGGCGTCGCGCCCGACCCCGGGGACGACGACGCCGGGACGCTGCTCGGCCACACCGAGGCGTTCGACGTGCCCTGGGCCACGGCTCCGCCGCTGCCCGCCTCGCCGTGGAACCCGCAGACCGAGCGGGCGATCTTCCTCGCGGTGGCCAGCACCTACCGGACGGGACGGGCCGTCGACCACGTCCGGCTGGTGGACCTCGTCGTACGGGGTCTCGCGGGCGGCCGGGTCGCCCGGCAGCGGGTGCCCTACCGGCGCCGGCCCACGACCCGGGCCGGGGCACTGCTGCTGATCGACCGCGGTGAGTCGATGCGCCCCTTCCGGCACGACCAGGAGTGGGCGGCCCGGCTCGCGGCCCGGATCCTGCCACCGGGCGGGCTGCGCGTGCTGGACCTGCGCATCACCCGGGGCGTCAGCCGTGACCGGGGCCGCACCTGGGAGCCCCACCCGGTGCCGCCGCACGGGCAGCCGGTGATCCTGCTGTCCGACCTCGGACACCTGCAGCCGCCGCTGCCCGGCCGGCACCACTCCTCGCCGGCCGGCTGGCTGCCGTATCTGCGGCGGCTGCGCGAGGCGGGCACCTCCGTCGTCTGTCTCACCCCCTATCCGGCGGAGGAGTACCCGGCGGCCGTGCGACGGACGGTCGCTCTGGTCCCGCTGGACCGCCGGGTGTCCGTACGGTTCGCCCAGACGGCGGCCCGGGCGGCCCGCCAGGATCCGCGGCCGGCGGGACGGCCCCGATGACGGCGGCGCCCGAACGCAGTGGCGCGTTCCGGCTGATCGCGGAGCAGCGCAGGCATCAGCCGGACGTGGTGCGGCTGGCCCGCTCGCTGTGCCTGGCCGCGCAGGCGGAGCCGTACTTCCTGCGCGGAGCCCGGCTCCGGTTCGCCCCGGACAGCGCTACCGGTCTGGAGGCCAGGCTCTCCTTCTCACCGCTGGTGGAGGCCGCCGACAGCCGCGCCCTGGTGCTGTACCCGGAGGTGAGCGCGGCCCTGCGGCGGGAGCTGTACGTCCACGACCCCCATCTGCTCGGTTCGGTCCGCGACTTCACCCTCTCGGCGCATCGCTGCGCACCACCCCTCGTGCGCGGTTTCGAGGAGTTGCTGTGGACGGCGACCATCGGCCCGCCGCCCGCCGAGGCCGAGGTCGAACGCACCCTCACCCCCCTCTTCCGGCAGGTGCTCGCCGAGGGCACCGCCGCCGCCGAGGCCAGTCGCTGGATCCTGCACTTCCTGCCCCGGCTGCCGGAGGCCGTACGGGAGTCGCTGCCGGCCTGGCGGCTGCGGGTGATGGCGGCGGAGCGGCTGGGCATGGAACCGCCGCCGGGCCTGGTGAGCCGGGCCGACGCCGAGGAGATACGGACGGTACGGACGCTGGTCCACACCGAGGTGGACATCGGCGTCCGGGCCGAGCCGGACGGCCTGACCCTGAGCCGCCCCCCGGACCGCGACGCCCTGGTCCTCGGCGCGAGCGGGGCGGGCCGGGTGCGGCTGCGGCTGCGCGGCGCGCTGCCGGGGGCCGCCTGGCACGACCTGGACCTGTACGACGGCGAGCACACCACCCTCGGCGTGGGCGTGGCCGCCGAGGCCCGCGCGGACGGAACCGTGCTGGCCGCACAGGCGGAGCTGGGCGGCACGCTGCTGTGTGCCCGGGCCGGCCACCGGGCGGCCCTGGCAACGACCGCTGACGGCCGTACCGTCCTGCGCCTCGACGACGGCGAGTCCGTCCTCTCGGTCGATCTGCCGGCCGAGCCGCACCTGCTCGCGGTCGCGGACGCGGGGCCCCCTGCCACGGCCGTGGTCGGCGACAAGGGGCTGCACGTGGTGACGACGGCCGTCGACGGGACCGCCGACGCCGTCCTGCATCCACTGGCGGTGCGGCCGGCGGCGGTGGGCTGGTCCCGGACGGCCGAGCGGGGCGTGCTGTGCCTGGCCAGGGGGAACGAGGTGCTCATCGTCGACGACGGGGACCCCGGCCGGATCCTGGGCTCGCTGTCGCATCCGGCGCCGGTGCTGCGGCTGTGGTGCTCGGTGCGGGCCGGGCTGGTCGCCGCGGCGGACGCCGAGGGCGGCGTGACGGTGCACCATCTGACCGCGCCGCCGGAGAGGAGGACCGTGCGGTGGCTGCCGGGCCCGGAGGTCACCGCGCTGGGCGGAGACCCCCGGTCCGGGGCGGTGGTGTGGGCCACGGCGGACGGGCGGGTGCACGGGACGGCGGAGGGCGGCCCGGACGCTGCGGCCACCGTACTGGGCAGGCTGCCGGCGCCCGCGGTCTCCCTGGCGTTGCTCGCGGAGGCGGGGCTGGTCGTCGCCGCGGACGGCGGTGACCGGCTGCTGCGCCTGGACTGGCCCGGGGGCGGCCCGGTCACGGCGGTGCCCGTGCCCTTCCGGGTGCGGGAGGTCCATCCGGCGACCGGCGACCTGCTCCTGCTGTCGGGGCACGGCGGCGAGGTGGAGATCCGCGCGGAGGACGGCCGGACCCATCTGCTCACCCCGGGACCGCTGCCGCCGCCACCCCACCCGGCGGCCCCCGGCTGGCTCCGGGACAGCCTCGGAGTGGTCCTGCCCGCGCGCAACGCGACCCTCCCGGCCGGGATCCGCCGCTGGGGCATCGGGCACGTCTGCCTGCCCGCCTCCCTCCCGCCCGGATCGGAGGAGTTCACCGCGCTGCTGACCCGGGCCCGGCAGGAGGGGCTGCGCGTGCTGGCCGAACTGGCGCCCCCGCGCGGGGACTCGGCTCACGGTGAGCTGCTCAGGCGGGCCTACGACCTGCTGGAGGAACCGGTCGACGGACTCAGGCTCCGCGAAGCCGACCGCTGGCCCGCCCCCCTCCTCACCCGCCTGCGCCATCTCCTGGACGCCTACCCGGAG
>NZ_WVUG01000469.1 GCF_017614965.1 Streptomyces griseorubiginosus | reverse complement strand
CCCCACCCCCGCCGCCACGCCCACTCCGGCCGTCACGCCGCCGCCCGGGAGGCCAGCTCCGTCAGGAAGCGCAGGGCCGCCCGTGCCGTCGCGTCGTTCTGGCGGAACGCGGGGCCGCCCGTGCGCGGCCGGGTGAAGGCGCCAGGGGTACGGCCGTCGGTGTAGGGGCCGAGCGCGAAGCGCCGGGGGTGCGGTCGCCCGGCCCGGTCGAGGATCCGTCCGTCGCCGGGATCGACCCGCAGCAGCCCGTCCGCCGTCTCGGCGGCCCCGTCGGCCTGCAGTTCGCGCAGCAGGGTGTCCCGCGCCCGCCCGACGGTGGGCTCCGGCAGCCGCGCCTCGACCAGCGCCCGCGCCTCGACGACGGCGCCCGGCACGGTGGCACTGGCCGCCCGGAACACCCCGTCCTCCGCGGTGACGGTCATGTCGGCGCCCAGGAACTTCAGCACCCCGGCCCGGGAGAGTGCCAGCATCTGACGCAGCCGGGGCCCGGGCGGACCGGAGGCCAGATAGCTGAAGAACCCGTGCCACCAGGGCCCGATGTCACCGAGCCGGATCAGCTGCCCGTAGACGGACAGCAGCGCAAGGAAGACCGCCAGGTCGGGGTCGTACCGCGGATCGTGCCGTCTGTTCAGATCCCGCTCGACATATCCGCGCAGCCCCTCCTGGAACTCGTCCAGCGACCCGTACCGCACCCCGTCCAGGGGCCGGTCGAGCGCGGCGAGGTCCAGCCGGTCCCCGGGATCGGGCACGGCGGATCCGACCAGCGCCTGGATCTCCGCCCCGCTCCCCGCCGCGTACTTCTCCTCGAAGTCGGCCCAGGACATCGCGGTCCGCTCCGGATGCACGGTGAACAGCCGGTGGTAGTGGGCGAACCCCAACTCCTTCTCCACCAGCGGCCACACGTCCCGCCGGAAGTCGAACCCGCCTGGCCTGGCGAGCAGTTCACCGACCTCGCCGGGCCCGAAGAACCGCGGCAGCGGCGGCCGCTCACCGCTCCACTCGTAGCCGATCTTGGAGTGGTACGGCACCCCGCGCCGCGATCCGACGTACAGCACCGGTTCCCGCCCGGACGGCACATAGGTGTCGCCCTCGTACCGCCCGCCCCGTCCCTCGGTGAGCAGCACCATCAGGTCGACGAAGGCCAGCCCGAACCCGCGGACCAGGACCGGTTCGCCGGGTTCGAGCGGGGACAGATCGCTGTCGGCGGTGAAGTCGGGCGGCAGGTGCACCAGCCCGTGCTCGCGCGCATAGTCGGCCAACTCACGCTGCTGCTCGTCGAGTTCCGCGTCGAGATGGCCGATGGCCAGCACCACCAGATCGGCCGGGAGGGGTCTGGAGCGGCCCTCCAGCCACACCAGCTGACGCCCCTCCCGCGGACCGTCGATCCGCAGGGCGCGCCGCGGGTGGTGGTGGACGGTGACGTCCGGGGGCAGCGCGGCGACGGCCTGTTCGTGCACCCAGCGCAGATAGGAGCCCTGCAGCTGCCGGTCCGCGAAGACACCGCCGTCGATGCCGGCCCACTCGTGCAGCGTGGGACCCTCGCGCACCGGGCCCTCCATGGCCACCGTCTCGTCGGTGAACATGGTGACGTCCTCGGCGTGCGAGTTCATCCACAAAAGCGGCGACTGCGCGGCCCGCCAGATCCGTCCGGCGCCCGGCGGATGCGGGTCGACGAGATGGATGTCGAGACCCGAACCGCCGTACAGCTCAGGGGCGTTGGCGGCGATCCGCTCGATCAGACCGGTCCCCCGCGGCCCGGCCCCCACGATCACCAGGGAGTGCCGCGCGGATTCGGCGGGGAATGCGACAAGGGTGTCCGAGGACATGCGAAGGCTCCGCGACGTAGGTGGAACACGGTGGTGCCTTCACACGGATGCGCAGCACGGCGCAGTACGGTCGAGCCCCTCAGCAGGACCGTCCATCGACTCTACGGGGCCGTTTCCCGTCACTGTCAAGGCTGTCCAGCATATGAGCCGCACGTCTCACCTCAGTTGACGCGGAACCGGATGCCTGTTCCACTTACTCCATGCATCCACAGCAGTGGCTGGTCAAGCGCTCCCACATCGACTTCGGTCGCGTGTGGTCCTGTTCCTGTTGAGCCGACCGCTCTGCCCGCGCCCTGCCCGGCGCCGCTCATCTCCTTGCTCTCGCCTTCACACGCACACCCCTCCCCTCGTGCTTTCCGCAGTCCGCCGCTAACGCACCATCGCGGCCCGCCTCCTGGGCGCGGCCCGGACCCCGATCACCCGATCCATCAGAGCACCCAGCACATCACGCACGGAAGACCGCTCCCGTGCGTCGCACTCCAGCACCGGCACGTCACCCCCCAGCCCCAGTGCCTCGCGCACTTCCTCCAGTTCGAACCGCTCCGCCCCGTCGAAGCGGTTCACGGCCAGCACGAACGGCGCCCCCTGCGACTCGAAGTAGTCGACCGCCGGGAAACACTCCTCGATGCGCCGGGTGTCGGCGAGGACGACCGTCCCGAGGGCGCCCTCCACCAGGTCGTCCCAGAGGAAGGAGAAGCGGTCCTGCCCAGGCGTCCCGAACAGGTACAGGGCGATCGTCGGGTCCAGGGTGATCCGTCCGAAGTCCAGGGCCACCGTGGTCGTCGTCTTCGACTCGACCCCGTCCAGTGAGTCGACGCCCACCGAGACCTGGGTGATCGCGGCCTCCGTGTCCAGCGGCTCGATCTCCGAGATCGCCCCGATGAACGTGGTCTTGCCGACCCCGAGTCCTCCGCTCACCACGATCTTCACGGCGAGCGGCACGGTCCTGTCAGAGCGCCCGGACATGGTCCCTGATCCTTTCGAGCGTCTGGAGCGGCAGCTCCGCGGGTTGCCGGCAGGTCAGCTGACCCGCGACGACGAGGTCGGACACGAGCACCTTGGCGACGCCGAGCGGCACACCGACCCGCGACGCCACCTCCGCGACCGTCGTCGGCTGCTCGCACACCGCGACGATGTGCCGCCGTTCGAAGGTCAGCGTCTCGTCGGGCACACCGACGGCCACGACCAGCGTCTCCAGCCGAAGGTCCGCCCGGAGCGGCTCGGCCCGGCCGCCGGTGATGATGAACGGCCGGACGAACGTCGCGTCCTCAACCGGTTCTACGTCCATGGGAAGTTCGCCGTTCACCGCGGCAACGCCTGCCGCAGATCGGCGATGAGCGTGGGCGTGAGCAGATCACCCGCCCGCTCCGCGAGCACCGCCATCTCATAGCCGACCAGACCCAGTTCACCGCTGCTGTCGGCGAGCACCCCGAGACAGCTGCCGTCGCGGATCGCGGAGACGAGCAGGAATCCGCGCCCCATCTCGATCATGATGAGCTTGACCCCGTCGAAGCCGTACCGCTTGGACGCGCTGCGCGCCAGGCTGCTCAGCCCCGACACGATCGCCGCGAGATGGTCGGCCTCGGTCCGCCCGAGCCCGTCGGACACGGCGATCAGCAGCCCGTCGGACGAGACGGCGACCGCGTCCCGTACCCCGTCGGTGCTCCGGACGAAGTTGGCGAGCAGCCAGTTGAAGGTCTGCGAGTCGTTGTGGGCGTCCACGGTGGTCACTTGGCGTCACCCTCACCCTGTTCGGCGGACCGCTGCTTGTCCTGCTGCTTGTCCTGCTTCTTCTCCTTCTCCACGCTGATCCCGCCCCGCATGTGGGCGCTGCGCAGGGTGGAGAGCATCCCGGAGATCTCCTCGGGGCTCCGGTCGGGGGCCGGCCCGCCGGGTGCCGGCCGCAGCGGCCGGTCCGTCTCGCTGACGGCGTCCGCGATCGCGCTGCGCTGGGGCCGCTTGACGAGACCGTTGCGGGTGCGGGCGGCGGAGGCGCCGCCCCGCACGCCGGCGCTCCTGCCCTCGTTCCTGTTCTCGTTCCGGTTCTCGTTCCGGTTCTCGTCCACGCTCTTCGGCTTCGCTTCCGCCGCCACGGTGACCGGCTCGGCGGCCGGCACCTCCGTCTCCTTGCGCGGTGCGGGCAGCACCGCCTTGTCCGCCGCCTTGTCCGCCGCCTTCTTCTGCGGGGCCTCCGTCAGCAGTGAGGTCGGGATCAGCACCCGGGCGACCACGCCGGCCGCCGGCGCCTCCCCGAGCCGTACCTCGATGCCGCACTTGCGGGCGAGGGCGCCGACCACGAAGTGGCCGAGGAACCGGGTGGGTTCGGCCATGAAGCTGGCGGTGCCGGACAGCCGGACGTTGGCCTCCGCGAGTGCCTGGGCGTCCATGCCGAATCCGTGGTCGACGATCGCGACCAGGTAGCCGGCGCTGGTGCGGCGCCCCTCGATCTCGACGTCGGAGTCCGGCGGGGAGAAGCTGAGCGCGTTCTCGACCAGCTCGGCGAGCAGATGGGCGACTTCGGCGACGACCGAGCCGGTGATGTGCGCGGGTTCGATCCGCCGCAGGGTGACCCGGCGGTACTCCTCGACCTCGGAGAGCGCGGCGCGCAGCACGTCGGTGAGGGCGAGCGGGGTGGCCCAGGGGCGGGGGCTGGACTCGCCGGCGAGCACCAGCAGGCTCTCGGCGTTGCGGCGCATCCGGGTGGCGAGGTGGTCGAGTTCGAAGAGGTTGGCCAGGGTGGCCGGGTCGGCGTCCTCGTGCTCCAGCTTGTTGATGAAGCTGATCTGCCGACGGACCAGGTTCTGGTTGCGGCGGCCCAGGCTGACCAGGGAGTCGGTGGCGTTGCGGCGCAGCACGGCCTGTTCG
>NZ_WVUG01000468.1 GCF_017614965.1 Streptomyces griseorubiginosus | reverse complement strand
GGCATGGGGCTGCCGGGAGGTGGCTCTGCCGGGGCTGCTGCGAGTGGGCGACCGCAGGAGCCTGCCCCGGGTAGCCGGGGTGTGTGGCGCTGGATTTGCGCTGAGGGGCGTACGCCGGAGCGTGCGTATGCATTGAGGGCGCACGGCGTGGGGGCGCGCTCCGGGCGTGCATGGCGGGCAGGGGTGTGTGAAGTGGGTTCGCGCTCTGCGGGCGCACGGTTGGAGTGAGTGTCGGTGCTTTGAGCGGCGTGCGGCTTGAACGTTCACGCCGGCTTGCGTGAGGCCGCGCCCGCGCGCCGAGAGGGAGGCGCCCCCACCCGACCGGCGGCGACGGGGCGCGAAGCCACAGCGCATGCACTCCGAGCGCGCGTGATACGCGTACGCGCCCGGCGCACCCGACGCGAGTTCAGGCGCCCGGCGCACTCGCGGCAGGATCATGTGCCGGGCGCGCGCAACCCGAGCCGGTGCACCCGGCGCACACGCTTCAGCTCGCGCGCCAGGCGTGCACAACGCCAGCTCGTACGCTCCGCGCGTGCGCCCCATCATGCGTCTGTACGGGCCGCCGCCCCTTCGCCCTGCGCGTGCGCTGCGGGCGTGCGCCCTGGGGCGTGGCTCAAGTCGTGCGGCGGATGCGGCCGTCCGGGCGTACGGTCGGAGACATGCGCATTGTCATCGCTGGAGGTCATGGTCAGATCGCGCTGCGGCTGGAGCGGCTGCTCGCCGCGCGCGGAGACGAGGTCGCGGGGATCATCCGTCACGCCGAGCAGGGCGACGACCTACGGGAGGCCGGTGCCGAACCGGTGCTGCTGGATCTGGAGTCGGCCTCGGTCGAGGAGGTCGCCGAGTGCCTGCGCGGCGCCGACGCGGCGGTCTTCGCGGCGGGCGCGGGTCCCGGCAGCGGAGTGGCTCGCAAGGACACCGTGGACAAGGGGGCGGCGGTCCTGTTCGCGGACGCGGCGGTTCGGGCGGGCGTACGACGGCACGTGATCGTTTCGTCGATGGGCGCCGACCCGGCGCACCAAGGGGACGACGTGTTCGACGTGTATCTGCGGGCGAAGGGCGAGGCGGACGCGTACGTCCGGAGTCTGGACGGGCTCGACTGGACAGTCCTGCGCCCCGGTTCACTGACGAACGACCCCGGCACCGGCCTCGTACGGCTGGAGGCGCACACGGGCCGCGGTGCGATCCCGCGCGACGATGTGGCCGCCGTACTGGCGGAGTTGGTGGACACGCCCGCGACGGCGGGGCTGACCCTGGAGCTGGTCGGTGGGGCGACGCCGGTCTCGGTGGCGGTGAAATCGGTCGCCGGCAACTGAGGAGGGCGGATGCGGGAGGCCCGGCCGAGCAGGCGATCGTCAGCGGTCAGATGTAGTCAGAACAGGGGCAGTTGGCCGGGCATCTCGGGGATGACGTAGCCGTCCAACGACGGTTGCGCGGCGTCCGGTTGGGCCGGTCGGCGTGAGCCGGGGCAGGAGACCAGTACGCCGGTCCCGCGGGCGCCGGGCGGGTCGTGCCGGGCGAACCGGCCGGCGACGACGGCGATCTCGCGCCGGCATTCGGGGCAGTGTCTGCGACGAGTGGACATGGGGTCAGTGTGCCCCGGGGCCTGCTCAGTTGATCGTCAGCCGATATAGGGGGACGTACGCGTCCGGTCCGCCGCGTGGGTGATGCGCAGGCTCATGGTCGGGTGGATGTCCAGTTCGGAGAGGGCGTCCGGGTCGACCCAACGGACCTGGGTGGTCTCGCCGCTGGTGCGCAGTTCGCCGCCCGTGGGGCGCGCCCGGAAGCAGAGGCTGAACTGCTGGCGGACCTCCCCGTCGTCGTACCGCATGACGTGCCCGGGGTCGGTATAGATGCCGGACAGGTCGACGACCTCGACCTGTATCCCGGTCTCCTCCCACACCTCCCGCACGACCGTGTCACTGATGGACTCGCCGAGGTCGTGGCCGCCTCCGGGCAGCGCCCAGCGGCCGTTGTCGGAACGCTGGACCAGCAGGATGCGCCCGGCGTCGTCGCGTACGAAGGCGACGACGGCGGGTACGACGGAGGTGGCCGGAGGGGCGTCCGGGTCGTGGAAGTAATCGGTGCGGCCCATGGGTCTTACATACCCGCATGACGGCCCACGCGCGCGGGCCGTCATTCCCCGTGCTCCACTCAGCTCTCCCTTCCGACCCTCCGCCGCCCCTCCCTCCTCGGCCCTCCACCGGGCCCTCACGAAATCCGACGCCGTACGCCACCCAGCCCCTTCTTGCTTAAGTCAATCAACTGACTTAGTTTTGTCGAGTCGTGCACACCCGATGCCCAACGCCGCCCACGGAGGCCCGACCATGTCCCACGCACTCCCCCGACCCGCCGACGACGGGGTGGTGTCCGCAGCGCCGCGGGCACATGCCGTCGTAGCGGTCCTGGCTTTCGGCGTGATCGTGGTCTCGCTGATGCAGACCCTGGTGATCCCGATCGTCCCGGAGCTGCCGAAGCTTCTGAACGCCCCGGCGTCCGACACCGCCTGGGCCGTCACGGCCACGCTGCTCGCCGCGGCCGTCGCCGTCCCGATGATGGGGCGGCTCGGTGACATGTACGGCAAGCGCCGCATGCTGCTGACCAGCCTGGTCCTGCTGGTCGCGGGTTCGGTGACGGCCGCGCTCAGCGACTCGCTGACCCCGATGATCATCGGCCGGGCGTTGCAGGGCGCGGCCGGCGGTGTGATCCCGCTCGGCATCAGCATCATGCGGGACGAACTGCCCGCGGAACGCCTAGGTTCGGCCACCGCGATGATGAGCGCCTCGCTCGGCGTGGGCGCCGCGCTCGGACTGCCCGCGGCCGCGCTGATCGCTGACCACTTCGACTGGCACGTGCTGTTCTGGAGCTCGGCCGGGATGGGGGTCGTGGCGCTGCTCCTGGTCCTGTTCGTGGTGCCGGAGTCCAAGGTGCGCACGGGCGGCCGCTTCGACGTCGTCGGCGGCCTGGGAATGGCGGTCGGCCTGGTCTGCCTGCTGCTCCCCATCTCCAAGGGCGGCGACTGGGGCTGGGACAGCGGCACCACGCTCGGTCTGTTCGGCGCGTCCGTCGTCGTACTGCTGCTGTGGGGCTGGTACGAGTTGCGGGCCGAGCAGCCGCTGGTCGACCTGCGCACCACCGCGCGCCGCCAGGTCCTCGTCACCAACCTCGCCTCGGTCGCGCTCGGCTTCGGCATGTTCGCGATGTCCCTGGTGCTTCCGCAGCTGCTGCAGTTGCCTGAGGCGACCGGCTACGGCCTGGGCAAGTCGCTGCTCACCGCCGGTCTGGTCATGGCCCCGTCCGGCCTGGTGATGATGGCGGTGGCCCCGGTCTCCGCCGCCCTCTCCAAGGCGAAAGGCCCGAAGGCGAGCCTGATGCTCGGCTCCCTGATCGTCGCGGCCGGCTACGGCCTGCAGATCCTGCTCATGTCGGAGGTGTGGCAGTTCGTACTGGTGTCCTGCGTCATCGGTTCCGGCATCGGCTTCACCTACGGCGCGATGCCCTCGCTCATCATGGGCGCGGTGCCGCCGTCGCAGTCGGGCGCGGCCAACAGCCTCAACACGCTGATGCGGTCCATCGGCACGTCGACGGCCAGCGCCGTCGCCGGCGTCATCCTCTCCCAGATGACCATCCGCCTGGGCCCCCTCTCCGTCCCCTCAGAGAACGGCTTCAGGACGGTCCTGGCGGTCGGCGGCGGCGCCGCTCTGCTGGCCTTCGCGGTGGCTTCGCTCATTCCCCGGCACGGGGCTGCGACTTCTGACGGTGGGATGACGGCTGAGAGTGCGTCGGGCGGTGGCGGCACGGCGGCCACGGGCGCCGCAGCGATGGCTGCGCCGAGCTCGGCAGGCGCGGGCGGTACCGCAGCATCCGTCTCGACGGTGGACGCCCCCTGCATGGACACGCCCGGTCGAGTCCCGTCGGGCGCGGGGGACGCTCTCGGCCCGCTCGCCCACCCGAACGGCGGTGGCATCCCCGTGACCGGGCACGTCTTCGCCGCCGAGCGCGTACCGGTGGCCGCCGCCGCGGTCACACTGATCTCCCTCGGCGGCGAACAACTGAGCAGGTCGGTCTCGCGGCAGGACGGTTCGTACGGCGTCGAGGCGCCCACCGCCGGCTCGTATGTGCTGATCGCCTCCGCCGAGGGGTTCCAGCCGCAGGCCTCGACGCTCGTCGTCGCGGACGTCCCGGTTTCGTACGACGTCCTGCTGAGCGGCACCAGCGGGCTCGCCGGTCTGGTGCGGTCCGCGGACAGCGGGGCTCCGGTCGCCGACGCGGTGGTCATCGTGACGGATGAGCGCGGGGAGGTGCTGGCGAGCGGACGGACGGACGTGCTGGGCGAGTTCACGGTCACCGACCTGGTGCCGGGGACGGTGACCCTGGCCGTCAACTCCCCCAAGCACCGCCCGCTGGCCCTGCCCGTCGAGATCGGCGCCACGGGCACCACGCGGGTCGAGGTGGAACTCCGGCCGGGCGTCCACGTCCGGGGCACGATCCGCGGAGGCGGTGCCCCGCTGAGCGACGCCCGCGTGACCCTCGTCGACGCGGCGGGCAACGTGATCGCCACGACCCGCACCGACATCGACGGCGCCTACGCCTTCTCCGACCTGGACAGCGGCGCGTACACGCTCATCGCGACGGGGTACCCGCCGCGAGCGGCGACGGTGACGGTCTCCGGGAGCGACGCCGACGAACACGACATCGAACTCGCCCACAGCACGGAGTAGTTCGGCGCGGGCGGGAGTGAGCG
>NZ_WVUG01000467.1 GCF_017614965.1 Streptomyces griseorubiginosus | reverse complement strand
GGGGGCGGCTGCGGCGGGGGCGGCAACTGAGCCAGGACGCGGCCCAGAAACGAGACGCGGCCCCGGGTCACGTACCCGGGGCCGCGTTGTCGGTTACAGCGTCTTGCCCGTCGTCGGCCCGACGATCAGGCCATCTCCGAACGCGTCCACCCGGACCGTGTCGCCGTCCTTGACCTCGCCCGCCAGGATCTCCTTGGCGAGGCGGTCGCCGATGGCGCTCTGGACGAGGCGGCGCAGCGGACGGGCGCCGTAGGCCGGGTCCAGGCCCTCCGTGGCGAGCCAGTCCAGCGCCTCGTCGGTGATCTCCAGGGTGAGGCGCCGCTCCGCCAGCCGCTTGGCCAGACGGTCGATCTGGAGCTTGGCGATGCGCTCCAGCTCGGTCTTGGTCAGCGCCGAGAAGACCACCAGGTCGTCGAGGCGGTTGAGGAACTCCGGCTTGAAGGACGTCCGGACCACCTCCAGGACCTGCTCCTTCTTCTCCGCCTCGCTGGTCAACGGGTCGACCAGGAACTGGCTGCCGAGGTTTGAGGTCAGCACCAGGATCGTGTTGCGGAAGTCGACCGTACGGCCCTGACCGTCCGTCAGACGGCCGTCGTCCAGCACCTGCAGCAGCACGTCGAAGACCTCGGGGTGCGCCTTCTCGACCTCGTCCAGCAGCACCACGCTGTACGGCCGCCTGCGCACCGCCTCGGTCAGCTGACCGCCCTCCTCGTAGCCGACGTAGCCGGGAGGCGCGCCGACCAGACGGGCGACACTGTGCTTCTCGCCGTACTCGGACATGTCGATGCGGACCATGGCCCGCTCGTCGTCGAAGAGGAAGTCGGCGAGCGCCTTGGCGAGTTCGGTCTTGCCGACGCCCGTCGGGCCCAGGAAGAGGAAGGAGCCGGTCGGGCGGTCGGGGTCGGAGATGCCGGCGCGGGTGCGGCGCACGGCGTCGGACACCGCCTGCACGGCCTCCTTCTGGCCGATCAGGCGCTTGCCCAGCTCCTCCTCCATGCGCAGCAGCTTCTGCGTCTCGCCCTCCAGCAGGCGCCCGGCGGGGATGCCGGTCCAGGCGGCGACGGTGTCCGCGATGTCGTCGGAGCCGACCTCCTCCTTGACCATGGTGTCCTTGGCGGCCTCCTCCTCCGCTTCCGACGCGGCCTCCAAGTCCCGTTCCAGGGCCGGGATCTCGCCGTACAGCAGCTTGCTGGCGGTGTCGAAGTCGCCGTCGCGCTGGGCGCGTTCGGCGGTGCCGCGCAACTCGTCGAGCTTCTCCTTGAGTTCACCGACGCGGTTGAGGGACTGCTTCTCCTTCTCCCAGCGGGCGGTCAGGCCGCGCAGCTCCTCCTCCTTGTCGGCGAGGTCGCGGCGCAGCTTCTCCAGCCGCTCGCGGGAGGCCGGGTCGGTCTCCTTCTCCAGCGCCAGCTCCTCCATCTTCAGCCGGTCGACGGCGCGCTGGAGTTCGTCGATCTCGACCGGGGAGGAGTCGATCTCCATGCGCAGCCGCGAGGCGGCCTCGTCGACGAGGTCGATGGCCTTGTCGGGGAGGAAACGGGAGGTGATGTAGCGGTCCGAGAGGGTCGCGGCGGCGACGAGCGCGCTGTCGGCGATCTGGACCTTGTGGTGGGCCTCGTAACGGCCCTTGAGGCCGCGGAGGATCGCGATGGTGTCCTCGACGGTGGGCTCGGCGACCAGGACCTGCTGGAAGCGGCGCTCCAGGGCGGGGTCCTTCTCGATGCGCTCGCGGTACTCGTCGAGGGTGGTGGCGCCGACCATGCGCAGTTCGCCGCGGGCCAGCATGGGCTTGAGCATGTTGCCGGCGTCCATCGCGGAGTCGCCCCCGGCGCCCGCGCCGACGACGGTGTGCAGCTCGTCGATGAAGGTGATGATCTGGCCGTCCGAGTCCTTGATCTCGGCCAGGACGGTCTTCAGCCGCTCCTCGAACTCACCCCGGTACTTCGCCCCGGCGACCATCGCGCCGAGGTCCAGGGCGACCAGCCGCTTGTCCTTCAGCGACTCGGGCACGTCCCCCTTGACGATCCGCTGGGCGAGCCCCTCGACGACGGCGGTCTTGCCGACGCCGGGCTCGCCGATGAGGACGGGGTTGTTCTTGGTGCGGCGCGAGAGCACCTGTACGACGCGGCGGATCTCCTGGTCGCGGCCGATGACGGGGTCGAGCTTGCCGTCCCGGGCCGCCGCCGTGAAGTCGGTGCCGAACTTCTCCAGGGCCTTGTACTGGCCCTCGGGGTCGGGTGTGGTCACCCGGCGTCCTCCCCTCGCCTTCTGAAAGGCTTCCTGCAGCTTCTTGGCACTGGCCCCCTGCCCGGACAGTACGTCACCGGCCGGCCCGCCCTTGGCGGCGATGCCGAGGAGCAGGTGCTCGGTGGAGAGGTACTCGTCGCCGAGGTCGCGGGCGCGCTCGGTGGCGTCGGCGATGACGGCGAGCAGCTCGCGGTTGGGCTGCGGGGGCGCGACGGTGGAACCGGTCACGCTGGGCAGTCCGGCGAGGATCTTCTCCGCTCCGGCGCGTACGGCCGCCTGGTCGGCGTCGACGGCGGCCAGCAGGTCGGTGATGTTCTCGTTGTCCTGCCCCTGGAGCAGTGCGAGGAGCAGGTGGGCGGGGGTGAGGTCGGGGTGCCCCTCGGTCACGGCGCGGTTGCTCGCCGCGTTGATGGCGTCCCGGCTCCGGTTGGTCAGCTCGGCGTCCACGTTCGCGCTCTCCTCCTGCCACGTTCTCCAGTTGCTGACTCAGTCAGCGTACACAAAGTTGAGTCTATTCCACTCAAGGGTAGAGCAGGAGGTCCCCAGGGGCTAAGTTCCGGGCATGGCGACCTACACCCAGGACCCCGGCGCCCCGGACCCCGCGTACCTCCGTTTCTGGCGGGAACGCCACCTGTGCACACTGACCACCCTCCGCCCGGACGGCAGCCCGCACGTGGTGCCCGTCGGTGTCACATACGACCCCGAGGCGCGACTGGCTCGGGTGATCACCAACAAGTCCAGTACGAAGGTGGCCCATGTGCTGGCGGCCGGATCCGAGGGGGCACGGGTCGCCGTGTGCCAGGTGGACGGGCGGCGCTGGGCGACGCTGGAGGGCCGGGCCGCCGTACGGACGGACCGCGCACGGGTCGCGGAGGCCGAGCGGCGCTACGCCGAGCGCTACGAGCGCACGCCGGCGCCGAATCCCGACCGGGTGGTGATCGAGATCGAGCTGACGCGGGCGATGGGGCAGGGGTGACGCCGGGCGGTTCGCGGTACCGGCCGAATTCCGGCCACTGGCCGACGGTCGCCGCTTGGCCCGATATCCCGAAATGTCGCCCAAAGCTGCAGCGGCGTCACCGTGTTCAGGTCACGGTGACGCCGCTGCGGGGGGAAGCACCTGAGCGATCTGTTACGACGGGGGAATCGCGTCAGGCACTGCGGGGGGTGGCTGAGATGGTCCGAACTTGGGGGGTTTCCGGTTCCACCAGCCGATGGTCTCGTTGGTCCAGGTTCACAAAGATCATTCCGTACCGGACGGCACACCGCACGGGCTGCGGCGCCCCCCGAGGCCGCCGCAGGCACCGGTACGCCCGTACGTCCTCGTCCTCGTCCCGCGTGACGACGACCGGCTCACCGAAGACGGTCACCATCAGCGAGTCACCGGAGTGGGGGATCGCGGTGACGAGGTCGATGAAGTGCCAGCCCGAGCGGTAGGCGGTGGCCATCTCGCGGCGGAAGGAGCGGTCGTCGGGTGGGGTGGTCATGACTGCACGGCCCACGTGCTGTCGCTGGGCGCCACCCACGTGCTGTCACTGGGCGCGACCCACGTGCTGTCACCCGGGACGTCCGCCGCCGTGACGACCCACGTACTGTCGCCGGCCGCGGCGGCGGAGACAGAGGTCGTGCGCCAAGTGCTGTCCTGCGCGCTGTCGCCCTTCGCCCCCGTGAGGCCGCCGAGTACTCCGAAGGCCACAGCGGTGGAGAAGGCGGCGACAAGCGCCGAGCGAAGCATTCTCTTATGCATAGTCGGCTTCGTCCTCATGTAAAGGTCACCTCTCCCCCGTCCGAATACGACGATGGCCCATTCCGGCACGTCATGGCCACACAAACGATGCATCATGTTCCTGCACGTTCAGGACCCTGGGGGGTGGAGATTTGGCGATAAATGAGACTAAGCGGACACATCCCCACGGGCTGACCGCCCTGTGCGAGGACGGGCGCCGCCTTTACGGGAACGCTCTCCGGACGGGACGCCTAGCCCGTGCGGATGTGGAACCCGCGCCCTGTTTGATGGAGTTCGCCCTCCTTCATCCCGATCCCGACGACCCGAACTGGCTACGCCCGGTACCCCCCTCGATCGCCCTCGCCCAGCGGCTCAACCCGATCGAGCACGAGATCACCCAGCGCCGCCGGGAGTCCATCGAACTCGCCGACGCTTTCGAGCCGTTCATGAGCATCAGTGCCCAGCCGACGGCCACCACTCACTCCATCACCGTGCTGGAGGGCCTGGACCGGATCAACGCGGCGCTCGACCTGGCCACCGCCCAGACCCAGACGGAGATGCTCACGGTCCAGCCGAGCCGTCGCCGCCTGGAGCACACCCTCGCCCAGGGCCTCAACCGGGACCGTCCGCTGATCGAGCGGGGCTGCCGCATCCGCACGCTGTACCAGCACCCCGCCCGCTACAGTCCGGAGACGCTGGCCTACGTCGCCCAGTTCACCGACGGCAAGGTCGAGTACCGGACAATCGACGAGCTGGTCGAGCGGCTGATCATCTGCGACGAGACCGTGGCG
>NZ_WVUG01000466.1 GCF_017614965.1 Streptomyces griseorubiginosus | reverse complement strand
GGGCGTGGCCGCCGGGGTGGGCGTGGCTTCGAAAGGTTCCTCCACATGACCTCATCGCACGGCCGGGGGCTGTTGCACCTGGCCGCCGCTCTCGATCAGCCGACGGTGTTCGACGCCGGCCCGTACGTCGAACTGGCGCGGCTCGCCGAGCGGGGCGGGCTGGACTTCGTGACGCTCGGCGACACCTTCGCCCGGCCCGGACCGGACGCGCTCGCCGTCCTGTCCCGGGTCGCGCCCGCCACCAGCCGCGTCGGCCTGGTCCCCACCGTCACCACCACGCACACCGAGCCCTTCCACGTCCAGGCCGCCGTCGCCACCCTCGACTGGGTCAGCCGGGGCCGCGCCGGCTGGCGGATCGACGTGTCGGCCACCGAGGGCGAGGCCCGTCTCTTCGGCCGCCGGCACGCCGCTCCCGCCGAGGAGTTGTGGCGCGAGGCCGGCGAAGTGGCCGACGTGGCCGCCAGGCTGTGGGACAGCTGGGAGGACGACGCCGAGATACGGGACGTGAGCACCGGCCGCTTCATCGACCGCGACAAGCTGCACCATGTCGACTTCGAGGGCGCGGGCTTCTCGGTGAGAGGCCCCTCGATCGTGCCGCGCCCTCCACAGGGCCACCCCGTCCGTGTGGTCGACGCGACCGAAGGGCAGGCCCGGCGCACCGCGGCCCGGTACGCCGACGTGGTCCTCGTGCGCGCCGCGAGCGCCGCCCAGGCCGCCGCCGTACGCGATCAACTGCGCGCCGTCGCCGCCGAGTCCGGGCGGGATCCCGACACCCTGCGCGTCCTCGCGAGCCTGCTCGTCGATCTCGGTGACGGGGAGCACGCGGCCGAGCCGGGGCACGGCGGGGGCGGGCCCCGACAGACCGCGCAGGGCCCGCTGTACCGGGGCGGCCCGGTGGACCTCGCCGAGCTGATCACCGCCTGGCACACCGACGGTGTCGTCGACGGATTCCACCTCACACCCGCCGAGCCGCGCCGTGACCTGGAGCGGCTCGTCAACGGCACGGTGGCGCTGCTCCAGCACCGCGGGCTGTTCCGTACCTTCTATCCGGGCAGCACGCTCCGGGAACACCTGGGCCTGTCCAGGCCCGCCAACCGGTACGCCGTGACAGGGGGAGCGTCATGACCGTACGGCCTCGACAAGAGATCCACCTGGCGGCCCACTTCCCCGGCGTCGACAACACCACCGTGTGGGCGGATCCGCGGGCGCGGTCGCAGATCGACTTCTCGTCCTTCGAGCACCTCGCCCGCACCGCCGAACGCGGCCTGTTCGACTTCTTCTTCCTCGCCGAGGGACTGAGACTGCGCGAGCACAAGGGCCGCATCCACGACCTGGACGTGGTGGGACGCCCCGAGTCGCTCACCGTGCTGGGCGCCCTCGCGGGGGTGACCGAGCACCTCGGGCTCGCCGCCACCGTCAACGCCACCTTCAACGAGCCCTACGAACTCGCCCGCAGATTCGCCACGTTGGACCACCTCAGCGGCGGCCGGGCCGCCTGGAACGTGGTGACCTCCTCCGACGCCTCCACCGGCGAGAACTTCCGCCGCGGCAGCTTCCTCGACCGGGCCGACCGGTACACGCGCGCCGCCGAGTTCGTCGAGGTGGCCCGGAAGGTGTGGGACTCCTGGACGCCGGACGGCGTCAGCCGGCCGTTCGCCCACCACGGGCGGCACTTCGACATCGCGGGCGAGTTCACCGTGCCGCGCTCACCGCAGGGGCATCCGGTGGTCATCCAGGCGGGGGACTCGGATGAAGGGCGGGAGTTCGCCGCCTCCACCGCCGACGTGATCTTTTCCGGCTGGGGGTCCGGGGGTTGTCCCCCGGGATGGCACAGCACGAGGCACGGCTCGCTGGAGGCGGGGCGCGCCTTCTACGCCGACGTGAAGCGCCGCCTTGCCAAGTACGGCCGGGAACCGGGGGAGTTGAAGATCATGCCGGTGTCACCGTCGTCCTCGGTGACACCGCCGCCGAGGCGCAGGAGAGGGCCACCGAGATCCGGCGGCAGCAGGTCTCCCCGCAGAACGCGATCCTCGCCCTGGAGCAGATCTGGGGCGTCGACCTGTCGGCGTACGACCCCGACGGGCCGCTCCCCGAGATCGATCCGGTGCCGGAGTCCGCCATCATCCAGGGCCGCACCCGGCGCGGCGACAATGTGGTGATCGCGGAGAAGTGGCGGGCCCTGTCGAAGGAGAAGGGACTGTCCATCCGGGAGACCGTGATCGAGGCGGGCGCCCGGCAGTCCTTCATCGGGACCCCGGACTCGGTCGCCGCCGAGCTGGAGGAGTTCGTGCGGCGGGGCGCCGCCGACGGTTTCGTCCTCGTACCGCATCTCACCCCGGGCGGACTGGACGAGTTCGTGGACCGGGTGGTGCCGCTGCTCCAGGAACGCGGGGTGTTCCGCACGGAGTACCGGGGCTCGACCCTGCGCTCCCGTCTCGGGCTGGGCCGCCCACAGGATCGAGGGTGATCCGGACGGTCGACTTCCGGACATCCCCCGAATCGGGACGGCGCTGAGCGGGTGTGGGGCGGGGGTGGCTGGTAGTGCCGGTGTGCGAAAGGGCGTGTGGAATACGGAACTTCGACCCCGATGCCGCAACGCACCGCGACCCGGGGTGGCGAGGCCGTGGTCCGCGCCGAACCAGGGCGTGCCTGGCCAAATCGCATGGTTCGTTCACAGGTTGACGGCCGAAAGGCGCCCTTGCGGCTGGCGGTCGTTCGGCCGAATACTCCCCGACAAGCGCTTGTCAGGGGCACGGCTTGTCCGGAACCCGGACGATCATGCCCCGGGCTGCGCCTCACGGGGCCCCGACCCCACGCGGGCCCCCCGACTTCCCCTTGGGAGGAACGAACGTGAGGATCAAGCGCACCACCCCTCGCAGCGGCATTTCGAGACGGACCCGGCTGATCGCCGTCACCACCGGTCTCGTGGCCGCCGCCGCGATCGCGGTCCCCAGCGCGAACGCGTCCGAGTCCCCCACCTTCAGCGCGAGCGCGCTGAAGAGTGCGGACGCCTCGGTGCTCAAAGCCGATGTCCCCGGCACCGCCTGGGCCGTCGACAGCAAGACCAACCGTGTCCTGGTCACCGTCGACAGCACGGTCTCCAAGGCCGAGATCGCCAAGATCAAGCGCGAGGCCGGCGCCAACGCCGGGGCCCTCACCATCAAGCGCTCGGCCGGGCAGTTCAAGCCGCTGATCTCCGGCGGCGACGCCATCTACGGCGGACAGTACCGCTGCTCCCTGGGCTTCAACGTGCACAGCGGGAGCACCTACTACTTCCTGACCGCCGGCCACTGCGGTGAGGTCGCCTCCACCTGGTACTCCAACTCCGGCCACACCACGGTGCTCGGCACCAACGTGGGCTACAGCTTCCCGGGCAACGACTTCGCGCTGGTGCGCTACACCAACTCCTCCATCTCGCACCCGAGCACGGTCGGCAGCCAGACCATCACCAGCGCGGCCACGCCGAGCGTGGGCACGACCGTGTACCGCCGTGGATCGACCACCGGTACGCACAGCGGGCGGGTCACCGCGCTGAACGCCACCGTCAACTACGGCAGCGGTGACGTCGTCTACGGTCTGATCCAGACCACGGTGTGCGCCGAGGGCGGCGACAGCGGTGGTCCGCTGTACGGCGGCAGCGTGGCGTACGGGCTGACCTCCGGTGGCAGCGGCAACTGCAGCTCCGGCGGTACGACCTTCTTCCAGCCGGTGACCGAGGCGCTGAGCTACTACGGCGTGAGCATCGGCTGACGTCTGCTTCCGAGACGTCTGCTTGCGAGACGTCTGCTGGTGAGTGGCCCCCGTACACAACCGGTGTGCGGGGGCTCCCTCTTGTTCGGGTGGCGGAGTTACCTTCGGAGTACAGGTAGCGCTCAGTCCCCTGGGGGCCGACATGGTCGAGGCGCTGGTGGCGGCGGGAGTGACCCTCGCGTCAGCCGGGGCGGTGTACGTGATGGCGGCGGCGCGGGTCGTCAAGCAGTACGAACGCGGGGTGGTGTTCCGGCTGGGGAGACTGCGGGACGAGGTGCGCGGGCCGGGGTTCACGATGATCGTGCCGTTCGTGGACCGGCTGCAGAAGGTCAACATGCAGGTCGTGACGATGCCGGTGCCCGCGCAGGAGGGGATCACCCGGGACAACGTCACCGTGCGGGTGGACGCCGTCGTGTACTTCAAGGTGACCGGGCCCGCGGAGGCCGTGGTGCGGGTCGAGGACTATCGGTTCGCTGTGGCGCAGATGGCTCAGACCTCGTTGCGGAGCATCATCGGCAAGAGCGAGCTGGATGATCTGCTGTCCAATCGGGAGAAGCTCAATCAGGGACTGGAGTTGATGATCGACAGTCCGGCGGTCGAGTGGGGGGTGACGATCGACCGGGTCGAGATCAAGGACGTCTCGTTGCCCGAGACCATGAAGCGGTCGATGGCTCGGCAGGCCGAGGCGGACCGTGAGCGGCGGGCCCGGGTCATCAACGCGGACGCGGAGTTGCAGGCGTCGAAGAAGCTGGCCGAGGCGGCGCAGCAGATGGCGGACACGCCGGCCGCCTTGCAGTTGCGGCTGCTGCAGACGGTGACCGCGGTGGCGGCCGAGAAGAACTCGACGCTGGTGCTTCCCTTCCCGGTGGAGCTGCTGCGGTTCCTGGAGAAGGCGCAGCAGGGGGTGCCGCCGCAGGTTCCGGCGCCGCCGGTGCGGGAGCAGTTGCCGGCGGCAGGGGAGTCCGGGGAAGGGGAGTAGCCGCGGGATGCCTGCGGCGCCTGTGCGGGTTCGGTGGGGGCTTGTGTAGCGCCTACGGCCTTGTGGTGGGTCGGGGCCGGGG
>NZ_WVUG01000465.1 GCF_017614965.1 Streptomyces griseorubiginosus | reverse complement strand
AACTCGCCGCTGTGACCGGTCGGCCCGGCCGGCCCGCCGTCGTACGGTCTCCAGGGCCGCCGCGTCCAGCAGGGCGACCGGTGCCTCGCGGCCGGCGGTGCCGCCGGGCGGTGTACGGCGCTCCGTGCCGAGCAGGGCGGCCGTGACGAGCTCCTCCCAGACGCCCGGAGCGGGCGCATCCACAGGTGTGGACGTCCTGTTCATGCGGTTCCTTTCCCTCGCGTGCCCGGGAGTGGTTGAAGGCTCAGTCGGTTGCGGGTGTCCTGTGGGACGGGATGTATCCATGCAAGAGGTAGGGAAGAGGTGAGGAAGCGGTCGGCGGGTTTCTCCGCGGACGCCACCCGGACGGGCCGTGCACGCTGGTCGGGGCCGCCGCTCAGCACAGCCGGACCGCCTCGCCCTCGCCCTCCGGCCAGGCCGTCAGTGGTGTGAAGCCCCGGTGACCGCACTCGCCGAAGACCTTGACGGGGGTGCCCCCCGACAGGGCGACCAGACGCCAGAGGCCGGGCCGGGACCGGGCGGTCGGGGTCAGGGGCAGTGCCGTGTCGCCGTCGGCGTCCGCGAGCTGCCAGGAGTCGCCGGCCGGGGTCGGTATGACGCGGTCCAGCGTGACCGGGACGGAGTCCAGCCACGGATCGCCGCGCAGGGCCGTGCCGTAGTGTGCGGCGGCCTCGGCCGTCGTCATGCCCGGCGGCCGTACCGGTGTCGACGCCGGCGGTGCGAACTGCTCGCCCAGGGAGGCGCGTTGCTGGCCGCCCGGATGAGCGGACACCTCCGCGTCCAGGGCCAGGCCCACCGGCAGTGCCAGTTCGGGAGCGCGGCCCGCCGCTCCGTAGGACAGGATCAGCGCCGTGCGCCGCGAATCGGCGCCGTGGAGCCAGATGCGGCGGGTCGTCAGTCGGGTGTCCGCCGTGTCGTACTGGGCCAGGACCAGCCAGTGGTCCCGCAGCGGCGGGCCGTCCGCCGTGCCGGGCAGGCCGATGCGGGAGCGGACCGTCGCCGCCAGGCCGTCCGGCAACTGCTCGCGCCGCAGCCAGCCCTGGTCGAGGAGGTGCAGCAGCGCGCACTCCTCCAGCAGACGCACGGGCCAGCCCGGTCCGGACCCCGGCATCGCCCCCAACTCGCGCACCCGCGCCGCCAGTCCGGGCGCCTGGGCGTCGACCATGCGGGCCGCCGTCTCCTCCCACTGCCCGTACCCCGCCCCTTCCGCGCTCGCCAGGCCGCCGCGCAGCAGATCCGCCAGGCGCTGCTCCAGCTCCGTCGCGCCCGCGGTGACCCGCTCGGCCCGTCGCTCCGCCCGGCGCCGGGCCGCCTCCGGATCAGCGGAGGCCGAAGCGGCACCGGAGGCGTCCGCCGCCCGCTTCTCCTGCGTCCGCTTCCTTCTCCCCTCGATCCACTGCGCCGCCCAGTCCGGCGGACTGCCCGCCGGCACCGCGGCGTCCTCGCCCGCCCAGAGCAGCAGCAGCCCGAGCGCGTGCTTGCACGGGAACTTGCGGCTCGGACAACTGCACTTGTAAGCGGGCCCCGTCGCGTCCGCGATGTCGACGACCGTCTGGTACGGCTTGCCGCCACTGCCCTTGCACAGCCCCCACACCGTCCCCTCGTCACAGGTCCCCGCCTCGGACCACGGCCCCGCCGCGCCGAGTTTGCTTCCCGCTTTGCGTGACGCGGCGTCAGGCGCCAGTGCCAGCACCTGCTCCGCGCTCCAGCGCACCCCCTGCTGAGTCATGTCTCCGACGGTAGATCCCGCCACTGACAATCGGCTCTGCGAGGGCGTTTGCGCAGGTCACATCGCATTGTCAGTGGCGTGGTGCACGGTGGGTGACAGATCCGAACCGGCCGAGCTGGAGGGGGCCTCAGCCATGTCTGTGTCCGTGGAACCGACGACCGTCGAAGCAGCCGACGTACCTGTGGAGGAACCGGCCGACGCGTTGCGGCCGCACGCCGAGGACGCCTTCGCCGGTGAACTCGCCGCGCTGGCGGCGCAGGACGACCGGCCGCGCCCGGCCCGATGGAAGCTGTCGCCGTGGGCGGTGGCCATGTATCTGCTCGGCGGCACGCTGCCGGACGGCACGGTGATCACACCGAAGTACGTGGGCCCGCGCCGCATCGTCGAGGTCGCCGTCACCACCCTCGCCACCGACCGCGCCCTGCTCCTGCTGGGCGTGCCCGGCACCGCCAAGACCTGGGTGTCCGAGCATCTGGCCGCGGCGGTCAGCGGCGACTCCACCCTGCTCGTGCAGGGCACCGCGGGCACGCCGGAGGAGGCGATCCGGTACGGCTGGAACTACGCGCAGCTGCTCGCCCACGGCCCGAGCCGGGACGCCCTGGTGCCGAGCCCCGTCATGCGGGCCATGGCGGAGGGGATGACGGCGCGGGTGGAGGAGCTGACCCGTATCCCGGCGGACGTCCAGGACACGCTGATCACGATCCTCTCCGAGAAGACGCTGCCGATACCGGAGCTGGGGCAGGAGGTCCAGGCGGTCCGCGGCTTCAACCTGATCGCCACCGCCAACGACCGCGACCGCGGGGTCAACGACCTCTCCAGCGCCCTGCGCCGCCGCTTCAACACGGTGGTGCTGCCGCTGCCGGAGAGCGTCGAGGCCGAGGTCGACATCGTCTCGCGGCGCGTCGACCAGATCGGCCGTTCCCTGGAGCTGCCGGCCGTGCCCGACGGCGTCGACGAGATCCGCCGGGTCGTCACGGTCTTCCGCGAACTGCGCGACGGGGTCACCGCCGACGGGCGGACGAAGCTCAAGTCGCCCAGCGGCACCCTGTCGACGGCCGAGGCGATCTCCGTCGTCACCAACGGGCTCGCCCTGGCCGCCCACTTCGGGGACGGTGTGCTGCGGGCCGGTGACGTGGCCGCCGGCATCCTCGGCGCCGTCGTGCGCGACCCCGCGGCCGACCGGGTGATCTGGCAGGAGTACCTGGAGGCGGTCGTCCGCGAGCGTGACGGCTGGACGGACTTCTACCGGGCCTGCCGGGAGGTGAGCGCGTGACGGGTCAGGGGGGCGGCCGGCCGTTGCTGCTCGGGGTGCGGCATCACGGGCCCGGATCGGCGCGGGCGGTGCGCGCGGCGCTGGACGCGGCCCGGCCGGACGTCGTGCTGATCGAGGGGCCGCCCGAGGCCGACGCGCTCATCCCGCTGGCCGCCGAGGAGGACATGCGGCCGCCGGTCGCGCTCCTCGCCCACGCGGTGGACGAGCCCGGCCGCTCGGCCTTCTGGCCGCTCGCCGAGTTCTCCCCGGAGTGGGTGGCGATCCGCTGGGCCCTGGCCCACGAGGTCCCGGCCCGCTTCATCGACCTGCCGGCGACCCACACGCTGGCGTGGGGGCAGGACAGGACCGAGGGGCCGACGGAGCGGAAAACCGACGGAGCCGGAGGAGAGGGAGCGGAGGGGGCCGACGCCGCCTCCGAAGTCGACGTCCGGATCGACCCGTTGGCCGTGCTCGCGGACGCTGCGGGATATGACGACCCCGAGCGGTGGTGGGAGGACGTCGTCGAGCACCGGGGAGTGGGCGAGGGGGACGCGTTCGCGCCGTTCGCCGTGCTCGAAGAGGCGATGGCGGCGCTGCGGGAGACGTACGGCGTCGGTGGGCGCGACCGGGACCTCGTGCGCGAGGCCCATATGCGGCTCCGGATGCGGGCGGCCGAGCGGGAGTTCGGGGGCGGGGTGGCCGTGGTGTGCGGGGCCTGGCACGTGCCCGCGCTGCGGGAGAGGACGACCGTCGCGGCCGACCGGGCGCTGCTGAAGGGCCTGCCGAAGGTCAAGGCGGACATGACATGGGTGCCGTGGACGCACCGGCGGCTGTCCCGGGTCAGCGGGTACGGCGCGGGGATCGAGTCACCGGGCTGGTACGGGCATCTGTTCGGTGCCCCGGACCGGCCGATCGAGCGCTGGATGACCAAGGTGGCAGGACTCCTCCGGCAGGAGGACCGGCTCGTTTCCTCCGCGCATGTCATCGAGGCGGTACGACTGGCCGAGACGCTCGCGGCGATGCGGGGACGCCCCCTGCCGGGGCTCGGTGAGACGACCGACGCCGTGCGCGCGGTGATGTGCGAGGGCTCGGACGTGCCGCTGGGGCTGGTGCACGACCGGCTGGTCGTCGGGGACGTGCTGGGAGAGGTGCCGCGGGAGGCGCCGGCGGTGCCGTTGCAGCGGGACCTCGACCGGACCCAGCGCCGGCTGCGGCTCAAACCAGAGGCGCTGGAGCGGGAGGTGGAGCTCGACCTGCGCAAGGAGACCGACGCCGGGCGCAGCAGGCTGCTGCACCGGCTGCGGCTGCTGGGCATCGGCTGGGGCGAGCCGGTCGCCTCCCGGGGGAGCACGGGGACCTTCCGGGAGACCTGGCGGCTGCGCTGGGAGCCGGAGCTGTCGGTGCGGGTGGCGGAGGCCGGGGTGTGGGGGACGACCGTGCTCGGCGCCGCGACCGCCAAGGCGGAGGCGGACGCGCTGGCCGCGCAGGGGCTCGCTGACGTCACCGGGCTCGCCGAGCGCTGTCTGCTGGCCGAACTGCCGCGGGCGCTTCCCGTGGTGATGCGGGTCCTCGCCGACCGGGCCGCCCTCGACGCGGACGTCGGCCATCTCGCCCAGGCCCTGCCCGCCCTGGTCCGCTCCCTGCGGTACGGCGACGTACGCGGCACCGACACCCGCGCCCTGGCCGAGGTAGCGGCGGGCCTGGCCGAGCGAGTGTTCGTGGGCCTCCCTCCCGCGTGCGCCTCCCTCGACCAGGACGGGGCCGAGGAGATGCGCCGGCATGTGGACGCGGTGCACGGGGCGGTGGGGCTCCTGGCGGACGTACCCGCCC
>NZ_WVUG01000464.1 GCF_017614965.1 Streptomyces griseorubiginosus | reverse complement strand
GGCGGTGCTCTGGGTTATGCGGTGCTGTTTGTTGACGCCCGACACTGCGGGCGGACACCCCCCGCCCCGTCCCCTTCGCACGTACGGCGGCTGCGACGCGCCCCATGGGGGCGCGGGGAACTGCGCGAGCGGCCACGACGGGCCCGCACACGCCTACGACGGAATGCGGCCCCACCTTTCGGCGACTTCAGAGCCGGTCCAGGACCTGCGCCAGCAGTGAGCCCATGCGGGTCGCTGAGTCGCGGCCGGCCTGGAGGACCTCCTCGTGGTTCAGGGGCTCGCCCGTCATGCCCGCCGCCAGGTTCGTGACCAGGGAGATGCCCAGGACCTCGGCGCCTGCCTCGCGCGCGGCGATCGCCTCCAGGACCGTCGACATGCCCACCAGGTCCGCTCCGATGACGCGGGCCATGCGGATCTCGGCCGGGGTCTCGTAGTGCGGGCCGGGGAACTGGGCGTAGACGCCCTCCTCCAGGGTGGGGTCGATCTCCTTGCACAGGGCGCGCAGGCGGGGGGAGTACAGGTCGGTGAGGTCGACGAAGTTCGCGCCGATGATGGGGGAGGTGGCCGTGAGGTTGATGTGGTCGCTGATCAGGACCGGCTGGCCGGGGCGCATGCCCTCGCGGAGGCCGCCGCAGCCGTTGGTGAGGACCACCGTCTTGCAGCCGGCGGCGACCGCGGTGCGGACGCCGTGGGCCACCGCCGCCACGCCGCGGCCCTCGTAGTAGTGGGTGCGGCCCAGGAAGACCAGGGCGCGCTTGTCGCCGATGGCGTATGAGCGGATCTTGCCGCCGTGGCCCTCCACCGCCGGCGGCGGGAAACCGGGCAGCTCGGTGACCTGGAGCTCGGCGTCGGGGGTGCCGAGGGCGTCCACCGCCGGTGCCCAGCCGGAGCCCATCACGAGGGCGACGTCGTGGGTCTCGGCGCCGGTCAGTTCGCGCAGGCGCGCGGCGGCGGCGTCGGCGGCGGCGTGCGGGTCGCCCTGGATGTCGTCCGGAAGAAGAGATGCGTTCACGCGACTGAGGGTAGCTGGTCTGGGCCTACGCGCGTAGATGACGGAGCTCACCGGATGGCGATCGTTGTCTTGTCGTTTCCAACGAATGGGGGGTCAGCACGGGCGTTTGCGGAGTTCCATGACGTAGTCGTGGGGGGCGCCGGCCGACTCGGCTGCGTCCGCGATCTCGCCCAGGTAGCGGGCCGAGGGGAGGCCGCCCTCGTAGCCGTTGAGGACGTAGAGCCAGGCCGACTCCTCGCCCTCCAGGGTGTGGACGCGGACGCGCATCCGGCGGTAGATGCCGAGGCCCACGCCCTCCCAGCGGTCCAGCGAGTCCTCGTCGGGCGGCGCGATGTCGTACAGGGCGACGAAGACCTGGGAGAAGGGGTCCTCGGCGATGGTCGCCAGGGCGCCCTCCCAGCCCATGTGCTCGCCCCCGAACGTCAGCCGCCAGCCGTTCAGCCAGCCCGTGGCGCGCATCGGCGAGTGCGGGGCGCGGCGGGTCATCAGCCGCGCGTCGAGGTTGCCGGCGTACGCGGCGTAGAGCGACATGGGGAGAGGGTACGGCAGGGAGAACAGGGGGCTCACAGGGAACAGGCGCCCCTTGCCCAACCCGTTGCCACGGCCCCGGGCAGTAGCACCTTGAGCGGTGCGGGACAATGGGGTACGTGACTCGGATCGTGATCATCGGTGGCGGACCCGGCGGATACGAGGCGGCCCTGGTGGCCGCCCAGCTCGGCGCGGAGGTGACCGTCGTCGACTGCGACGGTCTGGGCGGGGCGTCGGTGCTGACCGACTGCGTGCCGTCGAAGACTCTCATTGCTACGGCCGAGGTGATGACCACCTTCGACTCGTCGTACGAAGAGCTGGGGATCATCGTCGCCGACGACACCCCGCCGCTGGAGCAGGCCGCCCGGGTGGTGGGTGTCGATCTGGGGAAGGTGAACCGGCGTGTGAAGCGGCTCGCTCTGGCGCAGTCGCACGACATCACCGCCTCCGTCACGCGGGCCGGCGCGCGGGTCATGCGCGGGCGCGGGCGGCTGGAGGGCATGCAGGCCCTGGACGGGTCCCGGAAGGTCGTCGTGTCCGCCGTCGACGGGAGCGAGGAGACGCTGACCGCGGACGCCGTGCTCATCGCGACCGGTGGGCACCCCCGTGAGCTGCCCGACGCACAGCCCGACGGCGAGCGCATCCTGAACTGGACCCAGGTCTACGACCTCGACGAGCTGCCGGAAGAGCTCATCGTGGTCGGGTCGGGTGTCACCGGCGCCGAGTTCGCCGGCGCCTACCAGGCGCTCGGGTCCAAGGTGACCCTGGTGTCGTCGCGGGACCGGGTGCTGCCGGGTGAGGACCCGGACGCGGCCGCGGTGCTGGAGGACGTCTTCCGCCGGCGCGGCATGAACGTCATGGCCCGCTCGCGGGCCGCCGCCGCCAAGCGGGTCGGCGACCGGGTGGAGGTGACGCTGTCCGACGGGCGGGTCATCAGCGGGTCGCACTGTCTGATGGCTGTCGGTGCCATTCCGAACAGCGCCGGGCTGGGCCTGGAGGAGGCCGGGGTCAAGCTGCGGGAGTCCGGGCACATCTGGACCGACAAGGTGTCCAGGACCACGGCTCCCGGTGTGTACGCCGCGGGTGACGTGACCGGTGTGTTCGCCCTCGCTTCGGTGGCGGCGATGCAGGGGCGTATCGCGATGTACCACTTCCTGGGTGACGCCGTCGCTCCGCTGAACCTGAAGACCGTGTCGTCGAACGTCTTCACCGATCCCGAGATCGCCACGGTGGGGTACACCCAGGCGGACGTGGACGGCGGGAAGATCGACGCCCGCGTGGTGAAGCTGCCGTTGCTGCGCAACCCGCGCGCCAAGATGCAGGGCATCCGGGACGGCTTCGTGAAGCTCTTCTGCCGGCCCGGCACGGGCATCGTGGTCGGTGGTGTGGTCGTCTCGCCGCGCGCCTCGGAACTGATCCATCCGATCTCGATCGCCGTCGACAACAATCTGACGGTCGAACAGATCGCGAACGCCTTCACCGTGTATCCCTCCCTTTCGGGGTCGATCGCCGAGGTGGCACGGCAGTTGCACACCCGCAAGAGCGGCGGCGAGGTCTGACGGCCGAAAGCGATTCCCCGCTGGTCACGGGGAGTTGTCGAGCGTGCGTGCGGCATAGGCGGGATGGGTAGGCCCTATACCACTCGGCGTGCTTGCGTGCGAACAACTTCTGCTATTCGGCGCAAACAGCTGAAAGCAGACGGTCGTTGGCATTACTGTCAGTTTCGTGTTCGCTGCAGAACGTCGCCAATTGATCCTCGAAATGGTGCGAGCGAACGGGGCCGTGTCGCTCCGTGAGCTCGCCCGCGTCGTCCAGACCTCTGAAGTGACCGTACGGCGGGACGTGCGCGCACTGGAGGCAGAAGGACTCCTCGACCGCCGGCACGGCGGTGCGGTACTGCCGGGCGGTTTCACGCGGGAGTCCGGCTTTCCGCAGAAATCCCATCTCGCGACCGCCGAGAAGACGGCCATCGCCGATCTCGCCGCGGGCTTCGTCGAAGAAGGCGAGGCCATCGTGGTGGGGGCCGGTACGACCACGCAGGAGCTGGCCCGCCGGCTCGCCCGGGTGCCCGGCCTGACCGTCGTCACCAACTCCCTGCTCGTCGCCCAGGCGTTGGCCCATGCCAACCGGGTGGAGGTCGTGATGACCGGCGGGACGTTGCGTGGGTCCAACTACGCGCTGGTGGGCAGTGGGGCCGAGCAGTCCCTGCAGGGGCTGCGCGTCTCACGGGCCTTTCTGTCCGGGAGCGGGCTCACCGCGGAGCGCGGGCTGTCCACGTCCAACATGCTGTCGGCCTCCGTCGACCGGGCCCTGGTCCAGGCGGCCGCGGAGGTCGTCGTGCTCGCCGATCACACCAAGCTCGGGACGGACACGATGTTCCAGACCGTGCCCACGGATGTGATCACGCGGCTGGTGACGGACGAGCCGCCGGCCCACGACGACCGGGCGGCGACGGAGTTGCAGGCCCTGGCGGACCAGGGCGTGCAGATCGCCGTGGCGGGGGCGTCGGGTGGCTCCGGGAACCCGGGGGGCGATGCGGTCCCCCCGCGTCAGGCGCGGGCCCTGCCGGGACAGCGGCGGCAGGTTCCGGGGGCCGGCCTCAGGACGGCGACGGTGCTGGGGGACGCCGGGGTTGAGCGGGCCCGTGTCGCGGACATGCGGCGGCGGTAAGGCCCCTCAGCGGCGCTGTCCTCAGGCGTCCTTCAAGCCTCTCAGGGTCAGATCGAGCAGTCTGTCCGGCAGTTGTGGGTCTGCCGGTGACTCCTCCGCCGCCAGGGCGATCGCGTGCGTCAGCTGTAGCAGGTCGCCCATCTCGACGTCCGCGCGGATTCTGCCGGCCTGCTGGGCTCGGGTCAGCAAGGCCGTTCCCGCCTCGCGCATGGGGGTGCTGCAACGGGCGAGGGCCGAGGCCCGGTCCGATGAGACGGACATCAACGCCCTGGCCAGTCCCCGGTATTCGCCGGCGTGCGTCACGACCTCTCGCAGCCACGTCACCAGTGCCGTGCACGGTTCCGGTGCCGTCTGGAGTTCCCTCGCCCGGGAGAGCAGGTCGTTGACGGCGTCCTCGAAGACCGCGCTCAGCAGGGCGTGGCGGTTGGGGAAGTGGCGGTAGAGGGTGCCGATGCCCACGCCGGCGCGGCGGGCCACGTCCTCCAGGGACGCGTCCGTGCCGTGGGTGGCGAAGGCCGCGCGGGCCTCGGTGAGCAGCCGGTCGTAGTTGCGGCGGGCGTCGGCGCGCATGGGGCGCGGGGCGGTGGGCGGCATCCCGCTACCGCCGGTGTCCGCGGTCCGCGCCGACGTCGTGGTCACCATGCCCTCCATGTGCTCCCCGCGATGCTTCCTCGTGCGTCCAGCATGCCATCGCGGTACGCCGGTCGGGGTGGGGA
>NZ_WVUG01000463.1 GCF_017614965.1 Streptomyces griseorubiginosus | reverse complement strand
CTCTTGCCGCGCAGGGCGCGGATCTCCCTGAGGGCGCCGCGGAGTTGGCCCGCCATGTCCTGGGCGTCGGCGAAGCGCAGGTCCGGGTCGGTTCTGGTGGCGCGCTCCAGGACCCACCAGAAGGAGGCGGCGCCGAGGCCGGGCACCCGGTCCACGGCCCAGCGGGCGAGGTCGCGCAGGGTGGCGCCGACGGTGTGCAGGTCGTGGGCGACGGTCGGCAGGCCCGAGGCCTCGGTCTCGGGTGCCATGTAGCCGGGTGTGACATGGGCGGGCGGTTCGGTCTGGCCCTGTTCGCGCATGCCGCCGAGGTCGATGACCTTGACGCCGTCGCGGTGGTGCACGACGTTGGAGGGCTTCATGTCGCCGTACAGGAAGACCCGTTCGCCGCCGGTGTGCAGATGGCCGAGGGCCTCCAGGATCTGGCAGCCGTAGGCGGCGACGTGCTCGATGTCGAGGACGAACTGTCCGCGCCGGGTCTCCTCGACGACCTTCTCCAGGGTGCCGTCGCCGACGTCGTCCATGACGACGTAGCCGCCGGTGATCCGGTCGCCGTCCTCGCGCCGGGCGACGAAGTCACGGATCTGCACGATCCGGGGGTGGCGGATGGCGACGAGGTTGCGGCGTTCGACGTCGGCGAGCCGGGCGCCGTCCCGTTCGTAGCGGTTGAGCAGTCCCTTGACGGCGACGACGTCGCCGAGATGGGTGTCCTCGGCGAGGTAGACCCAGCCCTGGCCGCCGTGCGCGATGGGCCCGAGGATCCGGTACTGCTCGCGCAGCTTCTCGTCCTGGGCGAGTTCGGGCCGGTAGGAGTAGCGCTCGCCGCAGTTGGGGCAGTGGCCCTCCAGGGGCACCGGGCCCTCGGTGTAGGGCGGGGCGAAGGTGATGCCGCAGGAGGAGCAGCCCATGCGGATGCGCAGCGGTGCCTCGGGGTGGATCAGGCGCTCCTCGGCGGGGCGCGGCTCGCGTCGCGGGAGGGCGAGGAGTTCGCGGGGTCCGAGGTCACCGGGGTCCTTCGGCAGCGGGGGGAGCCCGGGGGCCTTCTCGTGGCGGCCGCACTCGGCGCAGTAGCCGGTGGGCAGGACGGAGCCGCCGCAGGGGGCTCCGGTGAAGTGCCGGTGCGGGCAGGTCGTCATCCTCGCGGCGCCCTCCTTCCCTCCCCGCGCCGGACGGGGCCCCTCATGCCCGGCCTCCGTGGTGGCGTAGGTCCTCGCGGAGGACGGCGATCAGCTCGCGCAGCCGGGCGAGTTGGCGGGACGGGTCGGTCAGCGTGTCGATCCGCAGGCGTTCCGTCCGGTGCCGGTCGGCGGTCTCGGTGGCGGTGGCGAGCGACTCCCGGTCGACGACACCGAACTGGACCGAGCGGCCGAACTCCACGCGCCGCAGCCGGGTGAGCAGCGCGTCGGCGTGGTCGAGCAGCGCGGGCCGCAGCAGGGTGTCGCGGGCGGCGGTCCAGCCGGTGCCGCCCTCGTGCCGGAAGACGAGCAGCAGCCGGAAGCCGCACTCCCGCAGCCGGGCGAGCAGGTCGATCAGGGGTCCCGGCTCGGGTTCCTCGTCCAGTCCGTCGACGAGGACCGTGGCGGGCCGGGTGAGAACGGGCGGCGGTGAGGGGCGGCGTCTGGTGCCCAGCAGCCAGTCCCAGTACGCGAGGTAGGCGCCGGTCGGGAAGCCGATGTGCTCCAGGGCGTGGTCGGCGAGGTCGGGCCGGCTGGAGACACCGCCGTGGTGGACGAGGTGGGCGCGGTGCAGCAGGTGCCGTAAGGAGCGGTCCTTGCCGCTGTCCGGCGGCACGACGGTGATCTTCACGGGGTCCTCGTCGGGATCCTCGAACCAGCGCGCCAACCGCTCCTCGAAGCCGTGGTCCCAGGCGTGCGGACTGCTCAGCTCCTTGACGAGCGGGGAGAGTTCGGCGATCCGCTCGACGGGGATCAGGTACGAGAAGGCGAGCCGGTTGTTCTCGGGCAGCAGTTCGTCCATGTCGCCGCGCCAGCTGACGACGAGGCCGACCACGCGCGTGGGGCGCCCCTCGTACGGCCGGGTGCACACGGCGGCGCCGCTGAAGCCGCGGCGCACCACCTCCGCCCTGGTGACGGCGTCGAGCTGCACCCGCTCACCGTGGACGCCGCTGATCCGGCCCCAGAGGGTCATGCCGTCGTCGAAGCCCTCCGCGTAGCCGGTCGCGAAGACCTCCGTGCCGCCGCCCGGCACGCCGTCCAGCGGGGCGGGCCGCGCCTGCGGGCGCGGGCTGTCCAGACGCAGCACGGCGACGTCCTCGCCGCCCTCGCCCTCCGGCAGCCAGCCGCCCGGCATCACCCGCGCGCCCACGCCCTCGAGCTCGCGGTTCTCGGCGAACTCCACCCACATGACCGCGTCCGGGTCGCCCACCACGTGGGCGCAGGTCAGCGCCGTGTGCTGATCGACGAGCACCCCGGCGCCGCGGACGGGACCGCGAGCGTCCCCGCGGCGCAGCCTGAGCCTCCAGTCCGCACGTAGCTCCCCCATACCGGTTCACCCTACGCGCGGGGCTGGTGCGTCCCTAGACTTGTGACGAGGTTGGATCGGCCAATCAACGGAAGTCGGCGGTGAGTTGGCATGGGGGAGACGGAACCGGTCGGTCTCGCGGAGGCCATCGGCACGGTCCGTGCGGAGCTGGCCCGGGCGCAGGCCGAGGGCGCTGCCAGCGACTGGCGGTTCAGTGTGGAGCAGGTGAGCCTGGAGTTCGCGGTGCAGTTCCACCGGGTCGGCGAGGGCGGCGCGGGACTGCGCCTCGGCGTGGTGGAGGCACGGCTCGGCGGCTCGGTGAGCCATGACTCCACGCACCGTATCCAGGTCGACCTCAAGCCCCTGCCCCGCGCCGACGGCCGGCACCACGAGGTGGGCCGGTAGACCGTATGGAGTGGCCGTCGGCGGGGTCCCGGCTCAAGCCTCGTCGGGTGTGAGCCGCAGCGAGATGCTGTTGATGCAGTACCGCTGGTCGGTCGGGGTCGGGTACCCCTCACCCTCGAACACGTGCCCGAGGTGCGACCCGCAGCGGGCGCACCGGACCTCGGTGCGCACCATCCCGTGCGAGCGGTCCTCGATCAGCTCCACCGCGTCGGTGTCCTTCGGGTCGTAGAAGGACGGCCAGCCGCAGTGGGACTCGAACTTGGTGGTGGAGGTGAACAGTTCGGCGCCGCAGGCGCGGCACGAGTAGACGCCCTTGGTCTTGGTGTCGGTGTACTCACCGGTGAAGGCCGGCTCCGTGGCGGCCTGCCGCAGGACCGCGTACTCGGCCGGCGTCAGCTCCGCACGCCACTGCTCGTCCGGCTTGTCGACGTCGTACGACATGAAGCTCAGCCCCTTAGTTCGCGAGACGGTCCAGGATGCGCGGGCCAAGGTCGGTGACGTCGCCCGCGCCCATGGTGAGAACGAGATCACCGGCCCTCGCCATTCCCGCGACCACGTCCGGCACGTCGTTCTTGTCGTGCACCGCCGTCACGTCGGCGCCCGCGGCCCGTGCGGCCTCGACGATCAGCTCGCTCGTCACGCCGGGGATCGGGTCCTCGCGGGCCGGGTAGATGTCGAGGACCACGGAGGCGTCCGCGAGCGCGAGCGACTGTCCCATCTCCTTGCCGAGCTCCTGCGTCCGGGAGAACAGGTGCGGCTGGAAGACGACCAGGATCCGGGCCTCGCCCGCCGCGGCGCGCATCGCCTCCAGGTCGGCCGTCATCTCCGTCGGGTGGTGGGCGTAGGAGTCGATCACCTGCACGCCGGCCGCCTCGCCCTTGAGCTGCAGCCGCCGCTTGACCCCGGTGTACGCGGCCAGGGCGGGCGCCAGCTCGGCGGCGGGGACACCCAGCGCGACGCCGGCGGCGAGGGCGGCGACGGCGTTGTGGGCGTAGTGCCTGCCGGGCACGGAGACGGTGAAGGTGAGTGGCGCGCCGTCCAGTTCGACGGTGACCTCGCTCTTCAGGCCCTGGGCGACGACGGAGAGAACCCGCACGTCGGCGTCCTCGGCCTCGCCGTATGTCACCGTCCGGACCGAACCGGCCAGCCGGCGGGTCAGCTCACGGGCGCCCTCGTGGTCGGCGGAGATCACCAGGGTGCCGCCGGGCACGATCTTCCCGGCGAAGATCTCGAAGGACTCGTAGATCTCGTCCATGGACGCGTAGTTGGCGTGGTGGTCGAGCTCCACGTTCAGCACGATCGCCACCTCGGGGGCGTACGTGTGGAAGCTGCGGTCCGATTCGTCCGCCTCCGCGACGAAGATCTCCCCCTCGCCGTGCAGGGCGTTGGAGCCGGGCGCGTCCAGGTCGCCGCCGATCGCGTACGAGGGGCCGAGGCCCAGCGCGGACAGGGAGACGGCCAGCATGGAGGTGGTGGTCGTCTTGCCGTGGGTCCCGGCCACGGCGATCGGCCGCAGGCCGTCCATGAGGGCGGCGAGGGCGTCGGAGCGGTGGACGACCGGGACGCCCAGCTCCGCGGCGCGGGCCAGCTCGGGGTTGTCCTTCCGGATCGCCGAGGAGACGACGACACAGCTGGCGTCGTCGGCGAGATGCTCCGCGGCATGTCCGATGTGCACCGTGACGCCCAGGGCCCGCAGCGCCTCGGCGGTCGCGGATTCCTTCGCGTCGCTGCCGGCCACCTTGGCTCCGCGCTGGGCGAGGATCTTCGCGATGCCCGACATCCCGGCACCGCCGATGCCGATGAAGTGCGGTCGGTCCATGGCGGGGGGAAGGGTGCCGGGTGCCATGCGTATGTCTCCCAAGATGCGGTGCGAGGGTCGGGCGTCCTTCTGCGGAACCCGCCCCAGCCTATGCCGTCCGGTGCCCTGCGCCTCTCAGCAGGCGTCCGGTCGACACGCGAGGAGGCGCGGGATCGCAGTGGCACGCGGTCGCGCCGCGAAGGAACGCGGGGCCGTCACCGGCATCCGGCCGCGCCGCGCGCGGGCGCGCCCCGCCCCGACGCAACCACGGCGCATCCACGCCCGGAAGACGCACGACGGCCGCCTCGTCGTCCACCCCGGCCGTCTACCCCCGTCCGCCCAGCCACGACCACCTGCCCCCGGTCCGGCCCGAC
>NZ_WVUG01000462.1 GCF_017614965.1 Streptomyces griseorubiginosus | reverse complement strand
GAGGAGGAGGGCGGCGGCTGCCAGGCAGAGGGACAGGGGCGTGTGCAGTCGCATGAACACATGACCATGCCGGGTGCGGGCGGCGGTTTCGGTGTGCCGCTCCGTACGGCGCCCTCGATCCCCTCAATCGGCCGAGACGGGCGCCGGCTCAGCCCTCCGCGCGCCCGAACAGCGGGGCCAGCAGCAGCTGCGCCGCGCCCTCGGCGACCTCGCCGGAGGCGAGCCGCACCGGCACCGGCTCCTCGCCGCCGCGCCGGGCCCGCTCCTCGAGGACGGCGGCGACGCCCCGTACGAAGGCCTCGGGGGCGGCGGCGACGGTACGGCCGCCCAGCAGGACGACGTCCACGTCGAGCAGCGCGACCAGGTTGCCGGCCCCGACGCCGAGCACCCGGGCCGCCTCGGCGAGGTCACCGCGGGCCACGGCGTCGAGACACAGCACCTCGACACAGCCCCGGTTGCCGCAGCCGCACACCGGTCCGTCGAACCGGACCACCTGGTGCCCGAACTCCCCGGCGCCGGTCCGGGCACCGCGGTGGACGGTGCCGCCGATCACCAGGCCGGCCCCGAGCCCCGTACTCAGATGCAGATACGCGAACGATCCGCGCTCCCCGGCGACGGCGAGCCCCAGCGCGGCGGCATTGGTGTCCTTGTCGACGACGACCGGCGTCCCGAGCCGCCCCGCGAGCGCGTCCCGCAGGGGGAAGCCGTCCCACTCGGGGAATCCGGTGACCCGGTGCAGCACTCCACGGGCGTGATCGAGGGGCCCGGGGAGGGCTACGCCCACGCCGAGGAGGGAGCGGGGCGCGGAAGCAGACAGGCGTACGGCCGTCGGCGCCTCGGCGTCCCCGGCGCCGGTCAACGCCTCGACCTCCCGGGCCACCGTCCGTACCACCGCTTCCGCGCCCGCCCCGAAGTCCAGCGCAGCCCGCCGCTCGCCCACCACGGCTCCCGCCAGGTCGACCAGCACCGCCCGCAGCTCGTCCCGGTCCAGATGCACCCCGACCGCGTGCCCGGCCTCCGGCACCAGACGCAGCACCGTCCGCGGCTTGCCGCCCGTCGAGGCGCGGTGCCCCGCCTCGGCCACCAGGCCGTCGGCCCGCAGCCGCGCGGTGATCTTGCTGACGGCCTGCGGGGTGAGCCCCGTCCGCTCGGCGAGCTCGAGCCGGCTGATGCCGTCCGCGTCGGCGGTGCGCAGCAGGTCGAGGACGAGGGCGGCGTTGTGGCTGCGCAGGGCGAGAAGGTTCACCCCTCCATTCAGGTTCACGCCTCCATTGTCTTCGCCACTTGCGCTTTGGCAACAGCGTTGCGAAAGTGGAGGGCATGACTGGTACGACTGCCTCTGTCCGCCGCGTCGGCCTCGTCGGCTACGGGCTCGCGGGCTCCGTCTTCCACGCCCCGCTGATCGCCGCCACCGAGGGCCTGGTCCTCGACACGGTGGTCACCTCCAACCCGGAGCGGCAGGAGCAGGCCCGCGCCGAGTTCCCGGACGTGCGCCTCGCGGCCACCCCCGACGAGCTGTTCGCTCGGTCCGCCGAGCTGGACCTGATCGTCATCGCCTCGCCGAACAAGACGCACGTGACGCTCGCGGCCACCGCGCTCGAGGCCGGCCTCCCGGTCGTCGTCGACAAGCCGATCGCCGGCACCGCGGCCGAGGCGCGCGAGCTCGCCGCCCTCGCCGAGGACCGCGGGCTGCTCCTCTCCGTCTTCCAGAACCGCCGCTGGGACAACGACTTCCTCACCCTCCGACAGCTCCTCGACGAAGGCGAGTTGGGGGACGTGTGGCGGTTCGAGTCCCGGTTCGAGCGGTGGCGGCCACAGCTCAAGGGCGGCTGGCGCGAGTCCGGCGACCCCGCGGAGATCGGAGGTCTGCTGTACGACCTCGGCAGCCACGTCGTCGACCAGGCCCTGACCCTCTTCGGCCCCGTCACCGCCGTGTACGCCGAGGCGGACGTCCGCCGCCCCGGCGCCGAGGCCGACGACGACACCTTCATCGCCCTCACCCACGCCGGCGGCGTCCGCTCCCACCTCTACGTCTCCGCCACCACCGCCCAACTCGGCCCGCGCTTCCGGGTGCTGGGCTCCAAGGCGGGGTACGTCAAGTACGGCCTCGACCCCCAGGAGGCGGCCCTGCGCGAGGGCGAGCGCCCTGGTCCGGACTGGGGACGGGAGCCCGAGTCGGCGTGGGGCCGGATCGGCTCCGGGGAGTCCCCGGCGACCGGCGGCGGCACTCCCGTACCGACCCTCCCCGGGGACTACCCCGCGTACTATGCGGCCGTGACCAGGGCCCTCGACGGCGACGGCGCCAATCCGGTGACCGCCGCGGAGGCGGCCGCCGCGCTCGACGTGCTCGAGGCGGCCCGCCGTTCGGCCCGCGACGGAGTGGTGGTGAAGCTGTGACCCACAACACCGAGCTGACCCCGAAGTTCCACCCGGAGCTCACCCCGCCGCTGGAGGAACTGGAGGCGCAGGAACGCCGTCTGGTCTTCCGGCAGTTCACCCACGAGGACGCGTGGGCCCTCGGTTCCCTGCTCGTCGACCTGGCCCGGGAACGCCAGGCCCCGGTCGCCATCGACATCCACCGCGCCGGCCAGCAGCTCTTCCACGCCGCCCTGCCCGGCTCCACCCCCGACAACGACGCCTGGATCGCCCGCAAGCGCCGGGTCGTCGAACGCTACGGTTCCGCGTCCTACCTGGTCGGCGCCCGTTTCCGCGCCAAGGGCACGACCTTCGAGGACTCCTCCCGCCTCGACCCGGACGAGTACGCGGCCCACGGCGGCTCCTTCCCGATCACCGTCGAGGGCGTCGGCGTGATCGGCGCGGTGACGGTGAGCGGACTGCCGCAACTGCAGGACCACCGGCTGGTGGTGGAGGCGCTGGAGGAGTTCCTCAAGCGCTGACGCCCGCAAGGGGAAGATCCTCGGCCCCCCTCCGGTTGGCACCGTAGTACGTGGTTGTACGCGCTTGTACACGGTTGTATGCGCCACCGACCGGAGGGAAGGGAACCCGTGAGTGACACCCTGAAGGAATCCGTCGGCCGCTACGGCGTCTGGAGCGCCGCCCTGCGCTCGGAGGACCCGACCCGCCGCGCCGAACTCGCGGAAGCGGCAGCCGAGTTGGAGCAGCTCGGCTACGGCGCCGTCTGGCTCGGCGGCAGCAGCGCGCCCCGGCACGCCGCACCCCTTCTCGAGGCGACCTCGACGCTCACCGTCGGCACCAGCATCCAGTCCATCTGGCAGTACGAGGCGGCGGAGAGCGCGGCGGGCTACGCCGGCCTGGAGTCGTCCCATCCCGGCCGCTTCGTCCTGGGCCTGGGCGTGAGCCACGCCAAGCTCACGGACCAGTACCGCCGCCCGTACTCCGCGCTGGTCGCCTACCTCGACGCCCTCGACGAGGCGGGCGTCCCCGCCGACCGCCGCCTGCTGGCCGCCCTGGGCCCGCGCAGCCTGGAGCTGGCCCGCGACCGCGCGGCGGGCTCGATCCCGTATCTGGTCACCCCCGAACACACCGCGTACGCCCGCGAGATCCTGGGCGAATCCCCGCTGCTGGCCCCGGAGTTGAAGGTGGTCCTGGAAACGGACGCGGCCCGGGCCCGCGCGGTGTCCCGCGACTACCTGGCCATGTACCTGGCCCTCCCCAACTACACCAACAATTTCCTCCGCCACGGCTTCACGGAGGAGGACCTGGCCGACGGCGGCAGCGACCGCCTGGTCGACGCGGTCTTCGCCTGGGGCGACGAGACGACCATCAGCACCCGCATCAACGCCTTCTTCGCAGCGGGCGCCGACCACGTGGCCCTCCAGGTGGTCGACGGCGGCAACCGAGACCACCTCCCACGGGAGGCCTGGCGCCGCCTCGCATCTCTACTGGCCTAGGGACAAGCGCCCCGTCAGGGGCGCGGGGCTGTGTCGATGGCGGCTCCGCCGCGGGGCGCGACCAGCCACAGACGCCCGCAGTCAACGAATCGCCGCAGTTCCCCGGCTTTCCCAGCGGAGCGTCTACGCGTCTTTGAACTCCTGCCGCTGTCGCCCAAGCCCAGAAATCTCCAGCTCAACCACATCCCCGGCCCGCAAGAACGGCTTGGGCTCAGGCTGCCCCAACGCCACCCCCGCCGGCGTACCGGTATTGATGACATCCCCGGGATACAGCGTCATGAACTGACTGACGTACCGCACGACTTCCCCCACGGGAAAGATCTGCTCCGCCGTCGTCCCGTCCTGCTTCAACTCCCCGTTGACCCACAGCTTCAACGACAGCGCCTGCGGATCCGGCACCTCCTCCGCCGTCACCAGCCACGGCCCCAACGGGTTGAACGTCTCGCAGTTCTTCCCCTTGTCCCAGGTCCCGCCCCGCTCGATCTGGAACTCCCGCTCGGACACGTCGTGCGCGACGGCGTACCCGGCGACATGCGCGAGCCCCTCCTCCGCCGACTCCAGATAACGGGCCGTACGTCCGATGACGACCGCCAGTTCGACCTCCCAGTCGGTCTTCACCGAGCCCCGGGGAACCAGCACCGTGTCGTGGGGTCCGACCACCGTGTCCGCGGCCTTGAAGAAGATGACCGGCTCGGCGGGCGGCTCGGCCCCGGTCTCGCGGGCGTGGTCGTGATAGTTGAGCCCGATGCACACGATCTTGCCGATCCGCCCGAGCGGCGGGCCGACCCGCAGCCCAGCCGCGTCGAGAACGGGCAGGTCACCGGCGTCACCCGCGGAGCGAATCCGCGCGAGTGCCGCGTCGTCGGCGAGCACCGTCCCGTCGATGTCGGCCACGAGACCCGACAGGTCCCGCAGCACCCCCTCGGCATCGAGCAGCGCGGGCGTCTCCGCTCCCGCCGTACCGACTCGCAGCAGCTTCATGGTCACAGTCTCCCTCGATCGCGGGCGCCCGCCCGATGGGTGCAGCCATCGGAGGACTGGTCGATCCTCCAAGCTCGGCGTGCGGTATGCAATACCCGGTTCACGTACTGGACCGTAGCCCCGTCACCGGTACAGCACGGCCCGCTCCACCGCGCTCCACGCCGTACCGGTGACGACGTACAGCGCGGCCGCCAGCGGCACCACGGCCACGGTGAGGAGCGTGGCGAAGGACAGGAACGGCATCGCCTTGGTCACCGCTCCCAGCCCCGGAACC
>NZ_WVUG01000461.1 GCF_017614965.1 Streptomyces griseorubiginosus | reverse complement strand
CCGCACGCCTTCTCCCAGCAACCACCCCCGCCCGCGCCGGAGTTCCTGGCGGTGGACCGCGACTACTCGATCCTGGTCGACTCCGCCGGTGTCGCCTTCGACGACCACGGTCTGTCCGTCGACTTCGGCTGGCACGAGATCCGCAGCGTCCACTACAAGGCCGGCCCCTCCGGAAAGACCCTCATGGTCGCCGTGATCCACGTCGACGGCACGTTCTACGAATGTGCCGTCGACGCGAAACGCCGGGAGCGGGTCCAGGAGTGGTTCGCACAACTGGCCTTCGTGCTCGGGTACTACCGCCCCCTGGGCTGATCCCGGCCCCTACGGCAGCGCGTGCACGTGCGGTCCGACCGAGCCCGACCACGAACCGCCCGCGGCCGCGTCCCAGTTGGTGGACCAGGTCATCGCGCCCCGCAGGTCGGGATACGTCTTCGACGGCTTGAAGGAACCGCAGTTCGTGCCCTTCGTGAGGCAGTCGAGGGCGTTGTTCACGACCGTCGGGGAGACGTATCCGCTGCCCGCTGCGCTGGTCGAGGCGGGCAGGCCCAGGCCCACCTGGGACGGGGAGAGGCCGCCCTCCAGCTGGATGCAGGCGAGCGCGGTGAGGAAGTCAACCGAGCCCTGCGAGTAGACCTTGCCGTCGCAGCCCAGCATGGAACCGCTGTTGTAGTACTGGGTGTTGACGACCGTCAGGATGTCCTTGACGTTCAGCGCGGTCTGGAAGTAACCGGCCGACGTCGACTGCATGTCGATGGTCTGCGGGGCCATGGTGATGACGAGGGACGCGCCGGCCTTCGCCGACAGGGACCGCAGAGCCTGGGACATGTACGTCGGGTTGAGGCCGTTCTCCAGGTCGATGTCGACGCCGTCGAAGCCGTACGTCTGCATCAGCGAGTACACCGAGTTGGCGAAGTTCGTCGCCGAGGCGGAGTCGCTCACCGACACCGTGCCGTTCTGCCCGCCGACCGAGACGACCACCTTCTTGCCGGCCGCGTGCTTCGCCGCGATGTCCGCCTTGAACTGGTCGACGGTGTAACCGCCGAGCCCCGCCGAGTCGAGCGTGAAGCTCACCGCGCCCGGCGTGGACGTCGCGTCCGCGAACGCCACCGCGATGATGTCGTACTGGGCGGAGACGTCCGAGAGCTTCTGGACCGTGGCGCCGTTGTTGAAGTTCTGCCAGTACCCGGTCACCGCGTGCTTGGGGAGCGAGGTGCCCCCGCCCGTGCCGCTGGTCGCCGTCGTACCCGTGACCGCCGCCGACTTCGCCGACTCACCCGCCGAGTTGGTCGCGGTGACCTGGAAGGAGTACGAGGTGGCGGCCGCGAGCCCGGTCACGGTCGCCGAGGCGCCGGTCACCGCGGTCACCTTCGTGCCGTTGCGGTAGACGTTGTAGCCGGTGGCGCCCGAGACCGCGGTCCAGGACAGGGACACCGACGAGGACGTCGTACCCGAGACCGCGAGGCCGGACGGCGTCGCCGGGACGGTCGGGGCCGGGTCGCCGCCCCCGCCGCCGTCCGGGCCGAGGACGGACACGTCGTCGGCGTAGTAGGCCGCCTGTCCGTACCAGCCGTGGGTGTAGACCGTGACGGACGTGGTGGCCGCGCCCGTCGTGAAGCTCGTCGTCAGCTGCTTCCACGAGGACGAGTCCGGCGTCCAGGTCGACACGTCGGTGGTGCCCGTGCCCGTGACGCCCAGGAAGGCGTAGCCGCCCTGCACCCAGGCGCTGAGCGAGTACGTCGAGTTCGGTTTCACGGCCACGGTCTGGGCGCACTGGGCGTCGTCCTGCCCGGCCGGCGCCGCCTTCAGCGCGGCCGAGCCGCCGTGCACCGGGGAGGAGACCGTCGTACCGCTGCCGGCGGAACAGGTCCAGTTGCTCAGGCCGGACTCGAAACCGGCGTTCTTCGCGTTGTTGACGTCCGCTGCGGACGCCTGGCCCGCGCCCGCGAGGGACAGGGCGAGGGCGGCGGTGACGGCTGAGGACCAGAGCCGTGTCGATCGTCTCAGTGGGGACATGACAACAAGTTGGTCCAGACCAATCCGGCTGTCAAGAGGTCCAGACCAACTCGGCCGTGCGGCGCCGGATCGCTTCGGTGCCGGCGAGATGCTCAACCTGCCCCGTTTTGACGTGTCTTGTGAAACGGCAGTTGCCCATCAGCTACAGAAACGCTGTTCTCCGGTCACAGAGGCGTGGATACAGTGCTGAGGTAGTCACGCAGTGAAGTCATATCGGTGTACCGGAGTAACCCCGCCCCGGTGGGCCGACGGCGTAACACGGGGAGCTGCGCGTGCCAACTGCCATTGCCGTGACCAGTGCCGACATGGCGCTGCCGCCGCTGGACGAACGGACCCTGCCCGCCGTCGTCCTGCCGGACCTCGACCGACAGCCGCTCGACCAGGCGCTGTCCGCCGTCCAGGCCCTCATCGACCAGTACGGGCATCTCGTCGTCGTGTCCTCGCGCGCCGCCCCGCCCGGAGTGGAACGCCGGCTGCACACCATCCGCTCCCTCCTGGAGAGCGACCGTATCGCCCTGTTCCGGCCCGATCTGCCCCCCCTCGGACTGGCCGTCCTGGCCCGGCAGTTGCGGCAGCTGGCGTCCTGCGACCTCTCCCCGGGCGTCCTGGCCTCCGCGGGCCGGCTGCTCACCCACTACATCCACGCCGGCGCGCTGCTCGGCTCCGTGGCCCGCCTGGACCGCGTCCCCGTGGGCCTGCGGTCGCACGCCAAGTCCTGGGTGCCCGGCAACCACTTCGCGGTCCTCGCCCACCCCGAGCCGCAGTTGGTGAAGCTCGGCCCCGCTGCCGCCCTGGCAGGACCGGAGTTCGGCACCTGGATGCTGGTCGGCAAGGGCCAGCTCCAGTCGGACTGGGTGAGCGCGACGCTGGCCAAGCAGTGGAACGTGCAGGGGCTCAGGGAGACCGTCCCGCCCGCCGAGTCGGCGACCTGGTGGGGGACGAACAAGCTGGTCGAGTTCGCGACCTTCCTCCCCGACCTGTCGGTCCTCTACCAGCTGGTGACGTCCGTCCGGCAGAGCAGCTGCCACTGGTGCGGCATCGACGTCATCGGCGACCGCTGCGTGTTCTGCTCCGCCACGCCACCGCTGCTGGAGAACCAGCTCCCGGCCGGGTGAGTCCCAAGCGCCCCCGGCACCGCCCGCCCGATCCCATTCCGCCCGACCGATATCCCCAATGAGGTTGTACGGCACATGAACTCCCGTCAGCGCCGCGGCGTGCTCCTCCTGCTCCTGTCGGTCCTGTGCGCCCTCGGCGCGTTCGCCGGCGTCCTGTCCGTCATCAGCGACGTGAAGTCCAAGGTCGGCCCCGAGGTCACCGCGTACCAGGTGAAGGACAACATCGCGCCGTACACCCAGCTGACCGCGGGCCAGTTCGAGAAGATCAAGATGCCCAAACGGTGGCTGTCGCACAACGCGATCACCGATCTCGACGCCGTCCGGGGCAAGATCGCCGTCACCACGCTGCGGGCCGGGTCCCTGCTGCAGAGCGACATGATCGTCGACCAGCCCGCTCTGCAGCCGGGTCAGCAGGAGGTCGCCATCATGATCGACGCGGCGACCGGTGTGGCGGGCAAGATCACGCCTGGTTCGACGGTCAACGTGTACGCCACCTTCGCGGGCGAGAAGGAGGGTGATCCCGCCCAGTCCAAGATCATCGTAACAAACGCGAAGGTGCTGGACGTGGGCGAGATCAAGGCGCTCGACCCCTCCGCGAGCGACAAGAACAACCAGCAGCCCACCGACGAGGTCCCCATCACCTTCGCCCTCTCCACCCTCGACGCCCAGCGGATCACCTACGCCGAGTCGTTCGCCCAGCGGGTCCGGCTCGCCCTGGTGGCGCCGGGCGGCAGCACCACGGTCCCCGACAAGGACCGGACGTACCAGCTCGCGAAGGACAAGTGAGAGGCCCCCATGCCCACCAGGATCCTCCCGGCAGTCGGGGACGCGGACGCGGTCCGTTCCATCACGACGCTGCTCAGCCAGCTCCCGGACGCCGAGCCGGTCGCCCCGGTCGTCGACTCCACCCAGCTCGTCGACACCCTGGCCCGGCTGGCCGCCGAGTCCATCGACGAACTCCCCGAGGTCGTGGTCGTCCACGAGCGCATCGGCCCCGTCCCCGCCCTGGAACTCATCCGCGAAGTGGCCCTGCGCTTCCCGGCGGTGGGCGTCATCCTCGTCACCTCGGACGCGAGCCCCGGACTCTTCCAGGCCGCCATGGACTACGGCGCACGCGGGCTGGTCGCCCTCCCGCTGAGCTACGAGGAGCTGGCGAGCCGCGTCCAGGCGGTCGCCCAGTGGTCGGTGGGCGTACGGCGCCATCTGGGCTCCGGCGGCGACGTGTTCACCGGCGTCGGCGGCACCGTGGTCACCGTCAGCGGCGCGAAGGGCGGGGTCGGAGCCACCCTGACCGCGATCCAACTGGCGCTGGCCGCACAGGCCTCGGGCCGCAGCACGGCCCTGGTGGACATGGACCTGCAGACCGGGGACGTGGCGTCCTACCTCGACGTCCAGTTCCGCCGCTCGGTCGTCGACCTGGCCGCGATCACGGACATCTCGCCCCGGGTGCTGGCCGACGCCGTCTACCGGCACGACACGGGGATCGCCCTGCTCCTCGCGCCGGGCGAGGGCGAGCGGGGCGAGGAGGTCACGGACCGGGGCGCGCGGCAGATCGTCAGCGCGCTGCGGTCACGGTACGAGGTCGTGGTCATCGACTGCGGGGCGCAGCTCAGCGGGGCGGGCGCGGCCGCCGTCGAGATGGCCGACATGGCCCTGCTCGTCACCACCCCGGACGTGGTCGCGGTCCGGGGTGCCAAGCGGGCGGTACGGATGTGGGACCGGCTGCAGATCCGCAAGGCCGAGGAGACGACCGTGGTCGTCAACCGGCACAGCCGGGCCACCGAGATCCAGCCGCAGCTGATCCAGAAGATCACCGGCACCGCGGTGGCGGGGACCGTGATCCCGGCCAACTTCAAGGAGTTGCAGGGCGCGGTGGACGCCGGCCGGGTCCATGAACTGGACAGCAGGGGCGTGGTGAAGCAGGCGCTCTGGTCACTGGCCGGGGAGTTGGGGCTGGTCAAGCCGGCCGAGGCGGCTCACCGGGGCGGCGGGCGGTTTAGGGG
>NZ_WVUG01000460.1 GCF_017614965.1 Streptomyces griseorubiginosus | reverse complement strand
GTCACAGGTGATCGACAATCCCCCTGGCCCAGGCCCCGCAGGGTTACGCTCCGAAACGGCGGTCACTAGTCCGTCGTAGACCAACGTTGTCGGCCAGGTGGGGGAAGTACGGAATGCGCGCCCTGCGAATACTTCTGATCGTCGTCGTGATCCTGGGCGGCCTCTTCGTGATCGCCGACCGTGTCGCGGTGTACTTCGCCGAGAACGAGGCCGCCGACAAGGTGAAGACCACCGAGAACCTAGCCTCCACCCCGGATGTCTCCATCAAGGGCTTCCCGTTCCTCACCCAGGTCGCCGCCGGCAAGCTGGACGACGTACGCATCGGCATCAAGGACTACGAGGCCGACACGGGTGACACCACCGCCGGCGCCCCGAAGAGCATCCGCATCGACGACCTCCGGGCCGACATGAAGGGCGTCACCTTCACCGGCGACTACAGCTCCGCCACCGCGTCCACCGCGACCGGCACCGCCACCATCGCCTACGACGAGCTGCTGAAGGCCGCGAAGTCCCAGCCGACGCAGATCATTCCCGGCGTCAACGCCCAGGTCGTGGGCCTCTCCGACGGCGGCAGCGGCAAGATCAAGGTCGACGTCAAGGTCACGGCCGCCGGCGCCTCGCAGACGTACCCCGTGCTCAGCACCGTCACCGTCGACGGCGACTCGGTCAAGGTGCACGCCGACAACCTGCCCAAGCTGGTCGTCGACCTCGCCGATGCCCGGATCCGCTCGATCACCGACTTCCAGCAGACCATCGACCGGCTGCCGGGCGGTGTGAAGGTGGACGGTGTGCAGGCCGCGAAAAACGGTGTGGAGATCACGGTGAAGGGTTCGAACGTCAAGCTCGCGGGGTAGGACGGGACCCGTCGGTGATGGACGGGGAGTGTCCGAAGGGCGAGACGCGGGTGTCCGTACGACAGCGGTGATGACCGGTCAATCCGGCCGCGAGCCGCGCCACAGCGGCCCGTAGGCCGATTTCATCCCACATTCCGGACGATCGCATCTCACGATACGACACACCGGTGACACGCCCGCCTGTCCATCCCTACGATCGACCGTATGAAGCGACAGGCGGATCTCACGAAGCGGCGGGCAGTAGACCTGTGCCGCGTCGCCGCCATGCTCTGTCGCCCCTTCTGAGCGGAAGGCGCAGACCTCCGCATCCCCCCGCCCTGCTCAGGGCACCGGTGCGTCGCCCCCGTACGGGCGTGTGCACCCCGCAGACTCGTATGCCCCGCCGCAACTGCCCCGGAGGAGAAAGAGCATGAGCCGCAGCGACGTCCTGGTCGACGCCGACTGGGTCGAGGCCAACCTCGACGACCCGAACATCGCGATCGTGGAGGTGGACGAGGACACGTCCGCCTACGAGAAGAACCACATCAGGAACGCGATCCGCATCGACTGGACCAAGGACCTGCAGGACCCGGTCCGCCGCGACTTCATCGACCAGGAGGGCTTCGAGAAGCTCCTGTCGGCGAAGGGCATCGCCAACGACACGCTGGTGATCCTCTACGGCGGAAACAACAACTGGTTCGCGTCCTACGCCTACTGGTACTTCAAGCTCTACGGCCACGAGAACGTCAAGCTTCTCGACGGCGGCCGCAAGAAGTGGGAGCTGGACGCCCGCGAGCTGGTCGAGGAGGTCCCGGAGCGCCCGGCGACCGACTACAAGGCCAAGCCGCAGAACACCGCGATCCGCGCCTTCCGTGACGACGTCGTCGCCGCGATCGGTTCGCACAACCTGGTCGACGTGCGCTCGCCCGACGAGTTCTCCGGCAAGCTGCTCGCCCCGGCCCACCTGCCGCAGGAGCAGTCCCAGCGCCCGGGTCACGTCCCGTCCGCGAAGAACATCCCGTGGTCGAAGAACGCCAACGACGACGGCACCTTCAAGTCGGACGACGAGCTCAAGGAGCTCTACGCCGAGGAGAACGTGGACCTCGCGAAGGACACCATCGCCTACTGCCGCATCGGTGAGCGCTCCGCGCTGACCTGGTTCGTCCTGCACGAGCTGCTCGGCGTGGAGAACGTCAAGAACTACGACGGCTCCTGGACCGAGTACGGCAGCCTCGTCGGCGTCCCGATCGAGCTCGGCTCCGGCAAGTAAGTCCGATCCGGCGAGTAAGGCCGGCACCCAGCAAGCGAACAGACCCGCAGTTCCCCGACCGGCCTTCCTCCGGTCAGACCCCTCTTGGAGAAAGACATGTGTGGAGCGAAGGCCGGCGGCCCCGACGCCTCGACGATCAAGCCCGGTGAGACGACGATCCAGGGCCAGGTGACCCGCGACGGCGAGCCGGTGGTGGGCTACGTCCGCCTGCTGGACTCGACCGGCGAGTTCACCGCGGAGGTCCCGACCTCCGCGACGGGCCAGTTCCGCTTCTACGCGGCCGAGGGCACCTGGACCGTCCGCGCCCTGGTCCCCGGCGCCACCGCCGACCGCACGGTCGTCGCGCAGCAGGGCGGCCTCGCCGAGGTCGCGATCGCCGTCTGACCGACACCCCGCAAGCCAAGGGCCGCACCCGGGCACCCGCCCGGACCGCGGCCCTTCGGCTTGCCCGGCCCTACGCTGGAACCCACTGGCGCGCCACGGACCTGTCCGCCTCCGCGTCTCGTGTCCGACCGGCGCCGGGGTCCTACCCTGGAGGCATGCTGGCACGTCGCCGTCACGTGTATTTCGCCATGATGGGCACCTGCGTCACGCTGTTCGTCCTGGCCTGGGGAGTCGTACGCATCTGGTCGATCCCGGCGGCCGTCGCCATGTGCGTCGTGGCGATGGTCATCCCGCCGGTCGCCGCCATGGTCGCCAACCGGCGGGGCCCCGAGGACCGCTGGTGGGACGACCCCTCCGGCGACCCCAAGTCCGACGAGTGGTGGGACGAACTCGACGGCAAGAAGCGCCCGCGCCCGTAGCAGGTGCCCGTGGTTCTGTGGTTCTGGTCGGTCAGTACACCAGCGCCTGCGTCTCGTCCCCCAGCGCCTCCTGTACGAAGACCTGGGCGCCCGCGATCCGTACGCCCTCCAGGACGTCCTTCTCGGTGATGTCCCGGCGGGCCGCGCACTGGGTGCACAGGGTGACGCGGCCCGCGGCGAGAACCGAGTCGAGGAGGTCGGGCAGCGGCGCGGCGTGCGGCAGCTCGAACTCGGCGGCCCGCCCCGGCAGCGCGAACCACGCGGACTCCCCGGTCAGCCACAGCGAGACGTCGACACCGCTGGCCACGGCCACCGCCGCCACCGTGAACGCCTGCGAGCACCGCTCGGGCGCGTCGGCCCCCGCCGTCACCTTGATCACGAGCTTCTTCGCCATGGCCGAATCGTAATCAACGCCGCCACAACTCCGTTCCCCACCCATGAGTCTCCTGTGCGCGCATACGGAATGCGCACTTCAAGTTTGTGGGGGAACGTCTTGGAAGTACCCATACAGGCGCAGGAGCCGATTGCGCCGGATGTGCCCGAGCCCGCATCCGAGCCCGCATCCGAGCCCGCATCCGAGCCCGCATCCGAGCCCGCATCCGAGCGCGCGCCGGAGCGCGGGCCGCGTCCCCGGGGACGCACCACCCTGCTCATTGCCGCGGCCGCCGTGCTGGGCGTCGTCGCCGGCACCTGCACCGGCTACCTCGTGCAGGCCCATCGCGGGCCCACCGCCCTGCCCTCGCTCTCCCAGCCCACCCTCCCGCGGTCCACCGGCGCCGGCCCGGCTCCTCTGTCCGCCGCCCAGGACCGGCGGGTGAAGACGGAGGGCGATCTGCGCAAGCTGCTGCTGAGGCGCCCGGACGGGGCGCGCAACGCCCTCCTGCCCAGGAGCACCGACGGGTGGCTGGACCTGGCCGGCTACTCGCGGATGTTCACCAAGCCCGACGTCGCCTTCAGCTACTTCATCGGTGAGGAGTTCCGGCGCGCGGCGATCACCCAGTGGCGTGAGGGCGACCGCGAGGTCGACGTCCTCCTCGTGCAGTACCGCCAGGAGGACAACCACGGCGCCTCCGACGTCGTCGACGACGCCGACTCCTACGCCGAGAAGGACCCGGGCACCGACAGCTGGGCCATCCCGGGCACGGGCAACGGAACGGCATACGTCCATGCCTCAGGCGGCTCGTACAGCGCCGAGGCCCACGCCTGGCGCGGGGACATCGCCATGGAGGTCTGGGTCTACGACACGAAGCCGGTCCCCAAGAAGAAGATCATGGACCTGGCCGAGCGACAGATGGAGCGGCTGTGACCGAGAACCAGGTCGGCGAGGTGGGCCCGGTGGAACCCACGACGCCGGCGGAGCCCGTGGACACCGCCGCGGTCGCGAAGAAGTCCGTACGGCGGGGCCGGATCGCCGCGATCGCCGCTTCCGCCCTGCTCGCCCTCGCCGTTGTCGGCGGCATCGGCTACACCGCGGTGACGGTGCACGACGCCGACCGGGACGCGGGCGCCCCCGTGTGGAAGTTCCCGGCGCGCGCGGCGGACCGCAAGGCCCCCGCGGCCAAGGGGCTGCGCGGGATGCTGCTGCCGTACGCCACCAGCGGTTACGTTCGCGGCCCCGACATCGACGAGTTCGGCTCCGACGCCGAGCTCTCCGGGCGCGAGGCCACGGCCCTGCGCAAGGAGGGGATCAGCGGCCTGCCCCGCTCGCAGCGGCTCCGGCTGGAGAGGCAGATCGACCGGGAACACATCAGGGGCATGGCCATGCGCAGCTACATGAACACCTCCTGGGCAGCGGACTCCACTCTGGCCGCGGACCACGCCTTCACGATCGACGTCGTGCTGTCCCAGATGGACGAGAAGTCGGCGCGGGACATCGTCACCTACCAGAACACCTTCCTGGACGCCCTGACCTCGTTGCGCAACGGACCGGCCGTCAAGGGCCACAAGAACGCCCGGTGCTTCCTGCCGCCGAAGGGCGCCGGGGAGAAGCTGACGGAGATGGTCTGCTCCGCGTACGAGGGCGACGTCCTGGTTTCGCTCACCGCGTCCGGGGGCGCGTCGATGGACCCGAAGGGGGTCGCGTTGTTCCTGAGCGATCAGCTCGACCGCGTCAAGACGACGGGACGGGCGGTATGACCGACCAGCAGCACTCGATGGTTCCCTCGGAGCCTGAGGCCCCTGAGGCCCCTGAGGCCCCTGAGGCCCCTGAGGCCCCTGAGGCCCCTGAGGCCCCTGAGGCCCCTGAGTCC
>NZ_WVUG01000045.1 GCF_017614965.1 Streptomyces griseorubiginosus | reverse complement strand
GGACGGAACCGGGGGTGGCCGGGGAGGGCGGTCCGTCGGTGCGTCGGCGGGCGCGCTCGTGGACCAGGGCCAGGACGATGGCGGCCGCGACCGCGATGAGGTGCTCGCGGCCCGCCAGGTTGGGGACGGCGATCGACTCCCAGACCATCGAGCCGCCGGTCAGCGTGAACACGATGGGGGCGCGGCGGACGACGGAGATGTACGTGAACAGGCCGACCACCGCCGCCGACGGGCCGGTGTCGAGGACCTGCCCGATCTCCGGCGGCAGCCCGATGCCGTGCCAGCCCGGCCCGATCGCGAGCATCACCCGCACCGTGAGGGTGCCGGCCAGGGTGGTGACGTAGGAGATGAGGAGGGTTCTGGCGCGGCCGAGCGCGAGTTCGGCGAGGGCGAAGGCCAGGAACAGCTGGGTGATGCCCGCCCACACCGGCAGGTCGAGGGCGGGCACGTACAGCGAGACCGGTGTGCGCAGCAGCGCGAGCCACAGCGGCAGGTCGGCGTAGACGCCGCCGAGCAGCCGTACGGCGGTCGCGCCGGCCGGGTGCTGGGCGATCGCGTGGAAGAAGATGACGCCGAAGGCGGCGAGGAAGGCGAGCGACAGCGCGGGCAGCCCCCGGCGTCTCAGCTGCCGTACCGGGTCGACGATGATGCCGTTCCACTCGCCGCGCAGTGTGCGCCACAGGAACAGCAGAGCCCGCCACCACCATACGGCCTGGGGTTGTCCCTCACCCCGTTCGACCAGGTCGGTCCCCCTGATAAGCAAGATTCCCCCGTCTCTCGAGTACGGCCCCCACCGTATGGACCGGAAATCCGCGCGGGTCGTTCATAACCCTTGGCTAAAGCTTCAGTGAATTTTTCGAGGCTGTCACGTGTACAACCATTGACCGACTGTTCCCGTCGACCTGGCGGCATCGGCGCTCCGCGCTGTCCTGCGAGTACCCAGGAGAGCCGATTTCTTCGCGCGCCGACCGGCGGTTGGTATACGGCCGGCTCAGTTCGCCGCGTCCAGCCTCGCGCGCTGGTCCGCCGTCAGTTCCAGGTCGACGGCGGTGAGGTTCTCCTCCAGCTGGGCGAGCGAGGACGCGCCGGCCAGCGGGACGACCGGGAAGTCCGAGCCCAACTGCCAGGCGAGGACGACCTGGTTGACGCTCGCGCCGGTCTCCGCGGCCACCTCGTGCAGGGCCGCGAGCCGGGGCGGGGTGCCGGGGTGGTCGTAGTCGTGCGGCAGCCGTTCGGGGCGGACGTAGGCGCCCTTCAGCAGGGGCGAGTAGGCGACCAGGGTCAGGCCGGGTTCGGCCCGCAGATAGCTCAGCAGCTGCGGGTCGACGGTGCCGAGGCTGCCGTCGGGGAAGAGCTCGCTCGGCACGTCGGTGCGCGGACGCAGGTAGCTGTGCTGGTACTGGAGGACCTGGTAGCCGGGCAGCCCGGCCGCGGCGGCGATCGCCCGGGCCCGCTCCACCCGCCACACGGCCTGGTTGCTCACCCCGAGCAGACCGACCGTGCCCTCGGCGACGAGCTCGGCGAAGCCCTCGACGGTCTCGCGCTGCGGGACCGTCGGGTCGTCGATGTGCGCGTACAGCAGGTCCAGCTTCTCCACACCGAGCCGTTCGCGGCTGCGTTCGGCGGACTCGCGGATGACCTTCGCGGACAGGCCCTCGGGATTGTCGACGTAGCTGGTGCCGGGGGCGAGGGGGCGGGCGCCGAGCTTGGTCGCGATGACGATCTCGTCGCCGACGCCGCGGCTGCGCCGCCACCGGCCGAGCAGTTCCTCGCTCTGGCCGCCCTGGCCGCCGTCCTCCCAGAAGGCGTAGTTGTCGGAGGTGTCGATGAAGGTGCCGCCCGCCTCGACGAACCGGTCGAGCAGGGCGTACGACGTCTTCTCGTCGGTGCGGGAGCCGAACAGCATGGCGCCCAGCGCGAGGACGCTGACCTCCCGGCGGTGAGCCGGCTCGGTTCCGATCGTGCGGTACTTCATGGGTGTCCTCCCGTTCGTGCCCGGATGAGCGGCTACGCACGGGAGTCTTCCTCTTGAAGTGCGCTTGAGGTCAACCCTTCGCGAAGGGTCCGTCGAGAGCGGCCCACTGCAGCAGCATGATGGTCTTGGCGTCGTTGATCTCGCCGGTGCGGATCATCTCCAGGGCGCGGCGGAAGGGCAGTTCGACGATCTCGATGTCCTCGCCCTCCTCCTCCAGGCCGCCGCCCTCGTGGGTGTGGGTGGAGGGTCCGTAGGCGGCGGCGAAGAAGCTGACGCGCTCGGTGACCGAACCGGGGCTCATGTAGACGTCGAAGACGTGCTCGACCTCGCCGATGGTGTGCCCGGTCTCCTCCACCACCTCGCGGCGCGCGGTGAGTTCGGGGTGCTCGTCATCGTCGTCGAGCAGTCCGCCCGGGGTCTCGATCAGCATGCCGTCGGGGTGGCCGTTGACATAGACGGGGAAGCGGAACTGCCGGGTGAGCAGGACGGTTTCGCGGTCGGTGTCGTACAGGAGCATGGTGGCGCCGTTGCCGCGGTCGTGCGTCTCGCGCTGCTGGCTGCTCCAGGTGCCGTCGGCGTGCTGGAAGTCGAAGGTGGTGGCGCGCTCCACGTACCAGTGGCTGGAGAGCAGTTTCACCTCGCGCACCCGCACGCGCGGGTTTCCGGTCAGGTCGAGGCCGGTTCTGTCCAGGCCCGTGCGGCCGCGGCGGTCCGGGGTGTCGATGCCGGCGGTCACAGGTCACCGCCTGTCGTGCGTGAGCAGGTCATGGTCGCTGTCTATCACGGCCCCCGTCAGGGCGCGCTCAGGACGTGGGAGTGCCAGGCGGGCAGGTCGACGAAGAGCCCCGGGGCGAGCAGCGCGTCGCCGTCGCGGTCGTACGTCAGGTCCGTCAGCAGGTCGGTGAGCCGGTGCGGGGTTCCGGCCAGGTCGGGCCAGGGCAGGGGGACCTGGCCCTGGGCGGGGGCGTCGGAGTGGTTGACGACGACGAGGTGGCGGGCGCCGGGGCCGGTCCAGGACCAGGCGAGCAGGTTGCGGTGGGTGTCGTTGTCGGGCCAGCCGGTCACGGGGAGCAGGCGCCACTCGCCGTCGCGCACGGCGGCGGCCGCCGGGAGCAACCGGCTGTAGAAGGCGCGGAGTTGTTCGTCGACCGGCTCGTCGGGGCGGCGGGAGAGGAACACCGGTGGGCGGACCCTGCGGCCCTCGAACTGGCCCTCGTGCCAGAGGGTGGCGCCCGGCAGGGTGGCGACGGTGATCGCCGCGGCGCGTTCCCGGTCGCCGGGGAGGGTGGCGGCGGCGCGGGGTTCGTCGTGGTTCTCCAGGAAGCGGACCAGGCCGCGCTGGTAGTCGAGGCCTGCCTGGAGGTGGCCGCGGACCGCGTCGGCGTCCTCGTGCAGGAGGCGGTCGTAGAGGCGCTTGTCGTAGCAGTGGTCGAAGCCCTGCTGCTGGAGCGCCCATTCGAGGTCCCAGTAGGCCTCGGCGACGAGGAGCAGGTCCGGGTGGCGGGCGCGGACGCGCGGGACGACGTACGGCCAGAAGTCCTCGGCGGGCGGCGGTCCCGCCTTCTCGCCCCAGGTCTTGGCGAAGACGTCGTTCATCAGGAGCATCGCCATGTCGCAGCGCACGCCGTCGGCCTGGTCGCCGATGGAGACGAGGGTGTCGACGGTCGCCGCGCGCAGGTCGTCGCTGAAGGCGTCGAGTTGGACGACGTCCGGCCAGGGCGCGAAGTAGGGGTCACGGCCGCGGGCGTAGATCTGCCCGGCGGCCTCCAGGTAGGCCTCGGGCGACCGGGCCAGGTCCTCCGCGCCGCCCCGGATGAGGCAGTGGGGGCGTTCGGCGAGCCAGGGGTGGTCGGGGGCGACGTGGTTGGGGACGTAGTCCAGGATCAACCGCAGGCCGCGCGCGGCGAGTCGGGCGCGCGCCTCGGCGAGGCCCTCCGGCCCGCCGAGGGAGGAGTCGACGACGTAGTTCCGTACGCAGTACGGCGACCCGGCGATGTCCGCCTCGGTGAGGTCGGGCAGGGACTGGACGAAGGAGGTGAGCAGGGACTCGTCGCGCAGGGCGATCGCGAGTCCGGCGGGGCTGCGCTCCCAGACGCCCATCAGCCAGACGGTGTCGACGCCCGGCACGGCGACCTCGTCCCAGGCCTCCTCCGGAACGTCGCCCAGGGTCACCGGACGGTCGTACCGGATGCTCAACTCACGCAGCCAGACGAGGGTGTTGATCTCGTGGATCACCGTCATGAGAAGGGCTCCTCCTCGTCGGTCGTGAACCGTTCGTCCCGGGGCCGCAGGGAGTCGCGCCCGCCGCGCCGCCAGTCGTCGGCGCTGATCGCGCGGAACACGGTGGCGGTGGCCGCGACCAACCCGGTCCAGCCGGTCTGGTGGGAGGCGCCGAGGCCCGCGCCGTTGTCGCCGTGGAAGTACTCGTAGAAGAGGATCAGGTCCTTCCAGTGCGGGTCCTTGGCGAACTTGGGCTGCGCTCCGTGCACCGGCCGGTGGCCGTCCTCGCCGCGCAGGAAGGTGGCGGTGAGGCGGTCGGAGATCTCGCGGGCGACCTCGTAGAGGTTCAGCTGCCGCCCGGAGCCGGTCGGGCACTCCACGGTGAAGTCCGGGCCGTGGTAGGCGTGCAGGTTGAGCAGGGCGCGGATCAGCAGGAGGTTCATCGGGAACCACACCGGGCCCCGCCAGTTGGAGTTGCCGCCGAACATGCCGGAGTCCGACTCGGCGGGCAGATAGCCGACTCCGTAGGTCTCGCCGTGCACCTCGAAGGTGTACGGGTGGGCCGCGTGGTGGCGGGAGAGGGACCGGATGCCGTGCGGGCCGAGGAACTCCTCCTCGTCGAGCATGCGAGCCAGGATGCGGCGCAGCCGGTCCTCGCCGAACAGGGCGAAGAGGTAGCGGCCGTCCGCGTCGGGCGCCGCGTGGACGTTCTGGTCGACGAAGGCCTCGACGGCCGGGTGCCGCTTGATGAACTCCTTCGCTCCCTCCACCAGTTCGGGGAAGACACCGTGGGCCCGGCCGCCGATCACACTGGTCGCCGCGAGAGGGATCAGACCGACCAGTGAGCGCACCTTCATCGGCTGCGCGCTGCCGTCGGGCAGCCGCAGCACGTCGTAGAAGAAGCCGTCCTCCTCGTCCCACAGGCTGGCGTTGTCCTTGCCGATGCGGTTCATGGCGACGGCGATCCAGGCGAAGTGCTCGAACAGCATCTGCGCCTGCTCGACGTAGACCGGGTTGTCGACGGCGAGTTCGATGGCGATCTCCAGGAGGTTCTGGCAGTACAGCGCCATCCAGGCGGTGCCGTCGGCCTGGTCGATGTGACCGCCGGTGGGCAGCGGGGCGCTGCGGTCGAACACGCCGATGTTGTCCAGGCCCAGGAAGCCGCCCTGGAAGACGTTGTTGCCGTCGACGTCCTTGCGGTTGAGCCACCAGGTGAAGTTCTTCGTCAGCTTGTGGAAGGCGTTCTCCAGGAAGGCGCGGTCGGCGTTCCCGGTGCGGTGCTTCTCCAGTTCGTAGACGAAGAGGGTCGCCCAGGCGTGCACGGGCGGGTTGACGTCGCCGAAGTTCCATTCGTACGCGGGGATCTGGCCGTTGGGATGCAGGTACAGGCGGCGCAGCAGCAGTTCCAGCTGGGACTTGGCGAAGCCGATGTCGACCATGGCCAGGGCGATGGTGTGGAAGGCGAGGTCCCAGGCCGCGAACCAGGGGTACTCCCAGGTGTCCGGCATCGAGATGACCGCGTCGTTGACCATGTGGTACCAGGCGCTGTTGCGCAGGCGGGGGTCGGCGGCCAGGGGGTCCACGCCGTGCTCGGCGAGCCAGCGCTCGACGTCCAGGTAGTAGTACTGCTTGCTCCACAGCATCCCGGCGAGTGCCTGCCGCACGACCCGCCGCTCGTCCTCGCCCATGCCGTCGGGAAGGACGCCGTCGTAGAAGGCGTCGGCCTCGGTCCGCCGCGCGTCCATCGTCGCGTCGAAGTCGCCGAAGGGGGCGGCGAGTTCACGGTCGCTGAGGCGCAGGCGGACGGTCACGCCGTCACCGGCGGGCACGGTCAGGACGGTGTGCAGGGCGGCCTTGGTGCCGGTCTGTGCCGGGTTGACGGCGGCGGTGTCGCCGTGGACGACACAGCGGTCGATGCCGTCCTTGACGTAGGGCGTGGTGTTGGGACTGCCGAAGATGCGCTCGTTGTTGGTCTCGTTCTCGGTGAACAGGGCGGTGGCGTCGGTGTCGTGGTAGAGCCAGCGCGGGCCCAGTTCCTCGTGGTCGGCGCGGATGGCGTCCGGTGTCTTCGTCAGGCTCGGTACGGCGGTACCGCCCGCCCAGGACCAGGTGTGCCGGAACCACAGGGTCGGCAGCAGGTGCAGGGTCGCCTCGTCGGGGCCCCGGTTGTGGACGCTGATCTCGATCAGCAGGTCCTCCGGGCCGGCCTTGGCGTACTCGACGAAGACGTCGAAGTAGCGGTCCTCGTCGAAGACCCCGGTGTCGAGCAGTTCGTACTCGAAGTCGTGGCGGGTGCGGGCCCGGTTGGTGTCCACGAGGTCGGCGTAGGGGAACTCGCCCTGCGGGTACTTGTAGAGGTACTTCATGTAGGAGTGGGTGGGCGTGGAGTCGAGGTGGAAGTAGTACTCCTTGACGTCCTCGCCGTGGTTGCCCTCCTGGTTGGTCAGGCCGAACATCCGCTCCTTCAGGATCGGATCGCGGCCGTTCCACAGGGCCGGCGCGAAACAGAGCCGCTGCTTGTCGTCGCTGACACCGGCGATGCCGTCCTCGCCCCAGCGGTAGGCGCGGGACCGGGCCTGGTCATGGGTGAAGTACGACCATGCGTCGCCGCCGGGGCTGTAGTCCTCCCGTACGGTCCCCCACTGGCGTTCGCTGAGGTAGGGCCCCCAGCGGCGCCAGTCGGCCCGGGACGCGTCGGCGTCCGCGAGCCGCTGCCGCTCGGCGCCCGTCACACCGCTGTCCGCCACCATGACCGCCTCCTCGTAGCCGGGCAACGCACCCAGCCTCGACGGTCCCGCGCGGCACCGCAATGCCTGAGCGGCGGAGGGGGGACTTCCCCACGCCGATGGGTGCCCAAGAGCGTCGTCAGCCCTGAGGAGGGGTCACTGGCGGGCTCTGTCTTCAGCTGGTGGGAACCGGGAACAGCATGCAACTGCTCGTCGCGTGGGCGAGGAGGCGGTCGGTCGGGTCGAGGAGTTTCGCCTCGGCGAGGGCGGTGCGGCGGCCGCTGCTGACGATGCTGCCGACGGCACGGACCTTGCCCGTCTCCGCTGTGACCGGGCGCAGGAACTTCACCGTCAGGTCCAGCGAGGTGTAGGCCATGCCCTCGGGCAGGACGGACTGCACGGCGCAGCCGGTCGCGGAGTCGAGCATGGTGGCGTAGACGCCGCCGTGGACGCTGCCGATGGGGTTGTAGTGCTCCTCTCCCGGCTCCAGGGAGAACACCACGTGCCCGTGGTCCACCTCTTCGAGCGCCATGCCCAAGGTGGCGGCGATCGGCGCGGCGGGCAGGCGCCCGGCGAGGATCTCCCGCAGGAACTCCAGACCCGAGCCGCGGCCCACGGCTCCCGCCGAGATCGCGGGATCCTCCCAGTCGTACGTCCGCGTGCGTTCCATGCGCCTGCACCATCTCCCTGGCTCTTTCCCACGAAGCTAGCCGTGCGTCGAGCTGGCTGTCAATGACAGAGTCAGGGGCCTACCATGGCCGTTATGAAGTGGCTGGAGATGAGCACGGAGAACTGCACCGTCCAGCGCACGCTCGACCTGGTCGGCGAGAAGTGGACGCTGCTGATCCTGCGGGACGCCTTCAACGGGGTGCGCCGGTTCGACGAGCTGCGCCGCCATGTCGGTCTCTCGGACGCCGTCCTCTCCGACCGGCTGCGCAAGCTGGTCGCCGCCGGCATCCTCAACACGGTGCCCTACCAGGAGCGGGGCAGCCGGACCCGGCACGAGTACCGGCTCACCCCCAAGGGCCGCGATCTGTGGCCCGTCCTCGTCGCGCTGCGCCAGTGGGGCGAGACGTACGTCGCCAATCCGGAGGGCCCGGTCATCGAGATCCGGCACCGCGACTGCGGCGCCCCGGTGCGGGTCGTGGTCGAGTGCCCCGAGGAGCACACCGCCCTCGCCCCCACCGAGGTCACCGTCCACCCGGGACCGGCAGCCCGGCCCGTGCCGCGGCCGTAGGCGCCCTACCGTTCGGGTGCGAGCCGCCCGACGGTGGGCCGCTTGCGCAGCAGCAGGCGTCGCCCCGGTACCTCCACCGCCTCGTACAGCACCCAGGCCAGCCCCAGCGACACGGCGAACGCGACGGCCGTGGTGGCCAGGCCCGCCGTGACACCGAAGCGCGGGGAGGTGCCGAGCAGGCTGGTAGCGGCCCGCAGGACCAACAGGTGGATCATGTAGAAGGCGAAGGACAGCTCCCCCAGCCGCACCAGCCACCGGCGCCGCCACAGCGAGGGCAGACCGCGCAGGTCCGCGACGGCCGCGGCCGGGATCAGCAGCGCGAAGCCGATCACCGTGCAGGTCGTGGCGGGGTAGCCGGCGGTGACCTGGGGCACCAGGAAGTAGCCGATGACCGCCAGGGCCAACGAGGCCTCCAGACCCGGCCCGCGCCAGCGGTCGAGCAGCACCAGCCGGGCCACGGCGGCGCCGATCACGAACTCGGGCAGCCGGGCGGCCGGGAAGGAGTACAGCGGCTGGTCCGCCCAGTGGTGCGCGTCCGCCCGGGCCAGCACGAACACCGCCAGCAGCGCGAGCCCGGCCAGTGTCGCCGAGCCCCGGGCGCCGAGGCGGCGCAGCAGCAGGGCGAGCAGGGGGAAGGTGCCGTAGAAGAACGCCTCGCAGGCCAGCGACCAGCTGACGGGGTCGAGGGTCTGCCACCAGGGGCGCCACCAGGAGTGCACCAGGAAGGCGTTGGCGAGGCCAGCGGTGAGGGTCGGTCTGTGCTGGTGGGCGAGGGTGAGGGCCATGACGAGGGCGACGGCCGCGGTGACCAGGTGGACGGGCAGGATGCGGGCGGCGCGGCGTCTGAAGAACGGCCACGCGCGGTCGCCGGGCCGCGCGGACCACATCAGGACGAAGCCGGAGAGCACGAAGAAGAACGACACTCCGTTGGCTCCGGCGCCGAAGGCCCACGTCATCAGGCGCTGGCCGGTGCCGTCGAAGTAGTGGAAGTTGTGCACGTGCAGTCCGAAGACCAAGAGCGCGGCGATCCAGCGCAGTCCGGTCAGGGACGGAAGCGTGGGCGCCGCGGCGGGGCGGGGAATCCTGTTCTTCGGTGTGCCGGTGGTCTCGGTGGCGGTGGTCTCGGTGCCGCTGATCTCGGTGGCGGTGGCGGGCGGTGTCCCGGGCGCCCTGGTCGCCGTCGTCATCGGGTCGCCCTTCCGGGGATGTGCGTACGGGGCATGAAAGGGAGCGTTGCCTCTTCGTCATCTTCCAATCGGTCCCGTGGACAACGTCACACCGATGGCGCTGGTTACGAGATCCGTCCCGGTGTTAGGCAGCGGTTACCGGTGGGTCTATCGTCGGAATCGTGGGCCACAGCATGGGAGGTCGGCCGGTGATGCCGCAGGACGAGGCCGTGATCGGCTGCATCGGGAAGGTGCTCATCGGAACCCGGGGAACCGCGGGCCCCGGTGAGGTCCTGGTGCCGGTCCGGGGCGGCTCGGAGACCTTCATAGCCTGGTCCGACGAACCCTTGCCGACGGGGGCGACGGTGCTCGTGATCGAGTCACGTGGGTGTCGTGAGGTCGGCGTCATCGAGTGGAGGGATCCACTCGGAGCGATCGGCGACCGTGCCGACGCGGACTGAGGAGTAGCAGAATGTTCGGTTACCGCGTTCCCGCTCCCGACGAGGCGATGCTGATCTCGGGTGGCAGGCGGGGACTGGGGGGCGCGCCGTTCCGGGTGGTGACGGGGCACGGGAAGTTCGTGTTGCCGTTCTTCCGAAAGACCCGTTTCCTCACACTGGCGATGTGCGAGTCCGAGGTCACGGAGACCTGTGTGACCCGGCAGGGCATCGCGCTGAACGTACGCGCCGTCATCGCGTTCAAGGTCGGCAACGACACCGAGAGCATCATCAACGCCGGGCAGCGCTTCCTCTCGGACCAGGAACAGATGTCGGTGCTGACCGGCCGGATCTTCGCCGGTCATCTGCGGGCCATCATCGGCTCGATGACGGTCGAGGAGATCGTCACCGAGCGGCAGAAGCTCGCCGCGGAGGTGCTGGACACCTCCAAGACCGAGATGGCGAAGATCGGTCTGATCGTGGACTCGCTGCAGATCCAGTCGATCGACGACGGCGACGCCGGCTACATCGACGCCATGTCCGCGCCGCACCGGGCGGCCATCCAGCGGCAGGCCCAGATCGCCCAGGCGCAGGCCACCCAGACGGCGGCCGAGGCGCAGCAGGAGGCGGCGCGCAAGCAGGCCGAGTACGCCCGGCAGACCGCGGTGGTCCAGGCCGAGTACTCGGCCGAGGTGGACCGCGCGCAGGCGCAGGCCGCGCAGGCCGGACCGCTCGCGCAGGCGCACGCCCAGCAGGAGGTGCTCGCCGCGCAGACCGAACTGGCCCAGCGGCAGGCCAAGTTGCGCCAGCAGCAGCTGGTGGCGGAGATCGTGAAGCCGGCCGAGGCGGAGGCCGAGCGGATCCGGCTGCTCGCCCAGGCGGACGCGCAGCGCATGAAGATCCAGGCCGAGGCGGCCGCCTCGTACGACCGGGTGGCGCTGGACCGGATGCTGATCGACCAGCTGCCGCAGATCGTGAAGGAGGCCGCGGGCGGTCTGGCCGGCGCCAATGTCAACGTCCTCAACGGCGCGGACGGCCTCGGTGAGATCGCCGCCGGTCTGGTCTCGCAGGGGCTGACGATCCTGGACTCCGTCCGGCAGAACCTCAGCGGCGGACAGGACGGCGAGAGCCGCCCGTCCGGCAACGGCGTGCTGGAGCTGCGCGCGAAGAACGAGCGCAAGTCCGACGACGGTCCCGTCAACGTCGACTGATCCGCTCCGAGGTCCCCGTCCCCGACGGGGACCTCGGCGTATTCCGACCCCCCTCTGGAGAAGCGGAGCCGAACGGGTGGAACTCGCCTTCACGGGCCGGGTGATCGAGTGGCGCGGCCCGGCGCCCTACTACTTCGTGCCCGTGCCGGAGCAGGAGTCCGCCGACATCCGCGAGGTGGCCGCGCTGGCCTCCTACGGCTGGGGCGTGATCCCGGTCGAGGCCCGCATCGGCGGGACGGCCTTCGCCACCTCCCTGTTCCCCAAGGACGGCGGCTATCTGCTGCCGCTGAAGAACGCCGTGCGCGTGCCGAGCGGGCTGTCCGCGGGAGACGACGTGACGATACGGATGACGGTGCGGCTGTGATGCTGCTTCCCGACATGCCGCTGCACGATCCTTTCGTCGTCGCCGACGGCACGTCCCGTACGTACCACCTGTACACGTCCAACGACCCGTCGGTGTCGGGTGTGGAGGGCGTGGGCACGATGGTGTACCGCAGCCGCGACCTGCGTGAGTGGCGGCGGCCCGTCGTGGTCTTCCTGGCCGGCGAGCAGGAGGGGATCTGGGCGGGCGACGGCGGTTGGGCCCCGGAGGTCCATCCCTGGGACGGCCGCTACTACCTGTTCACCACCCTGCACGACGAGAACAGACCGCTTCCCGTCCCCCCGCCCAACCGGTGGGGCACGCCCTTCCAGCTGGCCAGCCACCTGCGTGGCACGATCACCGCCGTCTCCGACTCGCTCCTCGGTCCCTTCGCCGTCGTCGACGCGGCCCGCCCCACCCCGCCCGCGCACCTCATGACCCTCGACGGCACGCTGCACGTCGACCCGTCCGGACAGCCGTGGATGGTGTACGCGCACGAGTGGCTGCAGACGGTCGACGGCACCATGGAGGCGATCCGGCTGGCCCCCGATCTGTCCCGGACGATCGGGGACCCCGTCTTCCTGTTCAAGGCGTCGGACGCGTCCTGGCTCGGCGAGCAGATCCCGGCGGGCGTGCCCGCCCAGCTCCCGCCGTACATCACCGACGGCCCCCAGCTGTACCGCACGCCCGACGGCTCGCTGCTCATGCTGTGGTCGACGTACGAGAAGAACACCGTCGGCCCGGACGGGAACATCAGCGGCGGTTACGTCCAGACCTACGCCGTCTCCAGGTCCGGTGACCTGACCGGCCCTTGGGAACAGCATCGGCCCCTGGTCCGGGACGACAGCGGGCACGGCATGCTCTTCCGCACCTTCGAGGGCGAGCTGATGATGATCCTGCACCGCCCCTTCGACAACGCCCGCGGCAAGCTGTACGAGATGCGGCTGGACGGCCATGAGCTGCGAGTCCTGCGCCAACGCACGGACCTCGACGGCGGCGGGTGAGCGTCGGCGTCTCCCGGCGGGCTGCGGTTGCGGCCGTTGAGGAACTCCGGTCGGCGGTCACCAGCTCACCCGGGCCGCCACCGGCAGGTGGTCGCTGCCGGTGGCCGGGAGCACCCAGGCGCTGTCCGGCCGCACACCCCTGACCAGGATCTGGTCGATGCGCTCCACCGGGAACCTCGCCGGCCAGCTGAAGCCGAAGCCGGCTCCGGCCTCCTCCTGCGCCGAGCGAAGCTGAGAGGTGAGGCCGGTGAAGGCGCGGTCGTCCATGGTGCCGTTGAGGTCGCCGAGCAGCACCACCCGCCGGGTGGGCTCGGCGGCGACGGCCTTGGCGAGCGCCTGCGCGCCTCTGTCCCGCGAGTCGGTCCAGAAGCCGACCCTGGGGTTCACGCGCACGGACCCCAGGTGGGCCACGTACACCGCCAGCGGCCCCTGCCGGGTGGTGACCGTGGTGCGCAGTGCCCGGTTGTAGGTCAGTTTCTCGGCGGCCGGCTTGGTGGCCGCCAGCGGCCCGTAGTCGGTCGCGATGTCGACCGGCCGGGTGTCCGAGAGCGGCAGCTTGCTCCACAGCCCGACCGTGCCCAGCACCGTGTGGTACCGGTAGGCCTTCGCCAGCTCCTTCTCGTACGTGCCCCGGTCCTGCTCGGTGATCTCCTCCAGGGCCAGCACGTCCGCGCCGGAGGCGGCCAGGTCGCGGGCGGTGGCGGCCGGGTCGGGGTTGTCGGCGGCGACGTTGTGGCTGACCACGGTGAGGTCGCCGCCCGGGTGGGACTTGTCGGTGAGCAGCCCGCCGAAGAGGCTCAGCCACACCGTGACGGGAAGCAGCAGCGCGGTCGCCGCCGAGAGGGAGCGACGCCAGAGGGCGCCGGCGAGGAGCACCGGGACGAAGAGGCCGAACCACGGCAGGAAGGTCTCCACCAGGCTGCCGAGATGGCCGATCCGGTTCGGGATCCTGGCGTGCAGCAGCATGAGCAGACCGAGCAGCAGCGCCAGCGCCGCGAGCACCGGGCCGCGCTTCCAGGGCTCCGGCCGGGAGCATCCGCGGATCGCGCGGCGGACACCCGCGCGCCAGGGACCGGTGCCGGTGTCCCGGTGGTCGGGGCCGGTCCGTGCGGTCCCGGCCGTGTCGACCTGCGTCGTCGTCGGTCCTCGCTCGCTGTCGGTCACTTCTGCATCCTGGGGTCCTGGGTGGGGTCGGCGTACATGTGCGGGCAGCCGTGGTCGACGGCCAGGGGCCGCAGTTCGTAGTGCCAGGGTTCGTTGCGGTAGATCCGGCACAGCCCGTACGCGGCACCGTGCTCGGACAGCCATTCCGTGGCGTCGGAGGGTCCGATGTCGACCGCGTCCCCGGAGACGTGCGGCGAGGTGGCCGCGGTGGCGACCCAGCGGGCGGCCTCGGCCTCGGAGCCGTACTCGGCGACCGCCTCGCCGAGCAGCCGGTTCTGGTAGGCCGGCGAACGCCAGCCGCTGTTGACACGGAACTCGAGCCCGTCGTCCCCGGCGTCCGTGGCGGCCCGGCGGAGGGCCCTGAGCAGGTCCGGGTCGAGCCTGGCCACCGCGGGGACCGTGTCGTCGAAGACCGTCACGCCGTCGGGGACGACCCCGTCCGCCTCGCCCAGCGCACCGCCGTGCCCACCGCGACGCGGAGCCGAGAGCGAGGCGTGCGAGGAGAACGAGGAGGAGGCGGACCTCGGTAACCGGTAGCAGAGGGCGGCGATGACCGCTGATATGACGACGGCCGCGAGAACGACGGCGAGGAGCCGGTGGATGCGGCGGGGCGGTGTGTGGGTCGAGCGCCGGGTCGGTGTCATGCCGCCAGTCAAGGCCGCGCGGTGTTGCCGGCCCGTATGCGGTTTTCGATATGCCGGCGATACGCGCCGGCTCCTAGCATCGGGAGCATGCGTGTGCTGATCGTGGAGGACGAGCCCTATCTGGCGGAGGCCATCCGCGATGGTCTGCGCCTGGCGGCGATCGCGGCCGACATCGCGGGGGACGGCCACGCCGCGCTGGACATGCTGGGCGTGAACTCCTACGACATCGCCGTGCTCGACCGGGACATCCCCGGCCCCTCCGGTGACGAGATCGCGAGACGCATCGTGGCCTCCGGCAGCGGCATGCCGATCCTCATGCTGACCGCGGCCGACCGTCTCGACGACAAGGCCTCCGGGTTCGAACTGGGCGCCGACGACTACCTCACGAAGCCCTTCGAACTCCAGGAACTCGCGCTCAGGCTCAGGGCACTCGACCGCAGGCGCGCGCACAGCAGGCCACCGGTGCGGGAGATCGCGGGTCTGCGGCTGGACCCGTTCCGCAGGGAGGTCTACCGGGAGGGCCGCTATGTGGCGCTGACCAGGAAGCAGTTCGCGGTGCTCGAGGTCCTCGTCGCCGCCGAGGGCGGGATCGTCAGCGCGGAGGAACTGCTGGAGCGGGCGTGGGACGCGCATGCCGACCCGTTCACCAACGCCGTGCGGATCACCGTCTCGGCGCTGCGCAAGCGCCTCGGGGAGCCCTGGGTCATCGCGACCGTACCGGGCGTCGGCTACCGCATCGACACGCAGGCGGAGGCCGGGCGGGAGGGGGCGGGCCGTGGATAGGGCGCCGGGCTTGAGCGTTCGCGTCAAACTCACTCTCAGCTACGCTGGATTCCTCATGCTGGCCGGTGCCCTGCTGCTGGCCGCCGTATGGGTGTTCCTCCTGCGGTACGTCCCCGACCGCGCGATGCTCATCAACCCCGACGACAGGCTGGACGGCAGTGTCTTCCCCATCCGGTCCGCGCTTTTGGCGGTCTTCGCTCCGCGGGCGGCCGCGGTGCTGGCGTTCCTGCTGGTCTTCGGCCTCGTGGGCGGCTGGATCCTCGCCGGCCGTATGCTCGCCCCCCTCACCCGCATCGCGGACGCCACCCGCACAGCCTCGAACGGGTCGCTCTCCCACCGGATCCGGCTGCCGGGCCGCAACGACGAGTTCCGCGAACTGGCCGACGCCTTCGACACGATGCTCGCGCGGCTCGAGGCGCACGTCGCCGAACAGCGCAGATTCGCGGCCAACGCCTCGCACGAACTGCGCACGCCGCTGGCGATCTCCAAGACCCTGCTCGACGTGGCCCGCACCGATCCGGACCACGACACCGAAGAGATCATCGACCGGCTCCACGCCGTCAACACCCGGGCGATCGGTCTGACCGAGGCGCTGCTGCTGCTCAGCCGCGCCGAGCAGCGGTCCTTCAGCCGGGAGGAGGTCGACCTGTCCCTCATGGCGGAGGAGGCGACCGAGACCCTGCTCCCCCTCGCGGAGAAGCACGGCGTCACGATCGAGACCCGCGGCGAGATCGCCCCCACGACCGGCTCGCAGGCACTGCTGCTGCAACTGGCCACGAATCTGGTGCACAACGCGATCGTCCACAACCTGCCGGAGAAGGGCACCGTGTGGGTCACCACCGATGTCCGCCCCGGGACCGTGGTCCTCACGGTCGAGAACACGGGCGACCCGCTCACCCAGGAGTTGGCCTCGACCCTCGTCGAGCCGTTCCAGCGCGGCACCGAGCGCGTTCACACCGATCACTCCGGCGTGGGCCTCGGCCTGGCCATCGTCAGGACCATCGCCGAGGCCCACGACGGGACGCTCACCCTCACCCCGCGCTCCGCGGGCGGGCTCCGGGTCGCCGTGGAGCTGCCCTCGCGGGCTACCGCCGGGGTCGTCACTCGTCGTTCACCCAGCGCATGAGCCGCTGCAGCGGGTAGAAGCCGTCGTGGGAGAGGCCCGGTGGCATGCCGCCCGCCCCGCCGAGGGACACCACGCGCTGGACCCCTGCGCAGGCCAGAGCGTCGCGCAGGCCCGCCTTGCGGGCGTCGGGGTACACGCCGACCGTCTGCGTGGCGACACCCGCGTGCGCGACGGCGTCGGACAGCGCGGCGACCGGGACGACGTTGACGATCTTTCCGTCCGGGTGGAAGTCCACCGGTTCCGGGGAGCGGATGACCAGACCCGTGCCGTCGTAACCGCCCCACACCCGGTAGTCGGGCGCGAGGGAGCGCAGTACGTCGATCTCCTCACGCAGTTCCGAGGCGACCCGCGGGCCGCGCTCCGAGCTGAACTCCCTTGCCACGCCGAGGCGTTCGCACAGCAGGGCGGCATAGCGGTCGGCGTCCTCGGGTGCTCCCTCGACGAACTGGAAGCGACTGGCCACACACGCCTGCTGGTTGAAGAAGGTGGCGTCGGCGGCTCCCGCCTCCGCGGCCTCGGCCAGGCTCCCGGGGGACGCGAAGGCCTCCCGGCCGATCAGCGAGATGGAGGTCTTCGGGTCGAAGGAGACCAGTTCGAAGCCCGGGCCGACGTAGCGCAGCGCCCCGCGGATCGTGCCCTCGCCGCCCCAGGCGACGAGCTTGTCGAAGAACTGGGGGCGGAACAGCACGCTCTCCACGGCCTCGTCGCCGCCGCGCCAGTAGGCGGCGGAGAACGAGCGCACCACGGGGTGGCCGGGGGCGACGCAGGCCATCGTGCGCAGGATCGCGGTCGCCGTGAACAGGTCGTTCGAGGGGAGTTTGAGCAGGTTGACGCCCTTGGTGAGGGCGCCGCGGACGACGGACATCGCGGCGACGCCGGGCGCGTTGCCGGCGATGATGTGCACCAGGCGTGGCGGGTAGGCGCGAGTGGCAGCCACCCGGCCCTCCGGCAGGCGCACCTCGCGCCAGCCGTCGAGGACGTCGGCGCCGCCGAGTTCGTGGTCGATCTGGGCGTACAGGGCGGGCCGGCGGAAGCTGCGCCACAGTACGGCGTAGGCGCGTTCGAGGACCTCGGCGGGGAGCGGGCTGACGGCTGTCATCCGCTCCAGCGCTTCGGCGAGCAGCCCGTCCCGGTCCGCTTTGAGGGCGTCGCCGGTCGCCACCAGCAGGTCGACGATCTCGGCGGTGGGTGTCTGGAAGGCGGGTCCCGGCTCGGTGCGGGGCCATACGAGGCGGTCCAGGTCGAGGGCGGGTGCCGTGAAGGCGGCTCCGGGGCGGCCGTGGGCGATGTGCGGGCCTTCGTCGACCTGGCCGCGGATGACGTGGACCACGGCCACCGGGGCGGCCGCGGTGCTGTCGAGGGTCGTGCCGGTCATCCGTGGATCATCCCCCGCACATAGGAGTCGAGTGTCGCCGCGCAGGTGATCTTGTCGTCGCCGCCGAGGTCGCCGTAGCGCTGGATGTCCGGCAGGACGGCGGGGCCCGGCCGGCCGCAGTCGCAGGGCGAGAAGTCGACGAAGACCCGGTCGCCGCTGATCAGTCCGCCCCAGCGGCCCTCCAGGGAGACGTCCAGGAAGGCGAACCGGCCCTCCACCACGCCGTGTTCGGGGTTGAGCAGGGTTTCGCCCTGTTGGTCGAGGACCAGCGGGATCACCCACGGCGGCACGTGGTAGTGGCCCTTCTCGCAGGCGAGGCAGGAGCCCTGGAGTTCCGTCATGCCGTAGCTGCGCACCCGGCGTACGCCGTCGTAGAAGGCGGCGAACTGCCGCTGGTAGTCCTCGGGCAGGGCACGGCCCTTGTTGCCGCCGCCGCTGAGCACCAGCGTGTCCGGGTGCAGGCCGCCGTCCGGGACGCCACGGGCGCGCAGGGCCTGGATCAGGGCGAACTGCTGGTTGTTCATGCCGGCGATGAGCAGCGGTTCGTCGCGGTGGGCGGCGATGTCGTCGACGATCGCGCCCACAGCCGCGTCCATCTCCGCCTCGCGGGCCTCGGAGGCGGTTTCGTAGGAGCTGATCTCCTGCGGGGTGGCGGTGCCCTCGGCGATCCTGCGGCGCAGCAGTGCGCTGCTCATCAGTTCCGACACCCGAAGCGGTTCGTCGGTGAGCAGTCGGGTCTCGCCGGGGCGGGCGAAGACCTCGGCGTGCCACCGGAAGCCGTCGATGGAGCGCATCGGGCCGCTCGCGGGGGCGAGCAGATATCCGCGGCGGGTGGGTTTCGGCGGCAGGGGGTCGGGCCAGCAGGTGAGGTGCTCCAGGATGTCGTGCAGGAAACTCAGGTCGCTCGCCGCGCAGTTGAGGAAGGAGACCTTCCCGGAGGTGCCGCTGGTGATGTACGGGCGGTGGCCGGCGGCCGTGATCCGCTCGGTCCACTCGTCGATGTCGCGTACACCGTCGATGTCGACCTCGCCGGGTTCGACCGTGGAGACGGTCGTGTACCAGCGCAGCAGCCGGTCCCATCGGCCGGCGGTGATGAGGGAGACGGGGTAGGACTTGTAGCTGGTGTGCGAGAAGAGCAGGGGGACGAGGTCGTCGAGGGCCGTGACCTCGCCGACGCCGGTCTCCTCCGCGCGGGTGCGCAGCAGCGGGATGCGCTCGCGGTGGGCGGTGAAGGCCTCCCGCGCCGCTTCGAGCTGCAACTCCCGTAGCTCTGCCGTTGGTTGGTCGAAGGTGTCGCCGGACAGGACCAGGGATCGGATCTGCGCGCGTGCGCCGGACACAGCATCCACCTCAATCGGTTGCATAGGTTGTCTTTTCCGCAGGCGACCCCGCGGTCAGGTACGACGACTCGATCGCGTCGAGGTCGCCGCGGAGTTCCGCCGGGGTGCCGGTCATGGCGACGCGGCCGCGGTGCAGGACGTACACGCGGTCGGCGATGTCCAGCACCCTGCGCACGTGCTGTTCCACCAGCAGCGCCCCGAGGCCCCGGTCGGCCGCCCTGCGCACGGCGCGCAGCAGACGGTCGACGACGAGGGGGGCGAGCCCGAGGGACAGTTCGTCCGCGAGCAGCAGCCTGGGCGAGCGGCTCAGCGCGCGGGCCAGCGACAGCATCTGCTGCTCGCCGCCGGAGAGCATGCCCGCGCCGGTCTTCAGGCGTTTCTCCAGTTCGGGGAAGAGCTCCAGCGCCTGCTCGGGGGTGACCCGGCCGACCCGGAGGTTGTCCGCGGTGTCGAGGCCGGTGAAGACCGCCCGCTCCCCGACGTGGGCCAGGCCCTGGCGGGCGCGGCGGTGCAGGGGTGCGCGGGCGGTGTCGCCCAGCCAGCGCACCTCGCCGGCCATGGGGGCGAGTTCCCCGGACAGCGCCCGCAGCGTGGTGGTCTTGCCCGCGCCGTTGGGCCCGAGCAGGGCGACGACCTCGCCGGGGCGCACCTCCAGGTCGAGGTCGCGCAGGACGGGTTGGCTGCCGTAACCGGCGCTCAGGGCACGGGCCTGGATCAAGGGCTCGGTGTCGTGCACGGACTTCCCCTTCGGTCAGCCGGCCGGTGTGGACGTCAGCACCTTCCGGACGTCGACGAAGGTCGACCCCGCCTTCGCCCACTCGATCTGCCCGCCCCGGATGGTCAGTTCGGTGGCGGTCGTGTTGTGGATGCGGTTGAGGCCCTTGATCGGCAGGGCTGTCGAGGCCTTCCAGGTCAGCGCGGGGGTCAGACCGCCGGTGTCGATGCCGGAGGTGGTGTTCAGCTCCTTCACCAGGGCCCCGGCCGAGATCGTGGGCAGCTGCTTGACCGCCTCGGTGAAGACCTTGAACGCCACCCAGGTCGTCTCGTTGGCGCCGTTGGTGGTGTCGATGCCCTTGTCGCCCTTGGCGGCCGCGAGGAAGTCCTTCCAGGCCGGGTCGGAGGCCGGCGGGTAGTAGCCGGTGATGGCCGCACCCTCCAGCGGGCCGCCGCTGCCGCCGGTGCTCGCGGCCAGCTGCGGGGTGAGGTTGCCGACGACGCTGCCGAGCTTCGTCTTCGCGCCGGACTGGACATAGGACTTCACGAACAGGCCGGAGGCGGTACCGAGGATGACGCTGACGCAGTCGCTGCCCTTGGTGGCGGCGGCGACCTGCGGGGCGAGGTCGGTGGCGGTGAGCGGCACCTTGATGTCCTTGGGCACGGCGCCTCCGGCGGAGGTGGCCCCGAGGGTGAGGAACTGCGAGACGATCGCGGCGGCCGCGAGGTCGTAACGGACGCCGGCGATCTTCTTGCAGCCCTCCTGCACCAGTTGCCGGCCGTGCGCGGCGAACACCGCCGGGGTGCCCCCGTTGACCGGGAAGGACAGCGGGTTGGAGAACTCCGCGGCCGAGACGCCGGTTCCACCGAGGTAGGGGATGCCGGCCTTCTGCAGGATCGGCATGTAGCGGTCGCCCGCGAGGCTGTACGAGCCCACGACCGCGACCACCTTGTCGGCCACCGCCTGCTGGGCGCACTTCTCGGCCTCGTCGGGGTCGTTCTTCTCGTTGCAGGTCAGTACCTTCAGCGGGCCGCCCTTGATCCCGCCGTTGGCGTTGATCCACTTCTCGTAGGCCTGGGCGGTGAGCCGCACCCCGGGCTGGGCGCTGCCCTGGGTGTCCTCCGGGTTCCAGACCATCACCTTGACGGGCGCGCCCTTCAGGGAGGTCTGGGTCGAGCTGCCGGACGCCTTGCCGCCGCAGCCTGCCGCCAGCAGGGCTGCGGTCACCGCGAGACAGGTCGCTGCGGCACTTCTGCGTCGGTGTGAGTCGTTCATGGCCCCTCCGCGGGCTCGTCGTCGAGATGGCGAACAGCATGGGGTGCGTTTTTGGGTTAGTGAAGTACTCTCGGCACAATTATTTAAATAAATGCGCTGTCTGGCTGACCTCCGGGAGGTTCCCCGATGGACGACATCCTGCGTTTCGCCCTGCTCGGCCTGGGGCTCGGCGCTCTGTACGCACTCACCGCGCACGGCATCGTGCTGGTCTACCGGGGCTCCGGTGTACTGAACCTCGCGCACGGCGCGATCGGGATGGCGGGCGCCTATGTGCAGTGGGAGCTCGCCGTCAACCACGGCGTGCCGTACTGGCCGGCCGTCGCGTGCGGGGTGCTGACCTCCGCACTGCTGGGCGTGCTCACCCATCTGCTGGTGCTGCGGCCGCTGCGCCGGGCGTCCACCCTGGCCCGGCTGGTCGGCACGCTCGCGGTGTTCATCGTGCTCACCGCCGTCGCCGTCAAACGCTACGGCGACAGCCTGCAACTGGTGCCCGGCAAGCTGCCCACCCGACTGCTGACGATCGCCGGAGCCACCATCTCCGAGGACCGCGTCTGGCTGCTCGGCATCGCGCTCGCCGTCACCGCGCTGCTCCATCTCCTCTACCGGCGCACCCTGTTCGGCCTGGGCACCACCGCCGTCGCCGAGAACGAGCACGCCGCCGCCTCGCTCGGCTGGTCCCCCGACGTGATCGCCACCGGCAACTGGGCCCTCGGCTCGGCGCTCGCCGGGCTCACCGGCATCCTGATCGTGCCGGTCATCGGCCTGTCGGTCTCCGGGCTGACCACCCTGCTGCTGAGCGCGCTGGCCGCCGCGCTGGTCGGCAGGTTCTCCTCGTTCCCCGTGACGCTCGCGGGCGGTCTGGTCATCGGCCTCGTGCAGTCCGAGCTCACCCGGTTCGGCTCCGGCGTCACGGGACTCGCCTCGTCGGTGCCGTTCCTGTTCATCGCCCTGGTGCTGGTGGCCCGCGGCCGGGCGCTGCCGCTGCGCGGCACCTTCCTGGACCGGCTGCCGGCGCTGGGCAGCGGACGGGTGCGCCCCCTGCCGCTCGCGTTCGCCGCCGTGGCCGGGCTGGTCCTGGTCGGCGTGTCCACCCCGCTGTGGGCCGACGCGATCACCAGCACCCTGGTGCTCTCGCTGATCATCCTGTCGATCGTCGTGGTCACGGGGTACGCGGGACAGGTCTCGCTCGCGGCCTACGCCCTCGCCGGCACGGGCGCCTTCATCGCCGGGCACGCGGCGGCGGACTGGGGCTGGCCGTTCGAACTGGCCCTGCTGGCAGGCGTGTTGGGCACCGTGCCGATCGGTCTGCTGTTCGCCCTGCCGGCGGTCCGCACCCGTGGCGTCAACCTGGCGATCATCACGCTCGGCCTCGGCACCACGCTGGAGGCGATGGTCTTCCAGAACACCAGTCTGTCGACGACCCCCGGCAGCGACGGCATCGCGGTCGGACACCAGACCCTCTTCGGGATCAGCATCTCCGGAGTCGACCACCCGCAGCGCTACGCCGCCGTGGTCCTGGTGATGTTCCTCGCCGCCACGCTCCTGGTCGCCAACGTCCGCCGCGGCAGGACCGGCCGCCGGCTCGTCGCCGTACGGGCCAACGAGCGGGCCGCCGCCGCGCTCGGCATCGACGTCCGCGCGGCCAAGCTCTACGCCTTCGGTCTGTCCGCGGCCATCGCCGCCCTCGCCGGAGTGCTCATCGGCTTCCGCTCCACCTCGGTGGTCTTCTCCGACTTCGCCAGCTTCGACTCCATCACCGCGCTCGGGCTGGCCGTCATCGGCGGTGTCGGCTTCCTCGTGGGGCCGCTGTTCGGGGCGATGTTCGCCGTGGGCACGGTCGGCGCGCGCATCGGGGACTGGGTGCTGCCCGGGCTGAGCGCGTGGATGCCGCTGATCGGCGGGGTCGTCCTGGTGCTCACGCTGGTGGGCAACCAGGACGGCATCGGCAAGGACGCCGGCCGGCCCGCGGCACGCCTGCGCGACCGCCTGCCGCGCAAGGACACCTCGCAGGCGGTCGAGGGCGAGCCGGCGGCCGTGGCGGACGTCTCCCGGGCCGCGCCGCTGGCCCTCCACGTCCGGGACCTGACCGTGCGCTACGGCGGTGTCGTCGCCGTCGACGGGCTCTCGCTGGACGTCGAGCCGGGCCGGATCGTCGGGCTCATCGGGCCCAACGGCGCCGGCAAGACCTCCGCCATCGACGCCGTCACCGGCTTCACCCGGGCCGTGTCCGGCAGCGTGCGCCTCGCCGAACGGGACGTGACACGGCTGCCGGTGCACCGGCGGGCCACGGCCGGACTGAGCCGGTCCTTCCAGTCGCTGGAGCTGTTCGAGGACATGACCGTCCGGGACAACCTCGCCGTGGCCTGCGAGCGGCCCGGCCCGTGGGCGTACCTCACGGACCTGATCCGCCCCGGCAGCCGCCCGCTCCCCGGTCATGTGCTGGTCGCGGTACGGGAGTTCGGGCTCCAGGACAGCCTCGACCGGCCCGTGGCGGAGCTGTCGTACGGGGAACGGCGGCTGCTCGCCATCGCCCGCGCGGTGGCGGCCTCCCCCTCCGTGCTGCTCCTCGACGAGCCGGCCGCCGGGCTGTCCGACGACGAGACGCGTGAACTCGCCCACCTGGTACGGCGGCTGGCCGAGGACTGGGGCATGGGGGTACTGCTCGTCGAGCATGACGTCGACATGGTCATGAGCGTCTGCGACGAGATCGTGGTGCTGGACTTCGGACGCCGGATCTGCGCGGGCACGCCCGAGGAGGTGCGCCGGGACCCGGCGGTGCGGGCGGCGTACCTGGGCGACCTGGAGCCGGAGGCGCTCGCGTGAGGAGCCCCTCCGGCCGCGGGCCCGGGCGTCAGGCGTCCCGCAGGTCGGCGACGTAGGGCTGGTGGGAGAGCAGTCCGCCGTCCACCCGCAGGGTGTGCCCGGTGATGAAGGCGGACTCGTCGCAGGCGAGGAAGACGACCGCCGCGGCGACGTCCTCCGGGCGGCCCAGGCGCGGGGTGAGGTGGTGGCGCAGCATCGCCTCACGGATCGCGCCGTGGGCCGAACCGGCGCTCGCGGGCGTGACGATGAAGCCGGGCGCGATGGCGTTGCAGCGCACGCCCTGCTTGCCGTACTGGGTGGCGACGTACTGGGTGAGGTTGATGAGCGCGGCCTTGGAGGCGCCGTAGGCGGGGTTGCGCAGGTCGCCGGAGAGGCCGGACCCGGACGAGGTGTTGATGACGGAGCCGCCGCCCCGGGCGATCATGTGCGGGACGGCGGCCTGGATCGCGACCATGGTGCCGCGCAGGTTGATCCGCATCGTGTCGTCCCACACCGCCGGATCGGCCTCGGCGACGGCGAGGTCCCGGTGGGCGGCCAGGCGGGTGGCGGCCGCGTTGTTGTGCAGCACGTCGAGGCCGCCGTAGGTGTCGGCCGCCGCGGCCACCATGGCCCGTACGCTGTCGACGTCGCCGAGATCGACCTCGACCGCCGTCGCGGACCCGCCGGCGGCGCGGATCTCCTTGGTCACCGCCTGCGCGCCGTCGAGGTCGAGGTCGGCGACCACCGTGTGCGCGCCCTCGGCCGCCACCCGACGTGCCGAGGCGGCGCCGATGCCCGACGCCGCCCCGGTCACGACGGCCACCTTGCCGTCGAGTCGTCCCATGTCCCGAACCGCCTTTCCTACTCGGTGAGTTCACTGCCGACGATGGACACGAAGGAGACGCATTCGCCGGGCCCGCCGCCGAGGTTGTGGGTGAGGGCGAGCGAACGCCCCTCGGCCACGGACGGCACCGTGCGCTCCGGGGGTGCCTCGCCCCGCAGTTGCAGCCACGCCTCGAACATCATCCGCAGCCCGGAGGCGCCGATGGGGTGGCCGAAGGCCTTGAGACCGCCGTCCGGGTTGACCGGCAGCGAGCCGTCGAGGTCGAACGCCCCGTCGCTCACGTCCTTCCACGCCTGTCCGCGCGCGGAGAAGCCGAGGTCCTCCATCAGCACCAGCTCCGTGGGCGTGAAGCAGTCGTGGACCTCGGCGAGCGCGAGTTCGGTGCGCGGGTCGCTCACGCCCGCCTGCCGGTAGGCCTCCTGGGCGGAGGCGACGACCTCGGGGAAGGTGGTGAAGTCGTACTCCGGGTCGAGGAGTCCGTCCGCGGGGCCGGCGACGAAGGACAGCGCCTTCACGAAGATCGGCTTGTCGGTGTAGCGGTAGGCGTCCTCGGCGCGTACGACGATCGCGGCCGCCGAGCCGTCCGAGACGCCGGAGCAGTCGAACACGCCGAGCATGCCCGCGACGATCGGGGCCGAGCGGATGCGGTCCAGCGGCACCTCCTTGCGGAACTGCGCGCGGGGGTTGCGGGCGCCGTTGACGTGGTTCTTCCAGGCGATGCGGGTGATGACGTCCTTCAATTCTTCTTCCGCTAGGCCGTACTTGGCGGCGTAGGCGGGGGCGAGGAGGGAGAAGTTGGCGGGGGCGGTGATCTCGCCGCGGCTGTCGTCGCCCGCGCCGGGGATCGCGGTCCCGGACAGCCCGGACATGCCGGAGTCCTTGAGCTTCTCCACGCCGACCGCCATGGCCACGTCGTAGGCGCCGGAGGCGACGGCGTAGCAGGCGTTGCGCAGGGCCTCCGAGCCGGTGGCGCACATGTTCTCGACGCGGGTGACCGGCTTGTTCGGCAGCCGCAGGGCGCGGCTGAGGGTCAGGCCGGAGACGCCGGAGGCCTGGGTGCCGAACCAGAACGCGTCGACGTCGTCGAGGGTGACCCCGGCCGAGGTCACCGCCTCCCCCACCGCGTCGACCAGCAGGTCGTCGGCCGACCGGGTCCAGTGCTCGCCGAAGGGCGTGCAGCCCATGCCGACGATCGCGACCCGGTCCCGGATTCCGTGTGAGCTCATCCCTGTGTCCCCTCGGTCTCGCCGGTGCGCACCGGGCGGGCCTTCCAGAAGTAGTTGTGGATGCCGGACGCGGTGACCGTGCGCCGGAAGGTCATCTCCACCCGGGCGCCGATGACGGCGTCGGCCTCGGTGGCGTCGGTGAGCTGGCAGCGGAAGCGTCCGCCGCCGTCGTAGTCGACGACCACGACGAGCATGGGCGGGCTGGGCGTGTGGGCCAGCCGGTCGACGGTGAACGTGGCGACCGTGCCGCGTACGTGTTCCATCGGCTCGTCGGCCATGGCGTCGACGCTGTGGCAGCCGGCGCACACCCGGTCCGGCGGCAGCTGGCGGGTGCCGCACTTCTCGCAACGGGCCGCGACGAAGCCGTACTTCCAGGCGGTGCGCCGGTGCGCGGGCGGGGCGTACGGCGGCTCGGGGTCCGGGCGGCGGGGCGGTTCGCGGTCGAGCAGGCCGCGCCAGGAGAGGTAGGTGGTGTACGGCATCGGGGCGCTGCCCGCGGCGATCTGCGCGGCGACCGGGCGGGCGCTGCGGTGGGCCGGCAGCGCGTCGGTGGTGCGCAGCAGCAGGACTCCGGCGCCGTCGCCGAGCACGACGAGGGCGATGACCTCGCCGGGCGCCGCGCGGTCGAGGACGTCGGCGAGGAGCAGGCCGGGCTGGGCGGTGCCGGCGTTGCCGATGGCGTCGGTGAGGTCCGGGACCGCCGCCTCGGGGCGGGTGCCGGCGCTCCGCCGTAGGGTCGCACAGGCTCGCGCGTGCAGGCCCGAGACGACGAGGTGGTCGACGGCGCCCCGGTCCAGTCCCGCCTGGTCGAGGGCGGCGCTCAGGGCCTTGTCGGCGAGGGAGACGTAGATCTCCTCGGCGAAGCGTTCCTCCCAGACGCGGGAGGCGGGGGCGCCCGGCAGCCGCCAGCGGTCGAGGAGTTCGTCGCTGACGGTGTCGTGGGCCAGCAGCTCCGCGATGACCGGCGCTCCGTTGCGGTGGCCGCCGAAGACGAACGCCGCCGCGCCGTCGCCGCCCTGGACCTCCTCGGCGCCGCCGGGCAGGCCGGTGCGCAGGTCGGACAGGACGGCCAGGGTGGGGATCGGGGAGCGGGCGGCGGTGACCAGCGCGCCGAGGCCGGAGCGGACCGAGCCCGCCATGTCGGCGGCGAGGACGTGCTCGTCGAGGCGGAGCGCGGCGTGCACGGCGGTCGCGTTGGTCTTGTCGAGGTAGGCGGGCGCCGCGGTGGCGAGGAAGAGCTGGCCGATGCGGGCGCGCAGCCCGTCGCGGGCGAGGGCGGTGCGGGCCGCCTCGACGGCCATGGACGTGGTGTCCTCGTCGTAGCCCGCGACCGCGCGGGTGCCGCGTCCGGGCGCCGTCCCGAGGGTGGCGGCGACATCGGCGCGGGCCAGGCGGTGGTACGGCACATGGGCGCCGTAGGCGATCAGTCCGGCCATGTCAGCGTCCTCCAGTGGCGTTGCCGGTGCGTTCGAAGATGGCTGCCAGGCCCTGGCCGCCGCCGAGGCACATGGTCTCCAGGCCGTAGCGGGCCTGGCGGCGGTCGAGTTCGCGCAGCAGGGTGGCGAGGATGCGGCCGCCGGTTGCGCCGACGGGGTGGCCCAGCGAGATGCCGGAGCCGTTGACGTTCAGCCGCTCGAAGTCGGCCTCGGTGAGGGCCCATTCGCGGGTGCAGGCGAGGACCTGCGCGGCGAAGGCCTCGTTGAGTTCGATCAGGTCCATGTCGGCGAGCTTCAGATCCGCGCGCTCCAGGGCCCGGGCCGTGGCGGGCACGGGTCCGATGCCCATCGTCTCGGGTGGCACGCCCACGACGGCCCAGGAGACCAGGCGGCCCAGCGGGCGCAGGCCGAGTTCGGCGGCGCGTTCGGGGTGGGTGACCACGCAGAGCGCGGCGCCGTCGTTCTGGCCGCTGGCGTTTCCGGCCGTGACGGTGGCCTCCGGGTCCTGGCGGCCGAGCACCGGTCGCAGCCCGGCGAGCTTTTCCAACGAGGAGTCGGCGCGCGGGTGTTCGTCGGTGTCGACCACCGTCGCGCCCCTCCGGGTCCGCACGGCGACCGGCACGATCTCGTCGGTGAACCGGCCCTCCTTCTGGGCGGCGACCGCCTTCTGGTGGCTGCGCAGGGCCAGTTCGTCCTGTTCCTCGCGCGGGATGCCGTACGCGCGGCGCAGGTTCTCGGCGGTCTCCAGCATCCCCCCGGGGACGGGGTGGTTGACACCGCCGGAGGTGACCCGGCCCCGGGCCAGCCGGTCGTGCAGGGTGGTGCCCGCGCCGCGCACCCCCCAGCGGACGTCGGTGGTGTAGAACTCGGCCCGGCTCATGGACTCGACGCCCCCGGCGAGCACGAGGTCGCTCGCGCCCGTCTGCACCTGCATCGCGGCGGTGATGACCGCCTGCAGTCCGGAGCCGCAGCGGCGGTCGATCTGGAGCCCGGGCACCTCCACGGGGAGTCCGGCGTCCAGTGCCGCCACGCGGCCGATGGCGGGGGCCTCGCCGTTGGGGTAGCACTGGCCCAGGAGCACGTCGTCGACGGCCGTGGGCGGGATTCCGGTGCGCTCCAGCAGGGCCCGGACGACGGTGGCGGCGAGTTCGGCCGCGGTGACGTCGCGGAAGGCTCCGCCGTAGCCGCCGACCGGGGTCCGGATCGGTTCGCAGATCACCGCGTCACGCATCGGTCATGCCTTTCGTCAGCGGGTTCGGCGGGCTCACATGTACCGGCCGCCGGTCACCTCGACCACGGCCCCGGTGATGTAGCTCGCCATGTCGGAGGCGAGGAAGAGGACGGTCTGGGCGACCTCGGCGGGTTCGCCCGCGCGGCCCAGGGGGATCTCGGCGAGCTTCGCGTCCCAGGCGGCCCGGGGCATCGCCTCGGTCATGGCGGTACGGATCAGGCCGGGCTGTACGGCGTTGACGCGGACGCCCGCCTTCGCGAGCTCCTTGGCGGACGCCTTGGTCAGGCCGACCAGGCCGGCCTTGGCGGCGCTGTAGTTGGTCTGGCCGAAGTTGCCGACCTTGCCGGCGATGGAGGAGATGTTGACGATGCTGCCGCCCCGCCCGTGCGCGCGCATCGCCTCGGCGGCGTACCGGGTGCCGTTCCAGGCACCGGTGAGGTGCACGTCGAGGACGGCGCGGAAGTCGGCGAGGGGCATCTTGCGCAGGGTCGCGTCCCGGGTGATGCCGGCGTTGTTGACCATGACGCCGAGCGGGCCGAAGGTGTCGGCGCAGTGCGCCACGAGGGCGGCGACCTCGTCCTCGTCGGTGACGTCGCAGCGCAGCGAGGTGGCGGCCACGCCCTGGTCGGCGAGGCGTTTCGCGGCGTCGGCCGCGGCGTCCTCGTCGATGTCGCCGAGGACGACACTCGCGCCCGCGCCGCCGAGGACGCCGGCGATCTCGAAGCCGATGCCCTGTGCGCCGCCGGTGATCACCGCGTTCCGGCCGTCCAGCAGTCCCATGTCAGCCCGCTTCCGACTCGAACCTCTTCACGTCTCTTCCGCGTTAAATAGATAACCTATTATGCTGAAACAATCAATACAGCGATCAGCTGTGCGGGCGGCGCCGGACGAGGAGTGCACGCAGGTGGACATCAGCTATCCCCCGGAGACGGAGACCTTCCGCGCGGAGGTCAGGGCCTTCCTCGGCGCGTCGCTGCCGGCCGGCTGGAGCGGCATCGGCGCCCTGGACGAGGAGGCCGCCTGGACCTTCGCCCGCACCTGGCGCCGGCGGCTCGTCGAGCGCGGCTATCTGTCGTTGACCTGGCCCGAGGAGTACGGCGGCCGTGGCCTGTCCAAGCTGCACCAGGTCGTCCTGATGGAGGAGCTCGCGCGGGCGGGGGTGCCGTTCGGGCTGCCGCAGGACACCTTCGGCGTGAAGATGCTGGCGAACACGCTGCTGCGCTGGGGCACCGAGGAGCAGAAGAGCCGTTTCCTGCCCCGCATCCTCAGCGGTGAGGACACCTGGTGCCAGGGGTACTCCGAGCCGGACGCGGGCTCCGATCTGGCCTCTCTCAAGACCCGGGCCGTGCGCGACGGCGACGAGTGGGTGATCGACGGCCAGAAGGTGTGGACCTCCGGCGCCCACCACAGCGACTGGATCTTCGTCCTGGCGCGGACGAACCCCGAGGCCCCCAAGCACCGGGGCATCTCCTTCCTGCTGGTCCCGCTCGACCAACCCGGCGTCGACGTACGGCCCTTCCGCATGATGAGCGGGCAGCTGCACTTCAACGAGGTCTTCTTCGACGCCGCCCGCACCCGCGCCGACCTCGTGGTCGGCGGTGTCGACAACGGCTGGACGGTCGCCCAGAGCCTGCTGGGCGTCGAGCGCGGGGAGGAGGCGGCGACCAACCCGATCCTGTTCCGGGCCGAGGTGGAACGCCTCGTGGACCTCGCGCGACAGTACGGCAAGGACCGGGACCCGGTGATCCGGCAGCGGATCGCCTGGTGCTGGTCCAAGGTCGAGATCATGCGCTGCCTGGGCTACCGGATCCTGACCGGCTGGCTCAAGGGCGCCGAGCCGGGTCCCGAGTCCTCGATCGCCAAGCTGTACTGGAGCGAGTACCACACCGAGGTCACCGATCTGGCGATGGACATCATGGGCATGCACGGCCAGGTGCCGGTCGGCCGGCCGCCCCTGCGCACGTACCGCACGGACGACCCCGGCGCGGCGAACTCCTCCGCGTCCTGGTCGACGACGTATCTGATCGCCCGCTCCGGCACGATCTACGCGGGCACCTCGCAGGTGCAGCGCAACATCCTCGCGGAGAAGGTGCTGGGGCTGCCGCGCGAGCCCCGGCTCACGAGTCCCTAGACGCCTCGAAGACGCCGAGCTCCGGGACCGGACGCGGACCGGGGCCCGGCGTCCAGCCCGCCTCGATCTTGCGCAGGCCCACCCCGTCCGGCGCCCAGACGTGGCAGCTGTTCAGCACCCAGGAGGTGGCGCGCGGGTCGTGGGAGGCCGGGCCGCCCGCGCGGTTGCGGGCCGAGATGGCGGCCTGGACGACGGCCGGCCCGAGCGCGCGGGTCAGTTCGTACAGGTGGGTACAGCCGGACACGCCCCGGAACCGCTCCTGGATGGCCCGGTTGTAGCCGCCGGCCACGCTGAGCCCGACGAGACCGTCGAAGGCGGGCGCGATCCGCGGGCACTCGGCGTGCGGGAAGTCCTTCATGCCGGCCTCGGCCGCCACGACCACCATGTCCGCGAGCCGCACCCGCACCGCCAGCACCATGCGGTGGACGGTGCCGCCCGGCGGCCGCTCCCAGGGGCGCTCGTCGCGCAGTTCCGCCTCGACCGAGATCTCGCCGGCACCCTCCTCGAAGGCGGTGACCGTGATCGTGCGGCGGTGCAACGGCAGTTCGGTCCGGGTCATGACGAGGTCCCCTCCAGCTGCGACGCGTCCTCCCCCAGCGCGGGGAAGGCCGGTGGGCGGCGCTCGATGAAGCTGAGCACGCCCTCCCGGTAGTCCGGGGCACGCTTGGCCACCGCCAGCAGCTCCGCCGCCCGCTCACTGCTCTCGGCGAAGGTGCGCGCCTGGTCGTCGGCGAGCTGCCGCTTGATGAGGGACATCGCGTACGGACTCGCCGATCGGGCCAGCCCGGTGGCGTAGGCGAGGGCCTCGGGGAGCAGGTCTTCGGGCTCGACCAGGCGGTTGACCAGGCCCATCGCCAGGGCCTCCGTTCCGGTGATCCGGCGCGAGGACAGCAGCAGGTCGGCGGCGTTGCCGTGGCCCACGAGCCGGGGCAGGATCCAGGAGACCCCGTCCTCGGCCACCAGTCCGCGGGCGCTGAAGGCGGCGGCGAACTTGGCCTGCGGCACGGCGAACCGGACGTCGCACATCACCGCCTGGTTGAACCCGATGCCCGCGCAGGCACCGTTGACGGCCGCCACCACGGGCTTGGGAAAGGTCATGGGGCGGGTGCGCGGAGGCAGCTGTCCGGTGGGCCAGGGCCGGGCGCCGGAGGAGGCCCCGTCCAGCACGCTCATGTCCATACCGGGACAGAAGCTGCGTCCGGCGCCGGTCAGCACCACCGCCCGCACCCGCGGATCCGTCTCCGCCCGGTCGAACAGCTCGTTGTAGAGAAGCTCCATCTCCAGCGTCCAGGCGTTGTGCCGCTCCGGCCGGTTCAGGGTGAGGATCATGACCCCGTCGTCGGTGAGTTCGGTGAGGATCACCGGGGTCGCCTGCTCGGTCATCGAGGTCACTCCCACGGGCCGGAGACGCTTAATAGATAGATGAATCATCTATATCCCACGGAGTGGCACCGGCGCCAGACCGGGTCGGACGAAGACATGATCAAGCATCCCTTGACCTGGTACCCTCGATGCACTAAGACGATTCATTTTGCTATATGAGGAGCCCACCGTGGCCGAGGCAGCCCGCGCAAGTGAAACGGCGGCCGTGCCCGCCCCCGCCCGCAGCCGCGTCGGACGCCAGGTACGGGTACCGAAGACCGCCGAGCTGGTCGCCGGGCACCTGCGCCGCCAGATCGTCCGGGGCGAACTGAAGCCGGGGGACGCGCTGCCGCCCGAGTCGGGACTGATGGAGCAGTTCGGCATCTCACGGCCGACCCTGCGCGAGGCCTTCCGCGTCCTGGAGTCGGAGTCCCTGATCACGGTGCGTCGCGGCGCCCACGGCGGCGCCCGGGTCAGCGCGCCCGACGCGGACGTCGCCGCCCGTTTCGCCGGCCTGATCCTCGAGTACCGCGGCGCCACACTGGGCGACCTCTACCGCGCGGCGGCGCTCATCGAGCCGCCCTGCGCCCGCCAGCTCGCCGCGAAGCACACCGCGGCCGACATCGACCGCCTGCGGGAGGCGGTCGCCGCCGAGAAGGCGGTCCTGGACGACCCGCTGGCCCTGGTCGAGGCACAGGACGCCTTCCACGCCCTGCTGGTCGAGCTCACCGGCAACCAGACCCTGATCCTGCTGTGCGGCATGGTGCGCAACATCATCGACCGGGCCAACGCCTCCTACACCGCGGCCGCCACGGACGCCGAGACCCAGAAGGCGCAGGCCCTCAAGGGCCACCGGGCGCATGTGCGGCTCATCGGCCTGATCGAGTCCGGCAAGGCGGACGAGGCGGAGAAGCTCTGGCAGCGGCACATCTCCAGCGCGGACGACGTGGTGAACGCCGCCGGCCCCAAGACGGTGCTGGAGCTCATCGACTGATCCGCCGGGCCGCCCGGACGAGTCCGTCCGGGACAACCCCTTGCCTCCGAGAAACAGTTAGATAATTATAGAAGGAGCACTGAATACGCTGCATTGAACAGAACCTGGGGTCCGGAGGCGACGGCCATGGCCGAACACCGCAAGCGCATCTTCGACTGCGACCAGCACATGTACGAGGAGCGGGACTCCTTCACCCGCTACCTCCCCAAGGAGTTCCTCGGTGCGGCGGTCGCACCGGTGACCCTGCCGGACGGGCGGGAGGTGATCCTCGCCGGGGACCGCATCGTCGTGTGCCTGGAGCCCGAGTTCGGGCAGGTCTACCGTCCGGGCTCGCTGAAGGAGATGCTCAAGGCGATGGCCTCGGGCAATCCGGAGGAGACGTACCAGTTCGAGCCGATGCACGAGTCCTACCAGAACCGCGAGTCACGGCTGCGGGTCATGGACGAGCAGGGCCTGGACCAGACGATCATGTATCCGGGCGGCTGGGCGCTGGTGGCCGAGGAGTACGTCAAGGGCGTCGAGCCGCTGTACGCCAACTACCACTCGTTCAACCGCTACATGAACGAGGTGTGGGGCTTCAACCACCAGGGCCGCATCTACGCCCCGGCCCTGCTCTCCCTGCGCGATCTGCCCAGCGCCGTCAAGGAGTTGGAGTACGTCCTGGAGCAGGGCGCCCGCTTCATCCTGCTGCCCACCGGACCGGTCTACGGCCGCTCGCCGGGCGACCCGTACTTCGACCCGTTCTGGAAGCTGGTCAACGAGGCCAAGGCGAGCGTCTGCTACCACATCAGCGAGTTCTACTACAACTCGCAGGTCGCCCCCTCCTGGGGCTTCGACCCGAACCCGATCCACTTCCGGATGTCGGCCTGGCAGTGGCAGAACACCTACGGCCAGCGTCCCATCGAGGAGACGCTGTCCGCGCTGATCTTCGACAACCTCTTCGGGCGCTTCCCGGACATCAACATCCTGGTCTCCGAGTTCGGCTCCGAGTGGGTGCCGCACTTCGTGCGCCACATGGACAAGAGCCGGGGCATGGGCCGCAACGGCCCCTGGGTCGGCGGGCAGCTGGACGAGCGCCCCAGCCAGGTCTTCCGCAAGCACGTCCGGGTGGTGCCCTACCCGGAGGACGACATCGTGGACGTCGTCCGGCGGCTGGGCTACCACGAGTCCATCGTCATGGGCTCGGACTTCCCGCACGCGGAGGGCCTCGCCGCCCCGGCCGACTTCCGCAAGCTGATCGCGGAACTCGACGAGTCCGCGCAGGACGACATCATGTTCAACAACGCCCAGCAGCTGATCAGCCGCTGAGCCTCGCAGGACCCCGCCTGGCGGCGGGCCCGGCCGGCAGGGCAAGACCCCTAACCGGCCAGGCCCGCCGCCAGGTTCGCGATGTCGTCGAGCAGGGCGGTGCCGTGCGGGGAGTGGTCGTAGCCGGCGAGCGGGTAGCCGTTGCACAGGCAGGCGAAGGACAGGCCCGACTCCGGGTCCATGAAGCCCAGTTGGTAGGCGGCTCCGGCGCTGCCGAAGAGCGCGGGCGAGCCGGCCGACGGCAGGTTGCTGCCGGCGTCGGGGCCTGCCACGGTCACGAACAGCCCCATGCTCGTACGACGTCCTCCGCCGCCCCCGTAGATCCGCTCCCCGTGCGGGTGGTCGGTGAACCGGATGCGAATGCCCTCCGCGACCGCCTCCGGCTTCCACAGGCCGGAGTGGAACAGTGCCTGGAAGTACAGGGCCACGTCGGCGGCGGTGGCGACCAGCGCGTGACTGGGCTCTCCGGCCGCCAGGACCTTCGGGTCGGACAGGTACCACGGCCCCCACGGGTCGGGCTCCTGCGAGTCGTCCGTGCGGTCGGTGGCGAGCATCGGGGCCACGGAGCCCGGCTGCCGGTCCACGGGCACGCCGAGCTCGATCGACGACAACCCCAGCGGCTCCACGATCCGTTCGCGCAGGTAGTCGGCGAAGGCCAGACCCGTACGCCGTTCGACGATCTCGGCGATCAGCCAGGCGGCGGAGGTGAGATGGAACTGGAAGCGGCTGCCGGGCGGGTAGTCGAGCCGCCAGCGTCCGAAGGCGGCGAGCCGCTGCTCGCGGTCCAGCGCCTTGGAGAGCCCGAGGGGCGCGAAGGGGAACCCGGCGGTGTGCGTGAGCACCTGCTCGACGGTCACCGCCTCCTTCCCGTTGGGCGCGAACTCCGGGATGATCGCGGCCACTTGCTCACCGACGTCCAGAAGCCCGTCGCCGATCAGCTTCCACACCGCACCGGCGACGATCGACCGTCCGACGGACTGCAGGACGTACCGGGTGCCGGGGTGGGCGTCGCCGTAGGTCTCGAAGGCCACCAGCCGCCCGTCGTGGGCGACGGCGACCTGCGCGGACGGCAGGGGGCCGTGCTCGACCTCCCGCCGGATCCGGTCCAGGAGTGTGTCGAGGCGGTTCGGGTCGACGGGCTCAGGCATGGGTTTCTCCTTCGTACGGCTCCCGCAGGTCACGGCGTACGACCTTGCCGTTGGCGTTGCGCGGCAGGTCCTCCACGAACCACCAGCGCACCGGGACCTTGAACCCGGACAGCCGGGCCCGGGTATGGCTTCTGAGCGCCGCCGGATCGGGCGGGGCACCGGGGTCGGCCGGCACGACGAAGGCGACGACCGTCTGACCGAGCCGGTCGTCGGGCACGCCGGTCACCGCCGCGTCCGCCACACCGGGATGCGCGGTCAGGACCGTCTCGACCTCCAGCGGATGGACGTTCTCACCACCCCGGATGATCATGTCGGTGCGACGGCCGAGGAGGTAGAGGTAGCCGTCGTCGGCGATCCGGCCCAGGTCACCGCTGTGCAGCCAGCCCTCGGCGTCGACGCGGAAGAAATGGCCGGCGCGGGCGTGGATCTCGCCGACACCGTCCGGTCCGGCACGGTCGACCCTCACCTCGACGCCGGGGGCGGGCCGGCCCACCGAACGCAGCAACTCGGCGCGCCCCGCCACCGCGTCCCGGTGGTCCTCGGGAGTGAGCACGCTGATCGGCGAACCCTCCGTCTGTCCGAACATGTTGAGCATGCGGACGCCGGGCATCGCCTCGTACGTCCGCCGCAGGGTGCCGGGACGCACGGGCGCACCCCCGTACTGGAGGGTCCGCAGGCTCGGGTGGCGTGCCTCGCCCGCGGCCAGCAGGGTCTCCAGCATCGCCGGGACCATGCTGGTGTGGGTGGTGCCGAGGTCCCGCAACAAGGTCCAGCCCTCGACGCTGAAGCGGGGCAGGCCGGTGACCAGCGCGCCGGCGGCGAGGGCGACGGCGATGTTGCCGAGGCCCGCGATGTGGTGGAAGGGGGCGCTGCCGCCGTAGAAGCTGTCGGGGTCGAGCCCGCACAGCCGCCCGTTGACCCGGGCCCGGGCGGCCAGCCGCCGCTGGCTCATGGGAACGGGTTTGGGCAGGCCGGTGGTGCCGGAGGTGTGCAGGACGGCGGCGAGTTGATCGGGTCCGGCCGCCAACGCCCGTGCTTTGCTGTCCAGTTCGGGCACGATGGCGAACATCCGGCCGGACAGCTCGGCGACCTGTCCGGCGAGGTCGGCGAACTCGGGCTGCGCCAGCAGGACCCGGGCCGGCATCCCCTTGACCACGGCGGCGATCTCGTGCGCGGTCATCCGGACGCCGAGCGGCGCGAGCGGGTGCCCGGAACCGGCCCCGCCGATCACCAGCGCGAGGGCGTCGGCGGAGGTGGCGACCAGCGCCGGGACGGGGGCGCCGGGCTCCAGCCCGAGCCCGTCCAGCCAGTCACCCGCCCCACCGGCCCGATCGAGCAGCTCGCGGCCACTCCAGACCAGGTCACCGAACCGGACGGCGGGGCGATCGTGGTCGTAGGCGCGGCTCACCATGGCGCTCCAGGTGGCCTCCGGCCCGGACCGCCGCACGGTGGCCGCCTGCCCGGACTGCTGTGTGGCGGTCACCGGATCAGGGGTCCAGGCGGGCCGTCGCGGTGCCGGTGACCACCTCGACGCCGTCCTGGTTGACCGTGCGCAGGGAGAAGCGGGCGACCGGGCCGTCCGGTGTGTCCTCGACCGCCTCGACGGTGGCCGTGGCGGTCAGGGTGTCGCCGGGCCAGACCTGCGCCTTGAAGCGCACGCCGTAGCGCAGCAGCGACTCGGGGCCGACCCAGTCGGTCAGAACCCGGCCGGTCATGCCCATCGTGAGCATGCCGTGGGCGAAGACACCGGGGTATCCCGCCGCCTCGACGGCGAACCGCTCGTCGGTGTGCAGGGGGTTGAAGTCCCCGGAGGCGCCCGCGTACTGCACGATCCGGGTCCGCTTCAGGTCCTCGACGAGGACGCTCTCGCGGGTCTCGCCGACCTTGATGTCACTGCTGCTCAGGCTCATCGGGCATCCTTCGGGGTGGCGGGGCCCTCGGGCACGACGGCGACGGTCACGGAGCTGACCACCGGCTGCCCGTCGGCGTCCCGGTACTCGGTGACGCGCTCGCTGAACAGCAGCCGGCCGCTGCGGCCCTGCTTCTCCCAGCTGCGCCCCGGGACGGTGTGCGCGTACAGCGTCTCGCCGGCGCGCACCGGGCGGTGGTACTCGAAGTGCTGCTCGGCGTGGAGTCCGCCGCCGCCCTCGGCCATCACACCGGGTCCGCCGCCGGAGCCGAACCACTCCTGGTCCCCTTTGGGCCGCAGGTGGTAGTCGGGGTCGTAGTGCGCGCTCGCCATGGTGAAGGTGGGCGGGGCGAGGGCCGACTCGCCCTGGTACGCGGGGTGTTCGTCGCCGATGGCGCGGGCGAACATCATGATGTGCCCGGCCTCGACGGGGAACGGCTGCCCTGTCATCCTCGAAAACCTCCTCGGTCAGTACGGCAGGAACGCGTCTCGGGTGGCCTCGTCCGGGTCGAAGTCCGGCGGCAGGCCCTCGAACTTCGGCTCCCGCTTCTCCATGAAGCTCGCCACGCCCTCCCGGAAGTCGGGCGAGCCGGCGAAGAACTCCATGGCGGAGTAGGAGCGGGCCAGCGCGTCGGTGAAGGTGCGGTCCAGGTCGCCGTACACCTGGTGGCGTACGACGGCCATGGCGCGCGGGGAGCAGTTGCGGGCGATGTCCCGGGCGTAGGCGCGGGCGGCGTCCAGCAGGTCCTCGGGTTCGACGACCCGGCTGACGAGGCCGAGGGCCTTGGCCTCGTCGGCGTCGAAGACCCGGCCGGACAGCAGCAGGTCGAGCGCGTTCTCCAGGCCGACGACGCGCGGCAGCACGTACGGCAGGTTGTACTCGCCGGCCAGACCGCGCCGGGTGAAGGCGGTGGTGAAACGGGCCCCGCGGGCGGCGAAGCGGACGTCGCAGATCAGTGCCTGGACCAGTCCGATGCCCGCGCAGGCGCCGTTGACGGCGGCGATCATCGGCTTGGGCAGGGTGCGCCTGCTGTACATGGGGACGCGGGCCTGGAGGTTGAGGGACTGGCCCGGCTGGGCGTTCTGTTCCAGGCGCTGTACGTCCATGCCGGGACAGAAGGCCTTGCCCGCGCCGGTGACGATCACGACCCGGACGGCCGGGTCGTGCGCGGCCTCGTCGAGGAGCGCGAAGAAGCGGCGCTCCATGGGGATGCTCCAGGCGTTCCTGCGCTCGGGCCGGTTGAGGGTGACGGTGGCGACACCGTCCTCGTCGACCTCGTACAGCACCAGGTCGTCCTGGGCGGGTTCCTCGGTCATGCGGTCACTCCTCCGTCAGGGAGTCGATGGGGGTGAGGTGATCGATGGGGTCGAGGGGAGCGGAGGGATCGAGGGGATCGATCGGGTCGCCGACGCCGGGCCGCTCCCCGGAGATGCTCACCACCACCTGCCCCCGCGCGCACAGGCGGCCGTCGGTCAGCACGTCGACGTCCGCGAAGTGCAGCCTGCGGCCGCGCCGCACGCAGCGCGCGTGGGCGACGGCCTCCCGGCCGCGGGCGGGGGCGAGGTACTGCACGGACATCGTGACGGTGCTGAGCCGGCTTCCGTGGGTGAAGTCGTGTCCGGCGATGACGGCTCCGGCGCCGGCGGTGTCGATGAGCGCCGAGATGACCCCGCCGTGGAAGACGTCCTCGTGGGCGGAGAGGGACTCGGCGTAGGGCAGCACGATCTCCACGGCCTCCGCGTCCCAGCGGGTCACCCGGATGCGGCAGTGCCGGTTGAAGGCGACTCCGCGCTCCCAGCGGGCCCGGAACCACACCCGGCGTTCGCGCTGTTCCTGTTCGGTGAGGGTCCTCGCCGCGACGGTCATCAGCACGCCCTCCGGTCCCGGCCGGTCGGCCGATCCATATAGTTACATGATTTGAATAGTTGAGCAATCAAGCGGGTATCGCTTCAACCGCCAGATGTATTATTTATATAACTCATTCGCTGTCTGTGAACAGAGGGGGACCTCGATGCCGTCGACCGCCCTGGCCGGGATCCGCGTCCTGGACCTGTCCCGCGTCCTCGCCGCTCCCCTGGCCACCCAGCTGCTGGCCGACCTGGGCGCCGAGGTGATCAAGGTGGAACGGCCCGGTACGGGTGACGACTCCCGGACGTACGGCCCGCCGTTCGCCCCCGGCACGGACACCGCCGCCTTCTACCTCTCCTGCAACCGCAACAAGCGGTCGGTCACCGTCAACCACGCCACCGCCGAGGGGCAGGAGGTGATCCGTGCCCTCGCCGCCCGGTCGGACGTGCTGGTCGAGAACTTCCGCACGGGCACGCTGGCGAAGTACGGCCTCGACGCGGAGAGCCTGCGGGAGCTGAACCCCCGGCTCGTCTACCTCTCGGTGACGGGCTTCGGCCAGACCGGTCCGTACGCCGAACGCCCGGGCTACGACGGCATCTTCCAGGCCATGTCGGGGATGATGAGCGTCTCCGGGCACCCCGACGAACCGATGAAGGTCGGCGTCAGCATGGTCGACATCCTCACCGGCCTGTACGCCGCGACGGCCGTGCTGGCGGCCCTGCGGCACCGGGACGTCACGGGCGAGGGCCAGTTCATCGACCTCTCCCTGCTGGACTGCGGACTGGCCTCGCTCTCCCACTTCGCGATGAACTACCTGGTCTCCGGTGAGGTACCGGCCCGGCGCGGCAACGGCGGTTACGGCGGCATCCCCTCCCAGGCGTTCCAGTGCGCGGACAAGCCGCTCTTCCTGGTGGCCGGCAACGACAAGCAGTTCGCCGCCTTCTGCGCGGCGGCCGACCGCACCGACCTGCTCCAGGACCCCCGGTTCGCCACCACGTCCGCGCGCATCGCCCACCGCGAGGAGATCCTGCCGGTGCTGGAGGCGGTCATGCGCACCCGGACCCGGGACGAGTGGCTGGCCGTGCTCGACGAACACGACGTCCCCGCGGGGCCGTTCAACGAGATGCCCGAGGTCTTCGCCGATCCGCAGATACGGCACCGGGAGATGCTGGTCGAGGTCGAGGACCCGGTGTCGGGGCGCCTGCCGCTGCTCGCCAATCCGATCCGGTTCGCGGCGACGCCTGTCGAGGGGTACGCCCCGCCGCCGGCGTTGGGCGAGCACACCGCCGAAGTGCTGGCCGAGGTCGCTGGATTGACGGAGGATCAGGTCCGCGGGTTGCGCGGTCGGGGCGTCGTCTGACGCGCCACTCCTAGCCGATCAGGGTCCGGCCGCCCTCCAGCATCAGCGTGGCACCGGTCAGATAGGCCATGTCCTCGCTGACCAGCGCGGCCACCGCCCGCCCGATGTCCGTCTCCGGGTCGCCCATGCGGCCCAGCGGGATGCCGGCCACCACCTGCTCGGCCTTCTCCGGATGGGCGTCGAAGTACTCCTGGGCCGCCGGGCTCAGCGCGGCCGGGCAGACGACGTTCACCCGGATCCCGTACGGGCCCCACTCCCGCGCGGCGACGCGGCTCAGCCCCCGGACGGCCTCCTTGGCCATCGCGTAGGACGCGAACCCCGCCTCGCCCAGCACCGCCGCCGACGAACCGAGGTTGACGACGCTGCCGCGGCTCGCCCTCAGGTGCGGCAGGGCCGCCCGCATGGCGTGGAAGGTGGCCAACGGGCCGCTGCGGTAGGCGAGTTCGACGTCGTCGTACGACGTCTGCTCCAGACGGCGCTGCACGGAGCTCTGCGCGTTGTTGACGAGCACGTCGAGGCCGCCGAACTCCCGGACGGTCTCCGCCACCATGCGCTCGACGTCGGCCCGTTCCCCCACGTCCCCGACGACGGTGTGCACCCGCCCGCCGCGCTCGGCGATCACCCGCGCGGTGTCCTTGAGTCTGCCCTCGGTCCGGCCCGTGACC
>NZ_WVUG01000459.1 GCF_017614965.1 Streptomyces griseorubiginosus | reverse complement strand
AACCCCAGCAGGCTCATCGCCACCTGCCAGCCCCGCCCCTCACCCCCGACCAGATGCTCCGCCCGCGCGCGGGCCCCGTCGAAGAAGACCTCGTTGAAGTCGCTGGTCCCGGTCATCTGCCGGATGGGCCGCACCTCGATCCGCCCGGGCTGGTCCATGGGCACGAGCAGAAAGCTCAGCCCGTGATGCCGACGCGAGCCGACTTCCGTCCGGGCGAGCACGAAACACCAGTCCGCCTCGTGTGCGAGCGAGGTCCAGATCTTCTGCCCACTGATCCGGAACTCCGCCCCTTCCCGCACGGCGGAGGTCCGCACCCCGGCCAGATCCGACCCGGCCCCGGGTTCGCTGTATCCCTGACACCACAGCTCCTCCCCGGCGGCGACAGGGGGCAGGAAGCGGCTCTTCTGCTCGTCACTGCCGTGAGCGAGAAGGGTGGGCGCGAGCAACTTCTCCCCGATGTGCCCGGACCGTGCGGGCGCCCCCGACCGCGCGTACTCCTCGGCCCAGACGACCTGTTGGGTGAGGGTGGCGGTCCGGTTCCCGTAGCCCCCTTCCGGCCACCCCAGCCCGATCCAGCCGGCTTTGCCGAGGGTCTTCTCCCAGGTGCGGCGATCTTGAGAGGGGTCACTGTGTTCGACGAGCCAGGCCTTCGCTTCCGCCCGGAACGCCTCGTCCCCGGCGGTGAATCCAAAGTCCACGAGGGTCTCCTCTCGACGCCGCCGACTCGACCTACCCAGGGGCGCGGGGCTGTATCGATATGCGGCTCCGCCGCGTGGTCGCGATCAGCCCAAACGCACCCGCACCCGCCCTACGACACAGCCACCCGAGCTATTGGGCGTTCGGCCTGTCCCCACGCCCCGCCGCCTTCTCCATCGCGGCCAACTGAGCAAGCATCGGCATCGGATCCACCCCCACCGACCCCGGCAGAAACTCCGCTATCCGTTCCGGCGTCCAGCCGCCGGAGGCATACGCGGCGCGCAACTCCCTCGGCTGCGCCCACACCGCGATCTTCGGCCCGGCGACCGTGTACACCTGCCCGGTCACCCCGGCCTCCCGAGCCCGCTCAGACAGCAGGTACACGACCAGCGCGGCCACATCCTCCGGCTCCCCGATCTCAGAGAGCTCCATCGGCACATTGGCCGACATCCGCGTACGAGCCACCGGCGCCACCGCGTTCGCGGTCACCCCGTACTTGTTCAGGCCCAGCGCGGCGCTTCGCACCAGCGAGATGATCCCGCCCTTCGCCGCGCTGTAGTTCGCCTGCGAGACGGACCCCTGATGATTGCCGCTGGTGAACCCGATCAGCGTCCCGGCCCGCTGCTTCCGCATGACGGCGGACGCGGCGCGAAACACAGTGAAGGTGCCCTTCAGATGCGTGGCGACCACCGGATCCCACTCCTCCTCGGACATGTTGAACAGCATCCGCTCCCGCAGGATCCCGGCGACGCAGACCACCCCGTCCAGCCGCCCGTACGAGGACAGCGCCACCTCCACGACCCGCGCGCCGCCGGCCATCGTGGACACGTCGTCGGCGACCGCGACCGCCTCCCCGCCGGCCGCCTCGATCTCCTTGACGACCGCTTCGGCGACCTCGCTCGTCGGTGACGCGCCGTCCACCGAGACGCCGTAGTCGTTGACCACGACCCGCGCTCCCTCGGCCGCCGCGGCCAGCGCCACCGCCCGGCCGATGCCCCGCCCGGCACCGGTCACGGCGACGACCTTGCCTGCCAAGAAGTTCCCCACGCCCGGCCCCTTCCCGCGGTTTCTGACGAACCGTTAGATTCTATGGCGCGTCAGATACCTGGAGACAAGCCCCGGGGAGGGCCGATGTCGTTGCCCGCCGAGTTCCATGAGATCGCCAAGCGCGTGAACAACTGGGGGCGTTGGGGAGCCGACGACGAGATCGGCACCCTCAACCTGATCACTGACGAGGTCGTCCGCGAGGCCGCCGCGACCGTCCGCACCGGCCGCCGCGTCCCGCTCGCCCTGCCCCTGAAGCAGGACGGCGTGCAGTCGGGGATGATCCAGGGCCGGGTCAATCCGCTGCACGCGATGGTGCAGATCAACCAGGAGCTGTTCGGCCCGGGCACGGTGGCGTGCAGCGACGACGCCGTGACGATGGGCCTGCAGGCGGGCACCCACTGGGACGCGCTGGCCCATGCCTCACACTCGGGGAAGCTCTACAACGGCCGCCCCGCCGACACCGTCACCGCGCACGCCGGCGCCGAGTTCGCCGGCATCGACAAGGCGCGGCACGTCGTGTCGCGCGGGGTGCTGCTGGACGTGGCCCGCGCGCGGGGCGTGGACCGGCTGGAGGGCGGGCACGCCGTCACACCGGAGGACCTGGAGGCGGCCGAGGACCTCGCCGGTACGCGCGTGCGTGCCGGGGACGTCGTGCTCGTACGGACCGGGCAGATCCAGGTGTATCTCGCCGGGGACCGGGACGGGTACGGCTACCCGTCGCCGGGGCTGTCGGTGCGCACACCGGAGTGGTTCCACGCGCGCGATGTGGCCGCGGTCGCCAACGACACCCTCACGTTCGAGATCTTCCCGCCCGAGATCGAGGACCTCTGGCTGGCGGTGCACGCGCTCGACCTGGTGGAGATGGGGATGCTGCAGGGCCAGAACTGGAATCTCGAGGAGTTGTCCACAGCCTGTGGAGAAACCGGCCGGTACGCGTTCCTGCTGTCCGCGATGCCCGAGCCCTTCGCCGGCGCGACCGGAACGCCGGTGGCCCCCGTCGCCGTTCTCTAGCGCCGACACCCGCACCCGCACCGGACGGCGGCGCGCGCTGCCCGCCCCGAGCACCGCACCGCGCACCGCCGACGCCGATCCACGACCCGCACTCGCCGAGGGCACCCGTCACCGGGGACCTCGCCGTCCCCTCGCGGCGAATCGATGCCCTCAAGCGTGATCAGGCGGACACTTTCCGTCAACAGCCTCAAGAGAATATGTGCGTTATGCCCGGTTCACAGGTGCCGCGCACAGGGGCACACCCCGGCGCACGGTCGTCGCGGGACGGGGTACGGCGACGCTTCCCGCACCGCACATCGGCGCCCGTGCACCGGCCGGGCCGGTCCGGTCACACCGCCTCGAACGCCAGCCCCTCATAGGCCGACGCGCTCCCCGGGTACGCCACGGCGGCCCGCTGGGCCCCGTCGCACCGGTCCAGCTCGCACCAGATGCGCTTGCCCGCGCCGTCGGGGCTCCAGCCCCAGCGGTCGGCGAGCCCGTCGACGAGGGCGAGCCCCCGGCCGCCGGTCGCGTCGCCGTCCACACAGCGGGGCACCGGCGCCCGGGAGCTGGCGTCGGCCACCTCGAGGCGGACGGTGGCGGAACCGGCCCCGCTGCCGGGCAGGGACAGCCGCAGCACGGCGGGCCGGCCGGTGTGCACGACGGCGTTGGTGACGAGTTCGGAGACGAGCAGGATCAGCGTCTCGGCAAGGGAGTCGTCGACCCCGACACCGGGCCCGGCGAGACGCGAACGCGCCCATTTCCGGGCTCGCCCCACCTCCGCGGGGTCGGGCCGGACTTCCATCTGCACCTGAAGCACCTGCACCGCTCACACCATCCGAACCGGCGGACACATGACCTCACGCCACGCACGCACCGCGACGAGGGCCACGATCGTAGCCATTTTCTGCATGGCCAGAACAACAGCCAGAGCAGAGCCCAAGGCAGGGGTCACGGAACGTGAATCCCTTGCACGACAGCATGGTTGACGTACAGTCACCCCAACAAGCGCTTCGGGCATATTCCAGCGGGAAGGAGTACCCGTGCGGCATACTGTGCGACGCTCACCACGAGCAGTCGAACAGGCCTGATCCGGCCTCGCCCCAGGGGCAACACCGGCGTGGCGCGTGCTCGGAACCACTCGCATCCCACAGAAGGTACCGGAGCGCGCAGCCGACTCCGGGCCGTGACGGGTCACGCATAGGACACAACCCGATATCAACGCTCCGTGATTCCGGTATGCCACGATCCGCGACACACATGCGCGTGTCGTCGACGACCCCCAGCCCAGCACGCCTTTCACACCGTCAGCTCGTCAGCTCCGCCGCGAGCAGTTCCTCACTCTCCGTGCCGCCACCCGCACGCTGCGCCCGCACCCAGGCCCGCTTCAGATGCAGATGGACCTCGCTCTCCCAGGTGAAGCCCATACCTCCGTGCACCTGGAGACAGTCCCGGGCGCCGTGCTGGGCCGCCTCGTCGGCCAGCAGCCGCGCGGCGGCGATGTCGGCCGCGTCGGCCGTGACGGCGGCCGCGTAGACGGCGGCGCGGGCGACCTCGGCGCGCACCAGGATCCGCGCGCACAGATGCTTCACCGCCTGGAAGGCTCCGATCGGCTGCCCGAACTGCTCACGTGTCCGGGCGTGTTGCACGGCCAGCTCACACACGCGTGTGGCGGTACCCAACTGCTCGGCGGCCGTGAGCAGAACGGCGACAGGATCGGTACGCCCGGGCGCCGGCACCCGATGCAAGGGCGTCAACGGATCCACGGACCGCACAGGCACGGCCCCCTCGGCCCCCGCCCGCACGACGTCAGCCTCCTCCATCCACTCCACCAGCCGCCCGTCGACAGCCGCGACAACGGTCTCCCCGGTAGCCGCCCCGGGCACGACCCCGGCAGCAAGATGCGTCGCGACCAACGGCCCGGGCAACAAGGCCCGCCCGGCTTCCTCAAACACCAACACGGCCTCGGGCAACCCCAGTCCGGCACCCCCCTCGGCCTCCGGCAACCGCAGCGAGAAGAACCCAAGGTCTCCGAGATCGCGCCACAACGCACGATCAAGACGGTGCTGAATATCGCCGGGTCCGGTAACGCCCTGAAGGGGCGCGGGGCTGTGTCGAATTGCGACTCCGCCGCGGGGCGCGACAAGCCCCCACACACCCGCAGACGAACGACGGCCCAAGAACCCCCGAACCGCCCCGCGCAAATCCTCCTGCTCCGCGCTCAATTGAAACCGCACCGCTCGCTCACCTCCCCTTCGGCAGCCCCAATATCCGCTCGGCCACGATGTTCCGCTGAATCTGCGACGTACCGGCCGCGATCGTGTACGACAACGACGACAACCGGTCCAGCACCCAGGGCCGGTCAAGATCCAGCGCCCCCTCCCCCAGCACCTCCGCCGCCGCGTCGTACAGGGCCTGCCGCGCGTGCGAGTACCGCAGCTTGAACACCGAGCCCCCCAC
>NZ_WVUG01000458.1 GCF_017614965.1 Streptomyces griseorubiginosus | reverse complement strand
CCCTCGGTCCGCCCCCGTGCCGGATCATCATGCCCGCCCAGTCCCGGAAGTCGTCCTGGTCCTCGCGCGGGACGCCGAGGAGGTCGCAGATCGCGTAGATGGGGAGCGGGAAGGCGAACTCGTGGATGAGGTCCGCTTCCCCCTTCCCCGCGAACCCGTCGATGAGACGGTCCGTCAACTCCTGCACCCGCGGGGCGAACTCGGCGACCCGGCGCGGGGTGAAGGCCTTGCTGACGAGCCGGCGCAGCCGGGTGTGGTCCGGCGGGTCGATGTTGAGCAGATGCGTCATCAGCTCCGCCTTGCGCTCCCCCGGGATCCCCGTCCTGCCCCTGGCGTGGGCGGGTTCGTCGTGGTGCGCGGGGTTCTTGGAGAGCCGGCTGTCGGCGAGCGTCTGCTTGGCGTCGGCGTACCGGGTGACCAGCCAGGCCTCGACTCCGCTGGGCAGCGTGGTCCGGTGGACGGGGGCGTGCTCGCGCAGCCACGCGTAGGCGGGGTAGGGGTCGGTGGCGAACTCCCAGCTGAAGAGTTCCGGGACGGTGCTGTCGGGAGCGGGATGGCTGGTCACTCCTCGACGGTATCCGGCCTCGCGCACCCGTCCAGACCTCGGTACCGGGACGACGGCGGACCGCGGTGCCGGGGCCTGTGGCAGGCGGGATGTTCGCGGCAGGCCCTAGGAGGACAGCCCCTCAGCCGCGCGCACCGCGTCGCGATACGTCCGCGCCGCGACCCGCAGCGCCGCTTCCGGGTCCACTCCCTGCGCCTCCGCCCGCGCCGCCAGCGCGAGCAGCTCGTAGCCGATGCCCTCACCCGTCGGCAGCGGCACGTCCAGTCCCGCCGTCCGCACGCGGGACGCCAGCTTCGACGCGAGGGCGAGACCCGGCTGGCCCAGGGGTATCCCGTCCGTCACCGACTCCCGCCGCTTCTCGATCGCCTTGGTGCGCAGCCAGTGCTCCTTGACCTCCTCCGGGGTCGTCGCCGTCTCGTCGCCGAAGACGTGCGGGTGGCGGTGGATGAGCTTGGCGACGATGCCGCCGGCCACGTCGTCGATGGAGAAGGGTGCCTCCGGGTCCTCCTCGGCGATGCGGGAGTGGAAGACGACCTGCAGCAGGACGTCGCCCAGTTCCTCGCGCAGCTCGTCGCGGTCGCCGTCCTCGATCGCCTCGACGAGTTCGTAGGCCTCCTCGATGCCGTACTTCGCCAGGCCCTTGTGGGTCTGCTGGGAGGACCAGGGGCATTCGAGACGGATCCGGTCCATGACCTGGACGAGGTCGAGAAGGCGGGCACCGGGCAGGTCGTAGGAGGCGGGGAGGAGCTCCAGGTCGGGCATGCTCACGCGGCCCGAACCGGCGAGCCGCGCGAGGCCGTCCGTGAGGGCCGGCTCGCCCTCGCCCGTGGCGACGACCACGACCGTGCGGCCACCGGAGCAGGCGGCCACCAGTTCCTCGGCCGTCGGGGCCCCCTCGTCGACGGCTATACCGGCCTCCCGCAGATACGGCAGCTGCGGATGCGCGCCGTCCGCGCACAGCACACGGTCGGCCGCGTGCAGGGCCTGCCACGCGGGCCAGGACAGCAGGCCGGGAGCCACCCGGTGGCTGGTGGTGAGCAGGACGATGCGGCCGGGGGCGACGGCGGCGTCTTCGGGACGGCTGGTTGCGTTCACGGTTCGAAGCTAACCCACGTCACCGACACCACCACGCGTTGTCCACAGGGCGGGAGGCAGGCTGTCCACAGGTGGGCGGCGCGGAGCCTGGTGGTCCACAGGTCGGCGGCGCCGCCGTACCGTTCCTCCGGCTTCGGCTATGCCGACTGCTGGGTCGCCGTGACCTCGCGGACCCACGGCGTCTTCGCGTCCACGCGGCTGCTCTTCTTGACGTCCCAGGTGCCGTAGCGCGGGTTGAGGTCGACGTGGAGTTCCTTGGACGCCTTGGACAGGGCGTCCCAGAAGGCCGGCTTGCTGGTGTCGGTGCCGAGGCTCTGGGCGAGTTTCTGGGCCTCGAGCTGGAGGCGCAGGTTGTCGTCGAGGCGCTCGGGGGCCACCCCGTACTGCTGCAGCCAGGCCGTCTCGAGCGCCTTGGAGCCGCCGACCTGCTGTTCCAGGCCGGCCCGCATCTGCTGGACGTCCTTGGGGGTGACGCTCACGCCCGCGTCCTGGGCGGCGCGCCGTACCACCTGGTCGAGGACCATGCCGTGCAGGGTGTCGCGGGTGAGGCTGCCGGTCTGCGCGACGGCCTGCTTGTACTGCGCCTCGTCCGCCACGGCCGCACGCTGCGCCTCGCGTACCTCGTTCACCCGGTTCTCGAGCTGCGACACGGTGATCCGCTGACCGCCCACGACGGCCGCCGCGCCGGGATGCGCGTCGCTTCCGCAGGCGGTGAGGAGAGGGGCCGCGGCGGCGATCGCGGCGGTGAGCAGGAGCGCGGTGCGACGGCGGCGGTGCAAGGAAGCCTCCCGAGGAGATTGTGCGACGGTGCACAAAGTCTTGCGGTGATCGATGGTAGGCAGTGGGACGGCTGGGGCCAACCCCTCGACCGACCCATTCGACCAACGATTCACCGCGGCTTCGGGCACCGCCGCGCCCGCACGTGCCCGGCGCGGCCCGACCGGCTCAGCCCGTGATGGCCACCGGGGCGTCCCACGCGTCACGGTCCACGGTGAGCGTGTAGCCGTTGCGCGTCTCCTTGCTGTTGACCAGGTACTGGTGACCGCGGCTGTGGTCGGTGTACTGGGTCTTGCCGAACGGCCAGTCCGTCGTCGTGGTGTTCTGCTTGTCCCACAGCGCGTACCAGAGGTTGCCCGGCAGGTCGGTCCTGTCGGTGGCGTTGGCGATCGCCTTCGCGCTGGAGCTGGTGAAGCCGTAGTAGCCCGCGCGGTAGACCTTGGCGCGCAGTTCCTTGTCGAAGGCGCGGACATAGGTGAGCACGGCGTTGTTGCACGACGTGTTCGTGATGTCGTACGCCTCCATGTCCAGGTAGATCGGGCTGCCGGCCTTCATGCCGAGCGCGGAGGCCTTCGCCACGGCGTCGTCGGCGTCGGTCTTGCCGAGGGAGGCGGCCGTGGCGGCGGTGAGCTTCTCGGGGTTGGAGCCGGACTGGCACGGCGGCTGGGCACCGACGTAGATCGGGATGAGCTTCCAGCCGACACCGCTGACGGACTTGACCCAGGAAGCGGTCAGGTTGGGCTGGGAGCAGCCGCGGTTCTTGCCGCCGACGTAGACCGCGGCGGCGCCGTAGAGGCCGCCCTTCCATGCCTTCATCGCGGCGAGCGACGGAGCGGCACAGGTGTCGAAGGCGCGCCCGGTGTACGTCCGCTGCGCGGGCCAGGTGGTGGCGGCCATGGAGGTCTGCGCGGCGATCCCGGCCCCGGCCACGACGGCGGTGCCCGCGACGGCCCACGTGATGTACCTGCGCTTCTTGGACTGCCGATGGCCGGCCATGACTACCCCACCCCTGGTTGTGCGTTGCCGTTGGCGAAAAACGAACCGAACCTATCCGGCACCGCTCATGCGTTCGGGAAACGTAAGCCCCGCAGGTTTACAGGATTCCCTCATGGAACAGCAAAATCATCCGCCCCCTCAGCCGCGCACCTGTCCCAGCCACTGCAGGGTGCGGCGGATCTCAGCCGCGAGGGGGTGCGCGGGGCCGCGGAGCCGCTCCACGTCCATGAGCAGGCGCGCGAGCGTGTCGTGCGCGGCTGCGCGGTCACCGAGGGCGAGCAGGAGGTGGCCGATACGCCGGCGCACGTCATGGGAGAGCTCGGGGTCGCCCGCCGACACGTACTGGTTCTCGTAGTACGGCAGCAGCGCGCGGTATTCCGCGAGCGCCGCCGCCGGTTCGCCGAGGGACTCCAGGCACTGGGCGGCCTCGTAGCGGTAGCGCAGGGACTGCGGGTCGGCCTGGCCGGCCTCGGCGGCGCGTTCGTCGGCGAGCCGGCGCAGTTCGGGCAGCGCGCGCCGGTACTGGCCGTCGTCCATGAGCGTGGCCGCGTACTGCTTGCGCAGGGTGCGGACCACCGGGGAGTGCTCGCCGTGCTGTTCGGCGGCGGCGGGCAGGATCGCGCCGAGGATGTCGACGGCCTGGGTGATGCGGCCCTCTCCCAGCAGCCGCTTGACCTCGTCGACGGCGCGCGCGACGTCGGGTTTCTCCGGGACGGGCGCGACCGGGGCCGGCTGGGGCGCGGGCGTGCGCGCGCGGTCCGGCCAGGGGGCGTGCGGGCGCAGGAAGGGGCGCGTGGGATCCAGCGGCGCCCCTGTGGGCATCCCGCGCGCGGGCAGGAGCAGCGCCAGGTGCTCGTACACCTCCTGCGCGGACGCCGGGCGATGCTGCGGGTCCTTGGCGAGCAGGCGCAGGACGAGCGCTTCCAGCGCCTCCGGAACTTCGGCGCGCAGACGGCGCACGGGCACCGGGGGCTCGTACAGATGCCGGTGCAGCACGCCGAGCGCCGTGGAGCCGGCGAACGGGACGTCGCCGCTGAGCAGTTCGTGCAGCAGCACACCGAGCGCGTACAGGTCGGTGTACGGGCCGACCGCGCCGCCCATCGCCTGCTCGGGCGCCATGTAGGCGGGCGAGCCGATGGGCGTGCCGGTGTGGGTGAGGCGGGTGGTGTCGGCGTCCATGACGGAGGCCACGCCGAGGTCGAGGACGGTGACGGTGCCGTCCTGCTTGACCATCACGTTCCGCGGCTTGAGGTCGCGGTGGACGATCGGCACGGCGTGCACGGCGCTCAGCACGGCGCACAGTTGCGCGGCGACGGCGACCGCCCACTGCCACGGGTACGGGTCGTGCTCGGCGAGATGGTCGGAGAGGTCCGCGCCGTCGACGTACTGCATGACGAGGAACAGCTCCTCGCCCTCGCTGCCCGCGTCGTGCACGGTGACGAGCCCGGGGTGGTCGACCTGCGCGGTCACCCGGCACTCGCGCACGAACCGCCGGCGCAGCTCGTCCGCCTCCTGCCCGGCCACCTTGTCGGGGCGCAGCAGCTTGACCGCCACGCGCCGGTCGAGCCGCTGGTCGTACGCCGTCCAGACCTGGCCCATGCCGCCCTGGCCGATGAGCGTGGACAGTTCGTAACGGCCGGCGACGACGCGTCCCGCCGCCACGCTCACCTTCCGCCCTCAGGATTGCCGGGGTGCTTGCGCAGGTAGTCGCTGAGCTCGTCCAGTTCGGCACGGACCTGGTCGATCCGGGCGGGCGCTGTC
>NZ_WVUG01000457.1 GCF_017614965.1 Streptomyces griseorubiginosus | reverse complement strand
CCTGAGGCCCCTGAGTCCCCTGAGTCCCCTGAGTCCCCTGAGGTCCCTCGGGAGGTGCCTGGGGCGTCCGAAGCCCCCGAGGTCCCCGAGGCCCCCGAGGCCCCCCAGGCCGTCGAAGGACCGCCGTCCGCGGAGCCCGTGCCGCAGCCCTGGCCGCCGCGCAAGGACCGGCGTGTGTTGCGCGCGGTCCTGCGCTGGACCGCGGCCGTCGTGGTGTTCGCGGTGGCCGGGGCGGGAACGGCGTACGGCATCACGCAGATGAAGCGCACCGACGTACCCGGTCTCGCGACCGCGTCGGACGGGCGCTGGGACTATCCGCGGCTGGTGGCGCCTCCTCTCCCCGCCGGCAGTCCGGGCCCCTTCGCCGACGACAACCCGGCGAACGCCCACTACGCGGACCTGCGCGCGCTGGTCCTGCCGGCGCCGAAGGGCGCTGAGGTCGACGCCGCGCTGCGCGGCACGGACGGCTGGCTGGCCACGAAGGACTTCGTCGCCCAGTACGCCTCCGCGGACGACCGCAGGGAGTTCGCGCAGAAGCTGACCGACGACGGCCTCCGGCACATCGCGGCCCGCGGCTGGACCATGCCGGACGGCACGCGTACGCGTGTGTACCTGCTGCAGTTCGACACCTCGGCGGTCGCGGACGACCTGTTCTCGCCGGGTCTGGTCTCCTACGACTCGACGGTCTACCCGCTCAAGGGCGCCCCGGCAGCCGCCTACGACGACGCCTTCCCGGACGTCGCCCGCGCGGAGAACGTCAGCGTCTCCGCGTACACCGAGAAGCAGCCCTACGGCTCCGAGCAGGTCCGACAGGCGTACCTCAAGTCCGGGGACACCCTCGCCCTGGTGGTGCAGTCCCGCGAGGGCGGCGCCGAAGCCGTCCCCTTCGAGCAGACGGTGGCCCTGCAGAGCCAGCTGCTGGGCTGAGGTCCGTAGGGGGGTACCTCACGCGGAGCACCGGGCCCCGGCCGACTAAGCTGGGGCCCGGCTCTTGTGTACTCACCCCGCTGTACTGACCCCGCTCAACCCCCTCAACAAGGAGCACCCCGTGCTTGAGGCATTCTTCGAAGCCCTGCTCGTCCTGGTCTGCGTCGGCGTCCTGGGCTTCGCCTACCTGACCGTGAAGAAGCTGTACCAGGGCCAGCGCTGACCCCCGTCTAGGAACCCCACCTCATGATCGAGATCCCGTCCGACCTCCACAAGGACCTCGTCCCCCTCGCCTTCCTGCTCGGCGACTGGGCGGGCGCGGGCGTCCACGACTTCCCCGGCGACGAGAAGTGCAACTTCGGGCAGGAGGTCAGCTTCACCCACGACGGCCGCGACTTCCTGGAGTACCGGTCCCGCACCTGGGTCCTGGACAACGACGGGAACAAGGTCCGCCCGCTGGAGTCGGAGTCCGGCTTCTGGCGCGTCGACGCCGAGCGGAAGGTCGAGGTGACGATGACCCGCGACGACGGCGTCATCGAGATCTGGTACGGCGAACTCGCCGACAAGAAGCCGCAGATCGACCTGGTCACCGACGCGGTGGCCCGCACGGCCGCCTCCCGCCCCTACAGCGGCGGCAAGCGCCTGTACGGCTACGTCAAGAGCGACCTGATGTGGGTCGGCGAGAAGCAGACCCCGGACGTCGAGCTGCGCCCGTACATGTCGGCCCACCTGAAGAAGGTCGTCACCCCCGAGGACGTCGAGCGCTGGGCCAAGGCCCTCCCGGACGACCTGCCGGACGACGGGATCGCGTTCTTCAAGTAGCTCTAGACTCGTCGGTGTGGTGAGCACCGACTGGAAGAGCGACCTCAGGCAGCGCGGCTACCGGCTGACGCCGCAGCGCCAGCTTGTCCTCGAAGCAGTGGACACCCTGGAGCACGCGACCCCCGACGCCATCCTCACGGAAGTGAAGAAGACGGCGTCGGGGGTCAACATTTCCACCGTGTACCGGACCCTGGAGCTCCTGGAGGAGCTCGGGCTGGTCAGCCACGCCCATCTCGGGCACGGCGCGCCCACGTACCATCTCGCCGACCGCCACCACCACATCCACCTGGTCTGCCGGGACTGCGAGAACGTGATCGAGGCGGACGTCTCGGTGGCCGCGGAGTTCACCGCGAAGCTGCGCCGGGAGTTCGGCTTCGAGACGGACATGAAGCACTTCGCGATCTTCGGCCGGTGCCGGAACTGTTCCCTGAAGGGTTCAACTACCGAGTCGTAGGCTTGTCCCATGAAGAGCCCCCTGCTGTCCCTGCCCGGCGCCGTCCCCGCCGAGGGCCCGGACGAAGGCGTAGCCGCCCACTACGGCGACCTGTTCCGTGAGCAGCGCGCCCTCGCCGACGGCACCGGCTTCGTCGATCTCTCGCACCGCGGCGTGATCACCGTCACCGGCGAGGACCGGCTGAGCTGGCTGCACCTGCTCCTCACCCAGCACGTGAGCGAGCTGCCGGCCGGCCAGGCCACCGAAGCCCTCGTCCTGTCCGCCCACGGCCACATCGAGCACGCGCTCTACCTGGTCGACGACGGTTCGACGGTCTGGGCCCATGTGGAACCCGGCACCCAGGACGCGCTGATCGCGTACCTGGAGTCGATGAAGTTCTTCTACAAGGTCGACGTCGCCGACCGGACGGAGGAGTTCGCGGTCGTCCACCTGCCGGCCGGTTCGATCGCGGAGGTCCCGGAGGGAGTCGTCGTACGCGAGACGCCGTACGGCCGTGACCTCTTCCTGCCGCGCGCCGACCTCGAGTCCTTCGCCGAGAAGGCCGGTCCGCCCGTCGGGATCCTCGCCCTCGAGGCCTTCCGTGTCGAACAGCACCGGCCCCGCCTCGGCTTCGAGACCGACCACCGCACCATCCCGCACGAGCTGGGCTGGATCGGCACCGCGGTCCACCTCCAGAAGGGCTGCTACCGCGGCCAGGAGACGGTCGCCCGGGTCCAGAACCTGGGCAAGCCCCCGCGCCGCCTGGTCTTCCTGCACCTGGACGGCAGCGAGGTCCACCTGCCCACCCCGGGCACCGAGATCCGGCTCGCCGACGAGGACCCCGACGGCCGCAAGATCGGCTTCATCACGACGTCCGTACGCCACCACGAGCTGGGCCCGGTCGCCCTGGCCCTGGTGAAGCGGAACGTCCCCGTGGACGCCCGGCTGGTGGCGGGGGAGACGGCGGCGGCCCAGGAGACGGTCGTCGAGCCGTAGATCCCCGGCAGAGTCGAGCCGTCGATCTCCAGCAGTCGAGCCGTGGATCTCCAGCAGAGTCGAGCCGTGGATCTCCAGCAGGGTCGACTCCTAGATCTCCAGAAGAACGGTGAACGGGCCGTCGTTCGTCAGGGACACCCGCATCCGTGCCCCGAAGCGGCCCGTGGCCACCGTCGCGCCCAGTGAGCGCAACTGGGCGACGACCTCGTCGACGAGGGGTTCGGCGACATCGCCGGGGGCGGCGGCGTTCCAGGTGGGGCGGCGGCCCTTCCTGGCGTCGCCGTACAGCGTGAACTGGCTGACGACGAGCAGCGGGGCGTCGATGTCGCTGCACGACCTCTCGTCCTGGAGCATGCGGATCGACCAGAGTTTGCGGGCCAGTTGGGCCGCCTTCTCCTTGGTGTCCTCGTGCGTGACCCCGACCAGGACGCACAGCCCCTCGCCGGTGATCTCCCCGACCGTCTCGCCGTCCACGACGACGCTCGCGCCGTCCACCCTCTGCACCACAGCTCGCATACGACCATCATGCCGGGCGGCCCGCAGCCGGGTGGTCCGCGGTGGACCGCGCGCGGGTTTGTTTCTGATGCTTAACCGGCCATCTGGGGCTGTTCGGGGGCACTCGGTCACATAGCGGCCACTTGGGGTGGCACGATGCTTCCCACACGCCGGTCGAGGGGACGGTTGAGGCACATGAGCACACCGAGCACCGGGCAGCAGCCCGTCTCGTGCGCGGGAGAACGGACGGTGGCCCGTCCGCCCGCACAACGCACCGACAGCCCGTGCGACAGGGGCGGCGCGAGCGGCGGCACGGGCGGTCCGCAGCTGTCCGTCGACCCGCCCGAGCACGACCTGGCCGTGCTGAGCCTGGCGGAGCTGCGCACCCTGCGCCGGGACGCCCAGCGCGATGAGGCCGATCTCAGTTACGTACGGCGGCTGTTGCAGGGCCGTATCGACATCCTGCGCGCGGAGCTGGCGCGCAGGTCACCGGCGGGCGCGGCGTCCGTGGTCGACCGGCTTCCGGAGATCCTGACCGACGCCCCGGCCCGGCACCGCTCCTCGGCCCGCCACGTCACGCTGGGCACGCCGCACAACGAGGAGTACCGCCGTCTCGCCGCCGACATGCTCGCCGAGGTCGAGCTGTCCGACCTGGCCGCGCGCACGGACCTGGAGCTGAACACCGCGATGGGCCGGCTCGTGCGGTACGAGCAGCAGGTCTCCCGGCGCCGGCAGCGGCTGCAGCGGACCACGGACGACTGCAGCGCGGAGATCGCGCGCCGGTACCGTGAGGGGGAAGCGCAGGTCGACGACCTGCTCCTGTGACGCCTCCGGAGGGCCAGTGCCGATGTCCGAGCCCGTCGTGCCCGCCGCCATTCCGCCTGCCGTATCGCCCGTTGCGCCTGTCGTCTCGCCCGCTCCGCCTGTCGCACCGCCCGTTCTCGCCGAGGTCGTACGCTCCGGGTTCGTCGAGGGCAGGCACCGAGGCAGCCTCGTGCTCCTGGCGGCGGACGGGGCGGTGGACCTCGCGCTGGGCGATGTGACGTCCCCCGTCTTCCCGCGTTCCTCCAACAAGCCGATGCAGGCGGCGGGCGTCCTGCGCGCGGGCCTGGAGCTGTCGGGGGAGCGGCTGGCGCTGGCGGCGGCCAGTCACTCGGGCGAGCCGTTCCACCGCGAGCTGGTCGCCGCGATGCTGCGCGAACACGGGCTGACCGAAGCGGACTTGCAGTGCCCGTCCGACCTTCCCCTGGACGGGGAGGAGCGGGAGACCTACCTGGCCTCCGGCGCCGTACGCTCCCGGATCGCCATGAACTGCTCCGGCAAGCACACGGCGATGCTGGCCGCGTCGGCCCACCGCGGCTGGCCCCTGAAGACGTACCTCGATCCCTCCCACCCCCTTCAGCACCTCATCCACGGCGTGGTGGAGGAGGCGTCGGGCGAACGGGTCACGGCCATCGGCACGGACGGCTGCGGCGCCCCCCTCCTCTCGCTCAGCCTGACCGGCCTGGCCCGCGCCTACCGCACCTT
>NZ_WVUG01000456.1 GCF_017614965.1 Streptomyces griseorubiginosus | reverse complement strand
TTTCAAAGGAACCTCGCCCCGGACCGAAACCGGCCGGGAACGGGGTATCAACATATCTGGCGTTGATTTTTGGCACGCTGTTGAGTTCTCAAGGAACGGACGCTTCCTTCGTACTCACCCTTCCGGGCTTTCCTCCGGGCGCTTCCCTTCGGTCTTGCGTCTCCGACTCTATCAGACCCTTTCGGCGCCTGATTCCCCGTCAGAGGGGGTTGTCTTCCCGGCCGTTGGGCCGTTCCGACGTCTCAAACCTTAGCCGATTCTCTCGGTGATTCCCAATCGGGCCACCGGCCTCCGAATCGAATTGAATTCGGGCGCGCCGAAATCAACCCGTCCGGGAGATCGTGCTGAAGGTTTGTGCCGCTACCGCGGCGGGAGGTGCTGCCGCAGAACCGTTACAGCCCCGTGGCAACCCGAAGAACTTTACGGATCCGGCAGAGGGCTGTCAAGTGCCCCGTGTCAAGATCTTTTAGTCCAGGTCGGTCAGGCGTCCCCCCGCATCCGGCTGGGCGTGTTCCACCCTGCGCAGGAGGCGAATGAGGACGTCTCCCAGAGTAGCGCGCTCGTCGGCGGAGAGGTCCTGGAGCAGGTCCTCCTCGAAGACAGTGGCCATCCGCATCGCCTCGAGCCACTTCTCCCTGCCCTCCCCGGTCAGTTCGACGATGACGCGGACCCGGTTGGTCTCGTCCCGCTCCCGGGTCACCAGTCCCTCGCCGACCATGCGGTCGATCCGGTGGGTCATCGCGGCCGGCGTCAGCCCGAGTCGCTTCGCGAGGTCGCTGGGGCCCAGGCGGTAGGGGGCGCCGGAGAGGACGAGAGCCTTGAGGACCTCCCACTCGGCGTTGCTGATGCCGAGCGCGGAGGTCTGGCGGCCGTAGGCGACGTTCATCCGGCGGTTGAGCCGGGCCAGCGCGGAGACGATCTTCTCGACCTGGGGGTCGAGGTCCCGGAACTCCCGCTGATACGCGGCGATCTGCTCGTCGAGCGTCGGCTCGGTGACGCCGGGGGTCTCGGCCATGTGCGCAGTATCGCACGCGGCCGCTTTGCCTTGAAGTCCTTGCCTCTGTAGCCTTTAGCCTTGAAATTTATCTTCGAAGTCTTCGGTTCTAAGAACTGAGGCACTCCAACTACCGCACTCCAACTACCTGAGAGAGGTGAACGTGACCAGGGCGAAGGGCGCAGCGATGCGCCGGATCCATGTGGGCAACGCACTCAGCGCGTTCGGGCTCGGCTTCACCGTCCCGTACCTGTACGTCTATGTGGCGCAGGTGCGAGGGCTGGGAGCCATGACGGCGGGGCTGGTCCTTACGGTCTTCGCCGTGGCCGCGCTGATCGTGCTTCCGTTCGCCGGGCGGGCCATCGTCCGGCGCGGTCCGCTGCCGGTCCTGCTCGCCGCCCTGGTCACCGCCGCTCTGGGAGCACTGAGCCTGGGGCTGGCGGGCAGCGCGACGGCCGTACTGCTGTCGGCGGCGGCGCTCGGTGCCGGGCAGGCCGTGATGCAGCCGGCTCTGGCGACGATGATCGTGGACTGCTCGACCACGGACACGCGGTCCCGCGCCTTCGCCATGCAGTTCTTCCTGCAGAACCTGGGGTTGGGCGTCGGCGGGCTCATCGGCGGCCATCTTGTTGACTCTACGCGCGTCGACTCCTTCACCCTGCTGTTCTCCATCGAGGCCGCGGTGTTCCTGGCGCTGGTCGCGGTGATGGCGACCGTGCGGGTGCCGCGCGCGCCGCGCATGGAGGACGCCCCCGCACGCTCGGGCAAGGGCGGCTGGAAGCAGCTGCTCGGGAACCGGGCCATGGTGCAGCTGTCCGTGCTGGGCTTCGTGCTCTTCTTCGCCTGCTACGGGCAGTTCGAGTCGGGGCTGAGCGCGTACGGCGTCGAGGCGGCCGGTATCTCGACGTCCGCCCTCGGCAGCGCGCTGGCCGCCAACACGCTGATGATCGTCGTCGCGCAGTTCGCCGTACTCCGGTTCGTCGAGCGTCGGCGGCGGTCGCGGGTGATCGCCGCTGTGGGGCTGATCTGGGCCGTGGCGTGGCTCGCCGCCGCATACGCCGGTCTCGGGCACGGCAGTCAGGAGATGGCGACGGCCGCGTTCGTGTCGACGTACGCCCTCTTCGGGCTGGGTGAGGCGATGTTGTCGCCGACCGTCGCTCCGCTGGTCGCCGATCTCGCGCCCAGCGGGATGGCGGGGCAGTACAACTCCGCTTTCGCGCTGGTGAAGCAGCTCGCGCTGGCGGTCGGGCCGGCGGTGGGCGGGCCGCTCGGCGCCTCGCTGCCCATGCCGTACGTCGTGACGTTCCTGCTGTTCTCGCTGGGGATCACCTTCCTCGCGCTGCGGCTGGGGCGGCAGCTCACCGCCGTACAGGACCGGCCGTGGCTCGGTCGGAGTCGGGTGGTGGCCCGGGGTGGGGCCGCCGCGAAGCCGGCCGTCGCGGAGGCGTGAGTCCGCGATCAGTGTGGGAAGCGGCCGTCACCTTCGGGTGGCGGCCGCTTTCCGTGCCGGTTCGGTTGCTGCGCCGGTTCGTTGCTGTGCCGGTTCGGTAGCTGCGCCGGGTGGGCGTGCCGGTTGGTTGGTTGGTGTCCTGGTTCAGCGGGTCGCCGTCGCCAGGGTGGCCGTGAAGGCGAAGGTCGTCGTGGCGTGGGCGGAGAGGCGGGCGGTGAGGGCCTGGCCGGCGGCCGTCAGGGCTTCCGCGCCTTCCGTGTCGAGGATCTGCTGGGCCCAGGGCAGGACCGAGAGGTGGCCGGGGGCGAACTCGGCCAGTGGGGGGAGGCTGATGCCGAAGGTGAGCTCGTGGGTCTTGGGGTCCTGGAAGCCGGCCGTGTGCAGGGCCGCGGTGAGGCGCTCGGGGGTGCAGGCGAAGGCCGCGGCGAAGGAAGCCGCGGGGTCGGGGCCGCCGTACTCCTCGATGACCTCGTGTTGCGCGGCGAAGTACGGGCTGGTGAGGGCGGCCGGGGACCAGACGGTGGCGGCGAAGCGGCCCTCGGGGCGGGTGACGCGGGCCGTCTCCTTGAGGGCGGCCGTCAGGTCGGGGAAGAACTGGGCGCCCTGTTGGCAGACGACCGCGTCGAAGGTGGCGTCGGGATAGGGGAGATCGACGGCGGGGGCGGCGGTGAACTCGATGTCGGGATAGTGGCGGGGGTGGTGGGCCACGGCCACCTTGAGCATGGCCTCGTTGACGTCGGCGCCGTGGACGCGGCCCGCGGGACCGACCTGGGTGGCCGCGGCGCGTGCCGCGAAGCCGGTGCCGCAAGCGAGGTCGAGGACCGTGTCGCCGGGACACAGGTCCACGGCGTCGAGCAGCGCCGTCACGAAGGGCGTCATGATCGGTGCGAGGTACTGCTCGTAGCGTTCGGGGGCGGTGCCCCTGAGCTGGAAACCCGGTTCGTCTGCCATGGGGAGCTACTAGCACCGGGAGGCGGGTTCGCCTAGATGGCGCGCGCGGGGCTTGTGCGCGCGCCGGTCAGGTCGCGCCTTTCGGCAGAAGGAACTCGCACCACACCGCCTTGCCGCCGCCCGGTGTGCGGCGGGAGCCCCAGTTGGAGGCGATCGTCGCCACGATGGCGATCCCGCGCCCCGACTCGTCGCCCGGCTCCGCGCGGCGGCGGCGCGGGAGATGGTCGTCGCCGTCCGTGACCTCGATGATCAGGCGGCGGTCGGTGCGACGCAGCCGCAGCCGCATCGGCGGGATGCCGTGCTGGAGGGAGTTGGCGACCAGTTCGCTGGCGGCCAGGACCCCGAGGTCGTGCAGGTCGGCGGGGAAGCGCCAGCTGGTGAGGACGCCGGAGGCGAAGGCACGCGCGCGTGGGGCCGCTTCGATGCCGCCGAGCAGTTCCAGGGCGGCGTTGCGGAAGAGTTCGCCGTCGGGGCCGGTGCGGGCCGGGTGCTGGAGGACCAGGACCGCCACGTCGTCGTCGTGGTCCGCCGTCACTCCGGCGGAGCGGACCAGCCGGTCGCAGACGACCTGGGGGGTGCCGGTCGCGCCGGCCAGGGCGCGCTCCAGGGCCGCGATGCCCTCGTCCAGGTCCTCGTTGCGGCGCTCCACCAGGCCGTCGGTGTAGAGGACCGCGGTGGAGCCGGGGCCGAGCGGGATCGAGCCGGAGGCGTGCATCCAGCCGCCGGTGCCCAGGGGCGGGCCGGTCGGTTCGTCGGCGCGCAGCACCACCCCGCTCTCGTCGCGGACGAGGATGGGGAGATGGCCGGCCGAGGCGTACACCAGGCGGCCCTCGTTCGGGTCGTGGATGGCGTAGACGCAGGTGGCGATCTGGTTGGCGTCGATCTCCGTCGCCAGGCCGTCCAGCAGCTGGAGGACCTCGTGCGGAGGCAGGTCGAGGCGGGCGTAGGCGCGGACGGCCGTGCGCAGCTGGCCCATGACGGCGGCCGCGCGCACCCCCCGGCCCATGACGTCGCCGATGACCAGCGCCGTACGGCCGCCGCCGAGGGTGATGACGTCGTACCAGTCGCCGCCGACCGCGGCCTCCGTGCCGCCGGGCTGGTAGGTGGCGGCGATGCGCAGGTCGTCCGGCTGTTCGAGTTCCTGCGGGAGGAGGGAGCGCTGGAGGGTGACCGCGGTCTCGCGCTGGCGGCGTTCGCTCGCGCGCAGGCGCTCGGCGGCCTCGGCGTGGTCGGTGACGTCGGTGGCGAAGACGAGTACGCCGTGGCCGTCGGGGGACCCCCCGTCGGTGACCGGGGTGCAGCTGAAGGTGTAGGAGCGGCCGTCGGGGGCCTTGCGGGACTTCAGGGTGCGGGGTCTGCCGCTGCGCTGGACCTGGTCGAGCAGGGGCAGCAGGCCCAGCTCGTCGAGTTCCGGCAGGGCCTCGCGGGTGGGTTCGCCGAGCGGGCGCGGGCCGAACGCGGCGACGTAGGCGTCGTTGACGTAGGCGACGCGGTGGTCGGGGCCGTGGACCAGGGCGACGAGGGCCGGGACGCGGTCGAGGACCTCACGGACGGGGAGTTCGTCGACGGCCGGTACGGGGCGGGTGGCGTCGGTGAGTTGTTCGGCGCGGGCCGCGGGGACGGAGCCGGGCTGCTCGGACTGCCGGTCGGGAAGGGCCACCTGGTCGGTCCGCGCTGCGGCGCGGCGCTGCGTTCCGGGGAGCCGGGCGCTCCAGCGCGTGAAGTTCACGAATCCTTGCCTCGTGTCGTCGTCTTCGGCGTCTGCGGCCGGCTCCGGGGCTGGCCGGAGGGCTGGGGGATGACGCCCCCGGGATGCAGCACGGTGGGGAAAGCCTCTTGGGTTCGAAGGGGGCGGGGATACGTAAGGGG
>NZ_WVUG01000455.1 GCF_017614965.1 Streptomyces griseorubiginosus | reverse complement strand
GGGACGGTGAGGGCGGCGGCGGCCGCGAGGTGGCCGTGGCGGAGGCGGGCGGGCACGGGCAGCTCGCGGAGGGTGGCCGAGAGGAACCCGGCGGCGAAGGCGTCACCGGCGCCGACGGAGGCGACGACGTCGACGTGGAGGGCGGGCACGAAGGTGGTCGTCGGTCCGGTGAACGCCGTCGCTCCCCGCTCCCCCTGCTTGACCACCAGGACCGCCGGTTCGGGCAGTGCCTGGCGGACGGCCGCCGGTCCGCCGGTGACGCCCCAGGCGTGCTCGGCCTCGTCCTCGCCGACGAAGACGATGTCGGACCGGCGGGCCAGGTCCTGCAGCACGCGCGCGCCGTGCGCGTGCGGCCACAGTCCGGCGCGGTAGTTCACGTCGAAGGAGATCAGCGGGCGCGCCGGACGCGGTGCGGTCAGCTCGCGCATCAGGGCGAGGCAGCCGTCGGACAGTGCCGCCGTGATCCCGGACAGGTGCAGGATCCGGCCCGCCCGCACCGCCGCCAGGTCGACGTTCTCGACGGTCATCGCGGACGCGGCCGAGCCGGCGCGGTAGTACGCCACCTCGTGCGCGTCGGTCGCCCGGTCGCCGGCCGTGCGGAAGTAGACGCCGGTGGGGCGGGCGGGGTCCCGGTGCACGGCGGAGACGTCGACGCCGTGGCTCGCGACGGTGTGGACGAGGTGGTCGCCGAAGCCGTCGGCGCCCACTCTGCTCACCCACCGCACGGCATGACCGGCGGCCGCCAGGACACACGCCACGTTGGACTCGGCGCCGCCGATGGCGCGGTCGAAGGAGGGGACGTCGGCGAGGCGGCCCGGGCGGGAGGGCAGGAAGGCGACCATGGACTCGCCGAGCGCGACGACGTCCACGCCGTCGCCGGTACTGCTGGGTCCGCTGGCGGTCACGATGGTGGTGGCTCCCGGGTCGGATGCGGGGACTGCTTCCGTTGACCCCGCGTTGGCCGAGATGTTAGACAGCAGTGAGCGATATACGCAATGGATGTTGCACACACTGCAACAGGCCAGATCAGGGAGGCTTCCATGACAGCCGACAGTCCCTCCGAAGCCCTGGCGAGCCTCTCCGGGGAACGTGTCGACCACCGCTTCAAGGGCCTCCCGCCGGACGCCGAGGGTCTGACCGTCGGCGAGCTGGCCGCCCAGCGCCGCAACCTCTTCACCGACGGCTTCACCACCCCCGTCCTCGCGCTGTCCGCCGAGCGCCTGGAGCACAACCTCGCGCTCATGGAGACGTACGCCGTCCGCCACGGCCTCTCCTTCGCCCCGCACGGCAAGACCTCCATGGCGCCGCAGCTGTTCCGGCAGCAGATCGAGCGCGGCGCCTGGGGCATCACGCTGGCGGTGCCGCACCAGGTGCGGGTGGCCCGCCGGTTCGGGATCCGGCGGGTCTTCCTCGCCAACGAGCTCGTGGACGCCGCCGCCCTGCGCTGGATCTCCGGCGAGCTGGACGCCGACCCGGACTTCCGGTTCGTCTGTTACGTCGACTCCGTGCGCGGGGTCGAGCTCATGGACGCGGCGCTGGAGGGGGCCACCCGCCCGCTGGACGTCGTCGTGGAGCTCGGCGCCGGTGAGGGCGCCCGTACCGGTGTCCGTACGGACGCGGAGTGCGCGGCCGTCGCCGACGCGGTGGCCGGGACGCGGACGTTGCGGCTCGTCGGGGTGGCGGGCTACGAGGGCGAGGTGCCGCGGGCCGATCCCGAGCGGGTGCACGCCTGGCTGAGGCGGCTGGTCGCGCTCGCCGTCGACTTCGACAAGGCGGGGCGTTTCACCGGCCTCGACGAGATCGTCGTCAGCGCGGGCGGCAGCGCCTGGTTCGACGCGGTGGCCGACGTGTTCGCGGAGATTCCCGAACTCTCCTCTCCCGTACTGAAGTTGCTGCGCTCGGGCGCCTATGTCTCGCACGACGACGGGCACTACCGGAAGGTCACGCCCTTCAACCGGGTGCCCGACGAGGGTGCCCTGGAGCCGGCCTTCCGGCTCTGGGCGCAGGTCGTCTCGCGGCCCTCCGCCGAGCAGGCCTTCGCCAACGCCGGCAAGCGGGACGCGGCCCACGACCTCGACCTGCCCTTCGCCCAGGTGGTCCGCCGGGACGGCACCGAGCGCCCGGCCACCGGGGTGGCGGTGACCGGTCTGTCCGACCAGCACGCGTGGCTGCGGACGACCGGAGAGGCGGACCTGGAGGTCGGAGACTGGGTGGGGATGGGGCTGTCGCACCCGTGCACGTCCTTCGACAAGTGGCAGCTGATCCCGCTGGTCGAGGCGGACGGCACGGTCGTCGACTACATCCGTACGTTCTTCTAGAGGGAGTCCGCGATGGAGGAGCTCGTCATCCGGGACGCGGACGTCGTGGACGGCAGCGGTGAGCCGTCGTACCGCGCGGACGTGGTGATCGACGACGGCAGGATCGTCTCGATCGTCAAGGAGGCGGCCGCGGCCGGCTGTCTGCGGCCCAAGGCCGTGCGGGAGCTGGACGCCGAGGGGCTGGTCCTCTCCCCCGGCTTCATCGACATGCACGCCCACAGCGACCTCGCCCTGCTGCGCGACCCCGACCACAGCGCCAAGGCCGCGCAGGGGGTCACCCTCGAGGTCCTGGGCCAGGACGGGCTGTCGTACGCCCCCGTCGACGACCGCACCCTCGCCGAGGTGCGCGGCGCGATCACCGGCTGGAACGGCCACGGCGACGACATCGACTTCGACTGGCGGTCGGTGGGCGAGTACCTGGACCGCCTCGACCGGGGGATCGCCGTCAACGCGGCCTATCTCGTCCCGCAGGGCACGGTCCGGATGCTCGCCGTCGGCTGGGAGGACCGGGAGGCGACGCCTGAAGAGCTGGACCGGATGCGGCAGTTGGTCGCCGAGGGGATGGAGCAGGGCGCGGTCGGCATGTCCTCCGGGCTGACCTACACGCCCGGCATGTACGCCAAGGACGCCGAACTGACCGAGCTGTGCCGGGTGGTGGCGTCGTACGGCGGCTACTACTGCCCGCACCACCGCAGTTACGGGGCCGGCGCGCTGGAGGCCTACGAGGAGATGGTGGCCCTGACCCGAGAGGCGGGCTGCTCCCTCCATCTCGCCCACGCCACCATGAACTTCGGGGTGAACAAGGGCCGCGCGCCCGAGCTGCTGTCGCTGCTGGACGAGGCGCTGGCGTCCGGGGCGGACATCACCCTGGACACGTACCCCTACACCCCCGGCTGCACAACCCTCGTGGCGATGCTGCCCAGTTGGGCGGGCGAGGGCGGGCCGGAGGCGATCCTCAAGCGGCTGGAGGACGACGACACGGCCGAACGCATCCGGCACGACCTGGAGGTCGTCGGCTCGGACGGCTGTCACGGCGTGCCCATCGAGTGGGACACGATCGAGATCTCCGGGGTGACGGATCCCGGCCTCGCGGACTTCGTGGGCCGTACGGTCCGGCAGTCGGCGGACGCGCGCGGCGAGGCCCCCTGGACCACCGCCCGTCGCCTGCTGCTCGCGGACCGGCTGGGCTCGACGATCCTCCAGCACGTCGGTCACGAGGAGAACGTGCGGCAGATCATGCGGCACCGCGTCCACACCGGCGGCTCGGACGGCATCCTGCAGGGCACCAAGCCGCATCCGCGGGCCTACGGCACCTTCCCGCAGTATCTCGGCCGCTATGTACGGGAGTTGGGGGTGCTGTCGCTGGAGGAGTGCGTCGCGCACCTCACCTCGCGCCCTGCGGCGCGGCTGCGGCTGCCCGACCGGGGACTGGTCCGTGAGGGCTACCGGGCCGACCTGGTGCTCTTCGATCCGGCGACGGTGGCGCCGGGGGCGACCTTCGAGGAGCCGCGCACCCTGCCGACGGGCATTCCGTACGTCTTCGTGGACGGGAAGTTCGTGATCGAGGACGGTCGGCGCACGGACGTGCTGGCGGGACGGGCGGTCCGTCGTAGTCCCGTACGACGGAACGCCACCCGGGCCTGACCTACGGCTTGGGCAGCACGCACCCACTGGCGTTGAGGTTGAGCTTGTTGCCGGTAGTGAAGCAGGCGGGTATCTGGTAGGTCTCCTCGGCGTAGTTGATGCCCTCGCGGACGGTGACGTTGCCGTTCGCGTCGACCTCGCACGGGTTGTTCTCCGTGCAGCGCTCGCCGTCCTCGTTGCCGGTGTTGTTGACGGCGACGACCTTGCCGGTGGCGTTGTCGATCACCGGGGAGCCCGAGGTGCCGCCGATGGTCTGGCAGGCGGAGGTGTAGCGGACGGAGTCCTTCCAGGTCCAGTCGCCCTCCTTGAGGCGGTAGACGAACCCGTCGATGTTGCAGGCGTAGGTCCGCTTCCAGTAGCCGGACACCACCGTGATCGCGGTGCCGGCGGTCGGGTGGGTGTCCTGCACGGTGAGCGGGCTGATGCCGTAGGAGCTCTTGATCGCGGAGTACGTGGTCGTCAGGCGGTAGATCGTGACGTCCGTGTCGGTCATGGTCGAGTAGACGACCTGGTTGGCGCGGAGCGTGGCGACCTTGGTGCCGGCCGAGTTCAGCAGACCGAAGGTACGGCTGGAGGACTGGCCGGTGATGACCTCGCCGGGCTCGGGGAATCCGGTCTCCAGGCAGTGGCCGTTGGTCATGACCAGCGCCGGGTCGGTGTCCGCGGAGTTCGGGAAGCGGATGACCGAGCCGGAGCAGTTGCTCAGCGAGACGGTGCCGGCGAAGTTGACCGCCGTGACCGCGGGGGCCGGCGCGGACGCCGCGACCGCCGGTGCCGCGCCGGATCCGGCGAGCACCAGCGCGGTGACCACGGCGCCGAGAGGCTTCTTCATGTGGGGGTCCCCTCATTGCGACAGATTTTGTCATGGGCATTGTGAGGCGAGGGGAGTGGTGGGACAAGGAGCGGTTTCAGGACCGGCGTTGGCGGATTTCCGTACAGGCGGTGTCGATGTGCCGGAAGAGCTGGTTGCCGTTGTTCGTGATCCGGGCGCCGAGTTCACGGAGACGCTGCTCGCGGGCCGGGGTGACACCCTTCAGCAGGATCAACCTACCGAGGGAACCCGCCAGTTGGGGAACGGCCGTGTCCCGTCCCTCACTTGGGGTGCTTCGTCGCCCCCTGGCCCCGCCCCTGCTTGTTTCCGGAGTTGCCCGGGGCCGCGCTGGTCGTGGCGGGGGCCGAGGTGACGGGGGCCGCGGACGTCCCGGTCGAGGGCCGCGATGCGGTGGCCGATGCCCCGGTCCCGGTCGTCGCCGTGGCGCGGGCGGTCGGCTCGCTCACGGTCGCGGGGGCGGAGGGCTGCGTACCGGCGGGGGCCGCC
>NZ_WVUG01000454.1 GCF_017614965.1 Streptomyces griseorubiginosus | reverse complement strand
TCACCGGGGTCGCCGGGGTCGCGGGCGCCGCGGGGACAGCGGCGGAGACCTTGGCGAGGGCGTCGGTGGCGGCCTTGCCGAGCGTGCCGGCGTCGGCGGCCGGGAGCTGGCCGTTGTCGGCCTTGAGGACGGCGTTCAGCAGGTCGGTGACCGGGGTGAGGACGGTGCCGAGGTCGCTCAGGCTCTTGACCTGGTCGAGGAGCGCGTCCGCGCCGGGGACGGGCGCATGGGCCGCGGCCTGGACACGCTGCTCCCGGGCCGAGGCGCCGTCGGCCGCCAGGGCGGCCGGTGCGGCGACGGCGACGAGAAGGGCGGCGCAGAGTGCGGAGGACGCGATACGCCGTGCGGGCAGAGCACGCATGGGTGTTCCTTTCGGTGGTGCATGGGGACCTGCTGCCCACCGTGGGATCACCCGTCGCGCCCCGCAACCGCACGGCCCCGTTCGGGGCAACGCCAACCGGCCGCTCGCCCGGGGAGGAACCACGGGAGGGCGGCCGGCGAAGGGAGTTCGCGCCTGGGGCGGCGACGTCGGGGGACGTCAGTCGTTGGCGCACTCGTTGCCGAACGCGGGGTTCAGCAGACCGATGATGTCGACGGTGTTGCCGCAGACGTTGACCGGCACGTGGATCGGGACCTGGACGACGTTGCCCGACAGCACACCCGGGGAGTGGGCGGCGACGCCGTGCGCGTCGGAGTCGGCGGAGGCGATACCGGCACCGCCGGCGACCGCCGCGGCGGCGGCGGTGGTAAGGACCAGGCCCTTCGCGATACGCGACATGGAGAGGTGCTCCTTGGGGGTTGACACAAACATCCGGGCGGATACCCGGCGCTGTGTCAACGCGTGGCGCGCGAGCGGGTTGTGCCGCCAAAGGGGTGATCCGGCGACGGGCCGTACTTCACCAATACGACACACTTGTCCGGTTTCCTCTAGTTCATACGGATAGCGGCTAGAGTTGCGCACCTCCTGACGCACCTCTACAGCCGGCCGATCGCACTCTTCCCGCTCCCCGAGGTTTGTTCGATCTCGGCATCGCTCGCGGCTCGGTGGTGACCAGCTGGCCGTCCGGCTCGTTCCCCAGCGGGACGCCCGAGCGCCACCCGTGAGCGAGGAACCGCGCAATGCACCTGCCAGCACCCGACCCCCGGCCCCGGGTCCTGCACATCACCCAGCCGGTGGACGGCGGGGTCGCCCGTGTCGTGACGGATCTGACGCGGGCCCAGCTCGCGGCCGGTCTGCATGTCTCGGTCGCCTGCCCCGCGAGCCGCCTCGCCGACGAACTGAGGGCGCTCGGCGCCGACGTACACCCCTGGCGGGCGGCCCGTTCACCGGGCCCGACACTCGTTCGAGAGGTACGCCGACTGGTGCGGGTGCTCGCCAAGGCGCGGCCCGATCTGGTGCACGCGCACAGCGCGAAGGCGGGGCTGGCCGGGCGACTGGCGGTGCGCGGGCGCGTCCCCACGGTGTTCCAGCCGCACGCCTGGTCGTTCGAGGCGGTCGACGGGGGCATGGCGGCGCTGGCGCTTCGCTGGGAGCGGTGGGGGGCGCGCTGGGCGTCCCGGGTGGTGTGTGTGAGCGAGGCGGAGCGCGCGACCGGCGCGCGCGCCGGGATCGCCGCCCGCTGGGCCGTCGTTCCGAACGGCATCGATCCGGGGCGTTTCCATCCCGCGGCCGTCGACACCGTACGGGCCGCGCTGCTTCCGGACGTCGATGCGGCGGCCCCGCTGGTGGTGTGCGTGGGGCGGCTGTGCCGGCAGAAGGGGCAGGACGTCCTGCTCGACGCCTGGTACGCCGTGCAGGACCGGGTCCCCGAGGCCCGGCTGGTGCTGGTCGGGGACGGGCCTGACCACGACGAACTCCGCTCCCGCGCACCGGGGTCGGTGGTCTTCGCCGGGGCCGTGCCGGACGCCGCGCCCTGGTACCAGGCCGCCGACCTGGTCGTGCTGCCCTCGCGCTGGGAGGGCATGGCACTCGCCCCGCTGGAGGCGATGGCCTGCGGACGGCCGGTGGTCCTGACGGACGTCGACGGAGCCCGCGAAAGCCTGCCACCGGCCCTACGTCCGGCCCGCCGCTCCTTGAGAAACCCGGGGAACAGGAACCCCGTCTCGGCACCCGGTCGCCCCGGCCCGGGAGCGGGCTCCCGGTTTCCGGCCGCCGCCTCCGCGGCGGGCCGCCACGGCGCCCCCGCGACCGACGCCGGGAACCCCGCGGCCGTCCCCACGCCCCGTTGCCTCGTCCCCCCGGGAGATCCGGGCGAACTCGCCGACGCCGTGTCCTCGTTGCTGCTCGATCCGTTGCTCCGGGAGTCGCTCGGGCATCTGGGGCGCCGACACGTCCTGTCCACGCACGACGTGCGGCACGCGGCCGAGGCGGTGGCGGGCGTGTACCGCGACCTGCTCGGCGACGTGTCCGCCGCTGCCGGCCTGCCCTCCGAGTACAGGGAGTCCATCCACTCGTGACCGCGGAAAGCACCGTCCCCTCGCCCGGCGGGCAGCCACGGGACATCGGGTTCTCGCCCGTCTCGGTCATGCCCGCGCGCACCGCCGCGGCCGGCTTCCGGTTCCCGGCCGGCCGCCCTCCGGCGCGCCCCGCCTCCCCGGTGCCGCTGCTCGCCGCCGACGTCACCGCGGCCGTCCTCGGCGCCGTGGCGTTCGCGGGTGTCGAGCAGGGCCCGCTGCTGCTGGCCCTCCTGGTCGTCACCTCGGTGCTGCTGCGCCCGCAGCCCCCGCACCACGCCCCCGGCGTCCTCGACGAACTCCCCGTCGTCTGCGGCCGGATCGCCGTGACCTGGGCGGCGCTCGCGGCGCTCGTCGCGGCGTACGCCCCGGCGCACGCGCTGTCCGCCCGCACCCTGCTGCTGGGCTTCCTGCTCCAGTCGACGGCGGACTGCGCGGGGCGCGGCCTTGTGCACTGGCGCCGGCGCACCGCGCTGCTCAGCCGCCCCCGCACCGCCCTGGTCATCGGCCCGGCGGCGACCGCCCAGCGCGTCGCCGCCGCCGTCCTGCGGTACCCCCGCTGCGGGGTGCTGCCGGTCGGGATCGTGGCCGAGCGCCCCGAAGGAACCGACGGGCTACCGGTGCTGACGACCGGTCAGGAGGTGCAGCGGGCGCTCATCCAGAACGGCGTACGGGACGTGCTCGCCGTCCATCCCTCGGTACGGACCGAGCGGGGACCGCTGCTGCGGGCGCTCGCCGAGTCGGGGTGCGCGGTGTGGGAGATCGACGCGGACTCCCCGTCGTACGCCACCCGGGACCAGCTCGCCGGGTTCTCCTGCCGGCGCCTGGACATGGGACACGGGCCGCGGCGCGGGAGCGTCGGCAAGCGGCTGCTGGACGTACTGGTCTCCGGGACGCTGCTGCTGCTGGTCAGCCCGGTGCTGCTGGTGTGCGCGGTGGTGCTGCGGGTCAGCGACGGGCCGGGGGTGGTCTTCCGGCAGGAGCGCATCGGCAAGGACGGCCGTCCCTTCACGCTGCTGAAGTTCCGCACCCACCGTCCGGTCGACGAGCACGAGTCGGCGACCCGCTGGAGCGTGGCCGACGAGGACCGCATGTCGTGGTTCTGCCGCTTCCTGCGCCGCACCTCGCTCGACGAGCTGCTCCAGCTGTGGAACGTCTTCTGGGGCGACATGAGCCTGGTCGGCCCGCGTCCCGAACGACCGTACTTCGTCGCCCAGTTCAGCCAGCACTACCCCGGCTACGCGGCGCGCCACCGGATGCGGACCGGGATCACCGGGCTCGCCCAGATCAACGGTCTGCGCGGCGACACCTCGATCGAGGACCGGGCGCGCTTCGACAACGCGTACATCGACAACTGGTCGCTGTGGCAGGACATCTGCATCCTGCTGCGCACCGCGGCCGCACTCGTCCGGCCGACGGGGAGCTGAGCGACGCCCATGAGCCATGCCCTGTCCCTGCCCCGCGTCCGCGAGTGGCCGCCGGTGCTGCCCGTGCTCGCCGTGCTCGTCCTGCTCGGCCTGCCGCTCGCGCCCACCGGGGAGAGCGGCGCGGGTCCCGCCGACGCGGTCTCCGCGCTCGTGGTGCTGTACTGCGCGATCCGTCTCGTACGCGACCGCCGGCGCCCCCTGTCCCGTACGGCCGCCGTGGTGCTGGGCCTTCCGGTGCTGGGGCTCGCGGTCGCCGCGACGGGGGCGTCCTCGCCCGGTGCCGGGATCACCGGTCTCGGCCGTTACCTGCAGATCTTCGTCCTGGTGCCCGCCGCCGTGCTCCTGCTGATCCGCGGCCGCCGTGACTTCCGGCTGCTGGCCTGGTCGTTCGTGGGGCTGGCGGTGTGGCAGGGCGCGATCGGGGTCAACCAGTACGTCACCGGGACCGGCGCCTCGTACCAGGGCGAGGACGTCCGCGCGGTGGGCACCTTCGGGCCGACGGACGTGATGGGCATGGCGACGGTCGTGTCCTTCGGTCTGGTGTGCGCGCTGGGTCTTGCGCTGGGCCGGGCCTCGGTACGCCAGCGGACCGTCGCCGCGTGCTGTTCGTTGGCACTGCTCCTCCCGCTCGCGCTGTCCTTCAGCCGCGGGGCGTGGATCGCGACGGCGGCCACCTGCGCGGTGCAGCTGGTGCTCGGGGGGGTGCGGCGGGCGCTGAAGGTGACGGCCGTCGCGGTCGCCGCCGGGGTGATCCTGGTCGGCGGCTTCGGGGTCGGGTCGGCGATGCTGCAGGAGCGGATCGACAGCATCACGCGGGTCACCGACGCACCGGACCAGTCCGTCACCGACCGGTACACGATGTGGGCGGCGGCCGTCGGCATGTGGCGCGAACAGCCGCTGACCGGCGTGGGGTTGAAGGGGTTCCCGGACCACCGGGACAGTCACGCCTCGCTGGCCCTGTCCTCGGGCAGCGACACGGAGGGCGCGGGCGCGGCGTACCTCAAGCAGCCGCTGCTGTCCCCGCACAACATGTACCTGCTGGTGCTGGCCGAGCAGGGCCTCGTCGGGGCCCTCGCCCTGGTCGGCGGCTGGCTGGCGCTGCTGGTGTGCGGCCTGCGCGGGCTGTGGCGGGCGCGGGTGCCGGGCACGGGGCTGGACTGCGCCCTGATCGGTACGGGCCTGCTGGTCTGGCAGCTCATCGACTTCGCGTACGCGGACATCGGCGGCCCGTCGACGGTCCTGACGGCTGTGGTCTTCGGGGCGGTGGCCTGGTGGGCGCTGGTCGGGGCCGACGCGACCGGACCCGGGGCCCGGCAGGGACCGGCAGCGATCGAGCCGGGCCTCGGCGGCGCCGAGGAGGCCACGTCCCGATGACGGTGACTCCCCCGGGCCCGCCCCGGATCACCCACGTGGCCGGCCCCGCACCGCAC
>NZ_WVUG01000453.1 GCF_017614965.1 Streptomyces griseorubiginosus | reverse complement strand
GATTGCACTTGCACAACACATCTGATTTCCGGCTGGACAAGCCACACAGGGGTGAAGAAGCATGAACGGCGCAGTATCGCGGTTCATGTTCGGGGGGCAAACCGCTCACATCGTGTGATTCCTCCGCGCAATCCGCATCGTCCCCGCAGAGCGCAACGGAGGAAGACCGGCCATGAGTTTCGGCTCGCCCAACAATCCCTACGGTCAGCCGCAGAACCCGCAGCAGCCCGGTTACGGCTACCCGCAGCAGCCCCCGCCGGGAGTCCCGCCGCAGCAGGGTTACGGCTACCCCCAGCAGCCGGGTCAGCCCGGTTACGGCTATCCCCAGCAGCCCGGTCAGCCCGGATACGGCTATCCCCAGCAGCCGGGCTACCCGCAGGGCGGCGGCTACCCGGGCGGCCCCGTCCCGAACGTCGCCTCGATGGGCCGCCGCTTCGGCGCCCGCCTCATCGACGGGCTGATCATCGGCGTGGTCTACATCGTCCTCACCTTCGCCGGCATCGCGGGCGCGGCGAACTCGGTCAAGGACTGCGACCCGAACGCCGCCGACTACAACACCTGCATCAACAACGCCGGTTCGGACTTCCTGGCCAAGTTCGGCGCGGTCTTCGGCATCATCATCGTCGCCAGCCTCCTCTACGAGGTGCTGATGATCGGCCTCCTCGGCGCGACGCTCGGCAAGATGGCCGTGGGCCTGCGCGTGGTGAAGGTCGAGACCGGCGAGAAGCCGGGCGTCGGCTCGTCGTTCATCCGCTGGGTCATCCCCCAGGTCGGCAGCCTCCTGTGCGGCATCGGCTCGCTCCTGGTCTACCTGTCTCCGTTCTGGGACAAGTCGGGCCGCCAGCAGGGCTGGCACGACAAGGCCGCGAGCACCATGGTCATCCAGAACTGACCCCACCCCACCGAACACCAAGGGCCGTGCCCATCCACGAGAGGGGGGCACGGCCCTGGTGCGTGGCCCCGCCCGGAGGCCCAGGCCGCCCGGGCTCACTCCCCCACGATGTGCCGCAGATAGGTCCACGGATCGTCGAGATAACGGCGCCAGTGGTCGACGATCTCCAACTCCCGCCACTCGACGGGCCGCATCCCGTGCTCGCCCACCTCGACGATCGCCGCGCCGGGCAGGGCGGTCAGCAGCGGTGAGTGGGTGGCACACACGACCTGCCCACCACCGCGCCCCAACTCATCCAATAGACCCACGAGCTGCAGGCAGGAGGCGAAGGACAGCGCGGACTCGGGCTCGTCGAGGACATATAGCCCCGGCTCCCGGAACCGCTCGCGGAAGGCCATCAGAAAGCCCTCCCCGTGGCTCATCCGGTCCGCCACGCCGGAGATCCGCCGCATTCTGTGCTCCCTGCCCAGCGCGTCGAGCGCGGTCTCGGCACGCAGGAAGAATCCTCTTCGCCGCGTACGCGGTCCTGAAGCATCCGCCGCCCGCCCGGCGCGGGCTCGAACCTGACACGCGCACCCAACGGCGACGCCTCCCGCTCACCGGCATACCGGTACCCCGCCGACCCACCCCACGGGTCGAGCCCGAAGCCCTCGGCCAGCGCCTCGACCAGGGTCGACTTCCCGGAGCCGTTCTCCCCGACGAGAAACGTGACCGGCGCGGTGAACCGCAGCCCACCGTCGAGCAGTTGCCGCACACACGGCACTGACCACGGCCACCGTTCACCGTCTCCCCGCTCGGCGTCGGCGACATGGGCGTACGCGCGTTGCACGATCATGCACTCAGGCTCTCACCCGGCACTGACAACAGGTCGGCTCTTCAGGCCGCCGACGCCGGGGCCGACTGGTACCACACGACCTTGCAGTTCCTTTACGTCCGTCATCCTCGACGGCCCAGCCCCGCCCTACGAGGCCGTCATCCACGAGGCGGCACTCCGCATGCCTTCACCACCTTCATCGAGGCCCTGAGACGCACGGCGCCCCCGCACCGCTCAACAGGTGTGGGGGCGCCGTCAGTTCCGGGCAGGCCGGGGTCAGTGGAAGAAGTGCCGCGTCCCCGTGAAGTACATCGTCACGCCCGCCTTCTTCGCGGCCTCCACGACCAGTTCGTCGCGAACCGAACCGCCGGGCTGGACCACGGCCTTGACGCCGGCCGCGGTGAGGATTTCCAGGCCGTCGGGGAAGGGGAAGAACGCGTCGGATGCGGCGTAGGAGCCCCGGGCACGCTCCTCGCCGGCCCGCTCGACCGCCAGCTTCGCGGAGTCGACGCGGTTGACCTGGCCCATGCCGACGCCAACCGAGGCGCCGTCCTTGGCGAGGAGGATGGCGTTGGACTTGACGGCGCGGCAGGCCTTCCAGGCGAAGGCCAGTTCGGCGAGTTCCGAGGAGGACAGCGCCTCGCCGGTGGCCAGCGTCCAGTTGGCCGGGTCGTCGCCGTCGGCCTGGAGGCGGTCCGTCACCTGGAGGAGCGCGCCGCCGTCGACCGGCTTCAGCTCGACGGGGTTCGAGGGCGCGCCCGCGGCCTTCAGGACCCGGATGTTCTTCTTCTTGGCGAGGGCTTCGAGGGCCCCCTCCTCGTAGTCCGGCGCGACGATGACCTCGGTGAAGATCTCGGCGACCTGCTCGGCCATCTCCTTCGACACCGGACGGTTGACGGCGATGACCCCGCCGAACGCCGACAGCGGATCGCACGCGTGCGCCTTGCGGTGCGCCTCGGCCACGTCCGAACCGATCGCGATGCCACAGGGGTTGGCGTGCTTGATGATCGCGACGCAGGGCTCTTCGTGGTCGTACGCGGCACGGCGCGCGGCGTCCGTGTCGGTGTAGTTGTTGTACGACATCTCCTTGCCGTGCAGCTGCTCGGCCTGCGCGAGACCGCCGGTGCCGGAGACGTACAGCGCGGCCGGCTGGTGCGGGTTCTCGCCGTAGCGCAGGGTGTGCGCGCGCTCCCAGGTGCCGCCGAGGAAGTCGGGGAACTGGGAGTCGTCGACGGGGGCGTAGGACGACGCGAACCAGCTCGCCACCGCCACGTCGTACGCGGCCGTGTGCTGGAAGGCCTCCGCGGCCAGACGCTTGCGGGTGCCCAGGTCGAAGCCGCCCTCGCGGACGGCGGCCAGGACGTCGGCGTAACGAGCCGGGCTGGTGACGACCGCGACGGAGGGGTGGTTCTTGGCGGCGGCGCGGACCATCGACGGGCCGCCGATGTCGATCTGCTCGACGCACTCGTCCGGGGTGGCCCCGGAGGCGACGGTCTCGCGGAACGGGTAGAGGTTGACGACGACCAGGTCGAACGGCTCGACCCCCAGCTCCGCCAGCTGCTCGCGGTGGCTCTCCAGCCGCAGGTCGGCCAGGATGCCCGCGTGCACCCGGGGGTGCAGGGTCTTGACGCGGCCGTCGAGGCACTCGGGGAAGCCGGTCAGCTCCTCGACCTTGGTGACGGGGACGCCCGCGGCGGCGATACGGCCGGCGGTGGACCCGGTGGAGACGAGCTCGACGCCCGCCTCGTGCAGGCCGCGCGCGAGGTCTTCGAGGCCCGTCTTGTCGTAGACGCTGACGAGCGCCCGGCGGATCGGCCGCTTGTTGGTCTCGGCGTTGGCGGTCACTGGATAACTACCTTTCGTCCCTCAATGCGATAGCCGTTGCGGGCGAGCCGCCCCACGACATCGACGAGCAGCCTTCGCTCGACTTCCTTGATGCGCTCGTGCAGAGCGCTCTCGTCGTCCTCGTCCCGGACCTCCACCACGCCCTGAGCGATGATCGGCCCGGTGTCGACGCCGTCGTCGACGAAGTGGACGGTGCATCCGGTGACCTTGGCGCCGTACGCGAGCGCGTCGCGCACACCGTGGGCTCCCGGGAAACTGGGCAGCAGGGCCGGGTGGGTGTTGACGAACCGCCCGCCGAAGCGCGCGAGGAACTCCTTGCCCACGATCTTCATGAACCCGGCGGAGACCACGAGGTCGGGTTCATGGGCGGCGACGGCCTCGGCGAGGGCGGCATCCCACTCCTCGCGCGTGCCGTAGTCCTTCACCTTGCGCACGAAGGTGGGCAGCCCGGCGCGCTCGGCCCGCGCGAGCCCCTCGATGCCCTCGCGGTCCGCGCCGACGGCCACGATCTCGGCGCCGTAGGCCTCGACACCGGTGGCCGCGATCTCGTCGAGGAGCGCCTGCAGATTGGTGCCGGATCCGGAGACCAGCACGACGAGGCGCTTGACCACGGGCTTGGCGGCCACGATGGGGCCCTTTCTCGGGGGGTACGTCGGGTGCGTTCTTCGCGCGGCCGGTTCGCACGCTGGACGAGCACGGGCTTTGTACATTCGTACGAATGCTTCGCGCCCCGGGATACGGGGAAGTCTACGAAGCGGCCGACCGTCAGCAACGATACCGGCACATGCGGCGGCCCCCACGGGACGGGGGCGTGGCCGGAAGGTAGCGTCTGGGAGGAGCCTGCCGGGAACGCGCTCGCCGTGCGGCGCGTTCATGGGGTGAAGCCTCCTGCAGGACCAGCCGAAATCGCCCAGTTCGCTGGGTTCGCCCAGTTCACGAAGTCACCAAGGGGAAGACGTTCTCTTGATGTCGGACCGCAGTCTGCGCCTCCTTACGCTCTCCCCGCTCCCGGCACAGGGAGGGGAGCGGGACGCCGTGCTGCTGCGGGAGCGGCCGTCCTCGCCGCCGGACGCGCCGTCGGAGGGCGCACAGGGCGGCGACCGGGACGGCGACCGTCAGGAGGACAACCCGTTCGCCCCGCCGCCGGAGGGCACCCCCGACCGCCCCTGGCAGCCGCGCCGGCCGGCGAACGGCGACGACTCCCAGGGCGACGAGGGCTCCCACTCCCCGTGGGGCAGCCAGTGGAGCGACCGTCAGCCGGGCCGCTCCTCCGGCGGCTTCGGCGAGCGCCCCGGCGCCCCCGGCCCGGAGGGTCCCGGCGGCAACACCCCCGACCAGGGCATGCGCTGGGACCCGACCGACCCCGCCCAGCGCCGCGCGCGGTACGCCCTGCTGTGCGGCATGTGGGCCTTCTTCTTCGCCCTTTTCAGCTGGCCGTCCGTGGCCCTGCTGCTGGGCGCCCTCGCCCTGTACTGGGGCATCAGCGCGCTGCGCACCAAGCCCCGCGAGAACGCCGGCACCTCCCCCGCCGACCAGGGCCGCCCTCAGATGACGGCGGCGGTGACGGGCCTGGTCACCGCCTCCCTGGCGATCACCCTGGTCGCGGCGGCCTTCACGGCCCAGCTGGTCTACCGCGACTACTACACCTGCACGAACGACGCCCTCACGAACGAGGCGAAGCAGGCCTGCACGGACCATCTCCCCAAGGAACTACGGGGGTTGCTGGGCACGAACAGCTGACGCGGCGGACGGGGGCGGGC
>NZ_WVUG01000452.1 GCF_017614965.1 Streptomyces griseorubiginosus | reverse complement strand
GGGGGGAGGCGGGTGCTGCGGTGGAGGGTGCTGCGGCTAACCGGCCGTCGTCCGGGTCGCCTTGAGGAACTCCCGCAGGATGCGCTCCCCCGCCAGGACGCCCCGCTCAGGCAGTGCCGTGATCGCGGGGGCCGTCCAGTCGGCCTCCGCCAACTCGCCGTGGCCCGGGCGCCAGCCCCGGTCCGCGGCGAGGAGCAGGTCCGCGTCCAACAGGGAGTCGCCCGCCGCCAGGGTCAGCTCCGCGCCCGTCCTGCGGGCGACCTCCCTCATCGCCGCGCTCTTCGTCAGGGGCTTCGGCACGGCGTAGATCTTGCGGCCCTGGAGGGAGACCGTCCAGCCGCGGTTCTCCGCCCATACCGCGAGCTCCTTCACCCACTCCTCCGGCAGCAGCTCCCGCTCGACGACCAGATAGGCGAACAGGTCCTCGGCGACCCGGTGTTTGCGCACCCAGAGCGGGTCGGCCGTGGCCAGCAGATGCTCGCGGACCTCGTCCAGCGGGGCGCACTCGTCCGCCAGCCGGGCCGTGACCCGCGCGTGCCAGTCCAGGTCGGAGACCCCGTCCACCATCAGGTGGCCACCGTTCGCGCAGATCGCGTACTTCGGGGCCGGGCCCGGCAGGTTGATGCGCAGGTACTGCTTGCGAGTACGGGTCGTCGTCGGCACGAACACCGCCGCGTCGCCCAGGTCGGTCAGCAGCGCGGCTGACGTCTCCGTCATGAACGACAGCGGCCTGCTCTCGTGCACCTCGACACAGAGCAGCCGGGGCGCCCGCGCGTCCGGCATGGTCAGCGCGAGGGCCGCCGGGGAGTAGATCAGCGTCCGGTCCAGGTCGCTCGCCACCAGCACCGGCATCAGACGTTCACCGCCCGGCCGTCGGCACCGGTCGCACCGCGCGTGTACTTCGGATGGATCAACCCCACGCAGGTGTACGGCAGTTCGTAGACCTCCTCGACGGGCACCCCCCGCTGCTCGGCCAGCAGCCGTACGTGGTCCAGGTCGGCGCCCGCCCCGGCCCGCGCCAGGATCTTCCACGGCACCCGGCGCAGCAGCACGCGCGTGGTCTCGCCGACGCCCGGCTTGACGAGGTTGACGTCGTGGATGCCGTACTCCTCGCTGATCCGCTCGACGGCCGCCCAGCCCTCCCAGGTGGGCTCGCGGTCACCGGACAGCAGTTCCTTCGCCTGCGCGTCCACCGCGTCGACGACCTCGGAGAAGCGGGCGGCCACGGCGTCGATGAACTCCAAGGAGACGTCCGCGCCCGCCAGTTCGCGGTAGAACTTGGCGCCGTGGAAGTCGTGCGGGCCGACCAGGTCCGCGCGCAGGACCGTGCGGGATATCAGGCCGGAGACGGTCGAGTTGAGACAGGCCGAGGGGATCAGGAAGTCCTCGCGGGTGCCGTACGTCCGTACGCAGGAACCCGGGTCGGCCAGGACCGCGATCTCCGGGTCGAAGCCGGTGATCCCGTCGGAGGCCTCGAACTCCTTGACGGCGTCGGCGAGTTCGCGGGTGATCGCGCCCTTGCCGGTCCAGCCGTCGACGAACACCACGTCCCGGGGGTCGTGCCGGTCGGCGAGCCAGCGCAGGGCGTTGGCGTCGATGCCGCGTCCGCGCACGATGGAGACGGCGTAGTGCGGCAGGTCCAGTCCGTGCCGGAACCGGGCCCAGCGGCGCATCAGGACGCCCACGGGGGTTCCGGCGCGGGCCAGCGAGACGAGGACGGGCCGGGGCGAGCGCTCGGCCAGCACGAGCTCGGTGACGGCGCCGACCGCCTGCGCGAGACGGGACGCGGTCGACTCCAGGGCCGCGTGGAAGAGTTCCTGGTACTGCTCGCTCGGCTGGTACTCCACCGGCAGCGACTCCGCGTAGTGCGCGCCGCCGCTCTGGATGGCCTCCTCGCGCTCCTCGGTCGGCGCCTCCAGCGTCACGTCCGAGAGGTCCTGGAGCAGCCAGCCGACCTCGTCGGGCGGGTACGAGGAGAAGGCGGGGCCGCGGAGGGGCTCGGGCAGCATGGCGTGCCTTTCGGGGACGTCGGGGACGTACGAGGGCACGACCACGAGCAGGACGTGCGGGGTGTGGGCGGCGAGCTGGGCCAACAGGCCGTTCTCGGCGTGCAGGTGCGGGGTGTCCGCCGGCGAGTCGACGACGGCCACGATCGCGTCGAATCCGGCACCGGCGACGTTGTAGGCGTAACGGTCGCCGGGACCGTCGGCCGGGTCGTCGTGGGCGGGGAAGACCAGGCGGCTGCGTATCGCGTAGCCCGGGTCGTCGACGGCCAGGACCGGTGAGCGGGTGGTGGTGGAGTAGGTGACCTCGGCGTCGGTGATCTGTTCCAGTTCGCGGGCGAGGCGGAGGGGGGCGTACATCAGCTCTTCGAAGCCGAGGACGTGTACGCGATGGGCGTCCTGCGGGAGCGCCTCCGCGAGGCGGGCGGCCATGGCGGGGAGGGCGTGATCGAGGCGGGTGCGGTTGGCCGGGGTGAAGCCGTGACGGCCGCCGTCGGGGAGGTTGCGGGGCCACAGGAGGTCTACTCGCTTGGCTGCCGGGTGCGGGTTTGTGGGGGCTGATCGCGCCCACGCGGCGGTAGCCGCGGATTCAGCACAGCCCCGCGCCCCCAGGTCGGCTACCTCGTACTTGGCTACAAGGTTTCGTCCCTTTTCCAGCACGTCCTCCGGCAGGTTGACAGTGCCGGAAGCCGACGTCACCAGGTCCACCCTCGCGCCTATCTCCCTCGCGAAGTCCTCCAGGCGGCCCGCGTCCGCCGGTGAGCGCATGTCGACCAGGGCCACCACCACGTACCGCTGTCGTGGATAGCGCTCGTGAAGGGCACGCACGGTGTTGAGGACCGTGTTGCCCGTCGAGAACTCGTCGTCGACCAGCACCAGGGGGCCGTCTCCCGCCAGCAGGCCGGGGTTCTCCGGCAGCAGGAGGTGGGAGGTGGCGTGGGAGTGGGACTCCTCGAAGCCTCCCGCAGGGGCCACGCCCGCTACCGGGCGGCGGGTGGAGTGGAGGTAGGGGGCCGAGCCGATGCCGTCCGCGACGGAGTGGCCCAGGCCCGTCGCCGTTTCCGCGTACCCGAGGACGACCGCCTCGGCCGCCTCCTCGGCGCCCAGGAGGGCGCGTACCCGGCGGCCCAGGGCGAACCCGTGGCCGTAGACGACCGACGGCGACTGCGGGACGTGTTTGCCCAGGACGTTGGAGACGAGGAGGTGCGCCCGCTTGGGGTTGCGGCGCAGGGCCAGGCCCAGGAGGTCTTTGAGCTCGTCGTCGCCCACGAGTTCGAGCCCGAGTCGCTCGGCGACCCAGGTCCCGGACCAGACCCCGTCGTTCACTGCGTTGATCATGATTCCCTGATTGGTGGGGTTCAGCCGGGTATGCCGGCGGCGAGCAGGTCCACGAAGCTGACGTCCTCGCGCGCGACGCCGAAGACCTCGGCCCGGAGCATGGTCCGCTCGGCCCAGGCGCGGTGCGGCTTCACCTCGTTCATCTTGTTCGTGTACGCCGATCTGAGCACGCCCCCGCCGCCCCGCTCGGGCCGCAGGATGTCCACGGCGTCGCCGAACTCCTCGTGGCTGACCACGGACAGCGCGTGCACGGGCAGGACGTGGGTGGGGTGGATGCAGGTCTTGCCCAGCAGGCCGTTGGCCTGGTCCAGGGAGATCTCCCGCAGCAGCCCGTCCATGGCGTGCTCGATCAGTTTCTCGCGCAGTTCGACGGCCTGCCCCTCGAGGAAGGGGCTGGTGCGCAGGAGCGGCTTGAACATGCGCTCCGGTACGCGGAAGTACTCCCAGACCGGCCCGGTCACCGTGAAGCCGGTGCCGTCGGCCCGGCCCAGCATGTTCACCACGTCGGCGATCACGGAGGCGACGATCTGGACGTCGTAGGCGGTCATGTCGGGGGCCCGGCGCAGGCCGTAGGAGGAGCAGAAGTCGGTGACGCCGAGGCGCAGCGCGAGCACGCGGTCGCGGTACTTGTCGACGGTGCGGGCGATGCCCTCCAGGGCGGCCACCCGCGACTCCCGGTACATCAGTTCGGGGGTCTCCAGCACGGGCATCCCGAACAGCCGGTGGCCGCTCGCGCTCTCGGCGTGGGCCAGGGCCTCCAGGAAGGGGATGCCGCGCTCCTCGGTGAACTTCGGGAACACGAATCCGGACAGCAACCGCGCGTTCGCGCCCAGTCGCGACACGAGGTCGGGGATCTGCTCGGCCGTGCGGACCCGGATGAACAGCAGCGGGAGGCAGCCGGAGTCCCTGGTGGCCAGGTCGGCGAACTGGCGGACCAGGTTCTCCTCCCCCGCCAGCACGTCCGCGTCGTCGATCGAGTCCTCCAGGCACAGCACCATCGAGACGACGCCGTGCCCGGCCTGTTTGACGATGTCGTCGGCCAGCCGGGGCCGGGTCGCCGGGCTGTAGAGCGTGGCGCCCAGGGCCGCGGAGAGCAGCCGGGCAGGGGAGTCCGTGCCGAACTCGCACGGCTCCTGATGGAAGAGACGCCGCCGCTCCTCCGGGGCGATGTGCCCGAAATGACGCATAAAACTCCCCCGTGGCACATGTAAGCCTGTGGATTCTGAGAACAGGTGGCCGGTAATAGTACGTACCGGCCCATGTCAGGGGTTCCCGTCGGGCATGAATTTCCGGTAACGCCCGCGGACACACCCATAGTGCGGTGCCGCCCCCCGCGTTGTCGTGACCAGGACCGAGAAGGCAGGATGACCGCTATGACGCACGCGATGCTGAAAGGGTCGAACGTCCCGCTCGAGGCCACGGCGGTACGCGCCGTGCTGCGCTGGACGCCCGGGCAGGGGGTCCCGGAGGTCGACGCCTCCGCGCTGCTCCTCAACCCCGACGGCCGTGTGCGCTCCGACGAGGACTTCGTCTTCTACAACCAGCCCCGGCACCCCTCCGGGAAGGTCAGGCTCCTCGGCAAGAAACGCACCGCCGAGGGTCCCACCGATACGATCCAGACGGATCTGGCCGGTGTCGAGCCCGACGTCAGCCAGATTCTCCTGGTCGCTTCGGCCGACGACGTCACCTTCGACCGCGTACAGGGCCTGCGCATCCTGCTGTACGACGCCTCGGTAGCCGACGGTGAGCCGCTGGCCTACTTCGACATCACGCCCCAGACCGGCAAGGAGACGGCGCTGATCTGCGGCGAGCTCTACCGCCGTGACAAGCGCTGGAAGTTCCGGGCGCTGGGCGAGGGCTACTCCAACGGTCTCAAAGGCCTGGCCACGGACTTCGGCATCTCCGTCGACGAGTCCGACCCGGAGCCGTCGGCCGCGCAGCCCCAGCCGCTGCCGCCGGAACAGCCCACCGGGGTCCCGCCCCAGCCGGCCTACGGCTTCCCCCCGCAG
>NZ_WVUG01000451.1 GCF_017614965.1 Streptomyces griseorubiginosus | reverse complement strand
CCCCCCGGGCGCGGCGCCCCACCCCCTACGTTCCTGTGGAGAACCCCATGTACAGACTCACCGGCGTCACCAAGCGCTACACGCGGGGCAAGGAGACGGTGGAGGCGCTGCGCGGCATCGACCTCACCATCGAGGACGGCGACCAGCTCGTCATCCAGGGCCCGACGGGCGGCGGCAAGTCGACGCTGCTGCAGATGATCGGCGGGCTGGACCGTCCGACCGAGGGCAGCGTCGAGTTCGACGGCGTCGACCTGGCCCGCATCGGCGAGACCAAGCTGACCCGGGTGCGGGCCGAGAACATCGGCATCATCTTCCAGTCGTTCAACCTCATCCCGACGCTCACCGCCCAGGAGAACGTCGAGACGGCCCTCGTACCCCTCGGGGTGAAGCCCGCCGAGCGCCGCGAGCGGGCGGCGGAGGCCCTGCGCTCGGTGGGCCTCGGCGAACGCCTCGGTCACGCGCCCGCCGAGCTCTCCGGCGGCCAGCAGCAGCGCGTCGCGATCGCCCGCGCGCTGGTCAAGCGGCCCAAGGTGCTCCTGGCCGACGAGCCCACCGGCAACCTCGACGAGGGCACCCGCGACGACATCATGGCTCTGCTGGAGGGGCTGTGGCGCGAGCACGGGCTGACCTTCGTCATGGTCACCCACGACTCCTCCATCGCCCGCCGAGCCCCCCGCCTGGCCACCATCAAGGCGGGCCACCTGACCCTGACGGAGCAGGGCGACGGGCGATACGCACAGCAGTCGTACGTGTCCTGACGCGCTGCCTGTGTTCGAAGGGCGCGTTGGGAAGACGGCCGACCGGTGCGCCCAGACCGCGCTGCGGTCCCGGCACGACCCGCTGGGCACAGGGCGTCCGGAGGCTGACGGCCGTCCGGTGCGCCCAGACCGCGATGCCGCCCTGGTACGGCCCGCCGGGCACCCGGCGTCCGGGCCGACGGCCGGCCGCCGGGCGCGTGAACACCGGACGGCCGCCGGGCGTGGGAAGGCCGCGGCCGGTTCGGCAGCCGCACGGCCGGGACCGCTCACGCGGCGAATCGGCAACGCGAGCGGCCGCAGCAAGGCTTCCGCGACCGGCTCGGCATCCCGCAGTCCGCGCTCACCAAGCAGGTCAGGCACGCGGGCTGCTGCGGCCCGCCGCAGCCGGCGGCATCCGAGGTGAACCGCCGGCGCCGGTCGCCGCAAGGTCCGCGACCGGCTCGGCATCCTGCGGTCGGCGCTCATCAATCAGGTCAGGAAAGCGGGCTGCCGGGGCCAGCGCTGTCGGCCACGCCGGGTGCGGCGAGAAGGCACCGGCCGGCTCGGGGCCCGTGCGGCCGGGACTGCTCACCTTCCGAGGATCGTGTCGACCTCGGCCAGTTGGGCGGGGGTGAGTGGGCCCTTTTCGAGGGCGGTCGCGTTCTGCTCGGCCTGGGTGACCGAGCGGAAGCCAGGGATCGGGACCGTGCGGGGGCTGCAGGCCCAGATCCAGGCGAGGGCGCCCTGCGCGGGCGTACGGCCGTCGCTGGTCAGTACGTCCCGCAGCGCGTCCACGCGGGCGACCCAGTCCTCGTCGGCGCCGCCGTTCTCCGTGAAGCCGGGGAGCCACGCGGGCGGCCGGCTGCGGATGTCCCCGGCCTCCAGGGCCTGCCCGCTGCGGTGCTTGCCGGACAGCAACCCCATCGCGAGCGGACTGCGGTTGACGCTGGCGAGGTCCAACTCGTCGCACAGGGCGAGCATGTCGGGTGCCGGCTGGAAGACGTTGAGCGCGTGCTGCACGGCCGTGCAGTGCTCCCCCTCGGCGAACACGGCTGCGCGGGCCGGGTCGTCGGTGCTCCAGGCGTAGGCCCGGATCAGCCCCTCGCCCACCAACTCCTCGCAGGGCTCGCGGAGTTCGGCGGCCCGCTCGGGATCGGCGTCGGAGATGTGCAGCTGGTAGAGGTCGACGTGGTCGGTGTCCAGGCGCCGGAGCGAGGCGGTCAGGGCGCGGCGGACGTACTGCGGGGAGTCGTCGCTGCCGGTGCGGGTGCGGGTGTCCTCGTCGAAGAGGTTGCCCCACTTGGTGGCGATCACCACCTCGTCCCGGCGCTTGCCGAGGGCGCGCCCGAGGACCCGTTCGCTGTGCCCGGCGCCGTAGGTGTCGGCGGTGTCGAAGAAGGTCACACCGAGGTCGAGGGCGCGCCGGATCGCCCGTACGGACTCCTCGTCGTCGACCTTGCCCCAGCCGAGCGGCTGCCCGTCGGTGTCCTGCCACTCCCCGCCGATGGCCCAGCAGCCGAAGCCGAGAGCGCTTACTCGGATACCGCTGCGGCCCAGTGTCCTGTTGGTCTCCATGCCCAGGACCCTAGGAGTTGGAGCGCACTTCAGCACAAGGGGTCGAACACGGGTCGGCGCAACCGGTGCGCTACGCCTGCCCGGTCTCGAAGCGGGAGATCCGGCCGTCCGCGGTGACGTCGAAGCTCCACCGGGTGCGCATCTCGCCCCAGGTGTCGTTGCGGTAGTTCGCGATCAGCGCGCGGCCGCCCTGGGACTCGTTGTCGACGTCCAGGTGGCCGTTGGAGGAGAAGATCTCGCGGTCGATCCACTCGCCGAGGTCGCGGTCGGAGCCGTCGTCGGACATCGTCGCGTCGTCGGTGAGCAGTGACAGGAACGCCTCGCGGTCATGGGCGTTGACGGCGGCGACGAACGCGCGGACCGTCGGGTCGCTGAGTTTGGCGGGCTGAATCGTCATGCCAGCCAGATTCACACCGCTCCTCCGGGGCCGCCACCCGAACGGCCGCGCGAACAGGCCGGGCAGGTGTCGGCGATGCGACGGTGGATACGCGGAGGGGACCGACCTGTTGCCTGCCCCGGGAGTCATCGTGAGCGCATTCGACCGTCGTGATCTGGGCCTGCTGCTGCTCCGGCTGGGCACTGGTGGCGTGCTGGCGGCACACGGCGCACAGAAGCTGCTGGGCTGGTTCGGCGGTCACGGCATCGAGGGGACCGGGCAGTTCATGGAGTCCGTCGGGTACGCGCCGGGCAAGGCGAGCGCCACGGCTGCGGGGCTCGCCGAGGCCGGTGGCGGCACCCTGCTGGCGCTGGGGCTGGCGACACCGGCGGCGGGCGCGGCGGCGGCCGGCGCGATGGCGGGGGCGTCCGCGGTGCACGCGCCGAACGGCTTCTTCAACCAGGAGGGCGGCTTCGAGTACGCGGCCACGCTGGGCCTCGCCGCGGCCGGACTGGCGGTCACCGGACCGGGCCGGCTCTCCCTCGACCACGCCCTGGGCCATGTCGTGGACCGCGGCTGGATGGTCCCGGCGGCGCTCGGCGCGACGGCGGCGGCGACGGCTCTGGTCGTGGGGGCGCGGAACAAGCGGCTGCGCAAGCCGGAGCAGGACGAGGCGGCGGAGGACCGGTTCGAGTCGCAGGAGCCGCTGTCCGGGGAGTGACCCGCTGGGGCAGGGTTGCGCCCATGACTGATCACAACCCCTCCATCGGCGGCCTCCCCTCGCCCGACGGCATCCCCTCCACCGACGGCCTCCCCTCCCCCGACGACCTCTGGTCCTGCGTCGACGCCCTGTGGGCCTGGCTGGAAGAGGGTCGCCGACACGGCGGCCGCGAGAGCCTGCTGCTGCGCGTCCTGAAGATGTCCGAGGAGGTCGGCGAGGTCGCCGAGGCGGTGATCGGCGCGACCGGCCAGAACCCCCGCAAGGGCGCCACCCACACCTGGGACGACGTCGGGGCCGAGCTGTGCGACGTCGTCATCACCGCGCTGATCGCCCTGCGCACCCTCACCCCGGACACCCGCGAGACCTTCACCCGGCATCTGGCCCGGGTGACCGAACGCTCCCTCAGCACCCGGTGGCCAGGCACCGCGACCGGACCGGACTCGAGCGGACCGGAGTCCAATGTTGGGCACACTATTGACCGCCGTTGAAAAATCGCCCTACATTCGCAGCGTTTCACGGCGCCGTCGTCCCCCGTACACCCGCTCAAAGGGGAGCCCCTCGTGTCCACCGAAACGCACACCCAACCCGGGTCCACCGCCGCCGGGCCCGCGTCCGGCGGCCTGCCCGTCGGCACCCTGGTCGCCGGCTGCTTCGCGGTCTGCCTGGCCCAGATCGCCCTCGCCATGCCGGCCACGCTCAACGGCCTGTTCCAGGAGGACCTGCATCCGGTCGGCTCCCAGCTGACCTGGATCTCGGACGCCTTCCTGCTGCCCGTGTCCGTCCTGGAGCTCACCTTCGGCGTCCTCGGCGATCTCTTCGGCCGCAAGCGGCTGCTGGTCGGCGGCGGCGGTCTGCTGGTGGCCGGCGAGGCGCTGGCCGCCGCCAGCACCGGCATCCACATGCTGTGGGTGGGCCAGGCCATCGCCGGCCTGGGCGCGGCGGCGCTCTTCCCGACCTCGCTCGCGATGATCGCCGCCGGCACCCACTCAGCCCGCGACCGCGCCCGTACGATCACGATCTGGGCGGCCGCCCTGTCCAGCGGCGGTTTCGTCGCCCCGGTCCTCGGCGGCATCACCGGCAACTACGGCTCCTGGCGCTGGGCGTTCATCGTGGTGACCGGCCTCGCCCTGGTCAGCACCCTGCTCAGCCAGCTCTTCGCGCAGAACTCCAGCGCCCCGGAAGGCCGTTCACTCGACCTCGCCGGCCAGATCACCATCGGCATCGGCATGTTCGCCCTGCTGTACGCGGTGATCCAGGGTCCGGCGGACGGCTGGACGGCGACACCCGTGGTGATCGCGTACGTGGTCGCGGCCCTGTTCATCGGACTGTTCCTGCTGGCCGAACACCGGGCCGCCGCCCCGCTGCTCCGGCTCGACCTGTTCAGGAACCGGGCGTTCGCGGTGGCGTCGTTCGTCGCCGTGGTCGGCATGTTCAGCTACCTCGGCACCGCCTACGCCACCAGCATCCGGCTCGGCCCGATCCAGCACCAGAGCCCCCTGCGCGGCTCGTTCGCCTTCATCCTGCTCAACGCCTGGACGCTGCTGCTGATGCCGCTGATCTCCCGGCTGCTGGAGCGGGTCAGCCCGCGCTGGGTGCTGGGCGCGGGACTCGCCCTGATGGCGACCGGTGACTTCATCGCCGCGACCCTCTCGGTCCACGACCGCGCGCTGACCTCGCTCATCCTCCCCATCGGCCTGGTCGGCATCGGCTTCGCGCTCACCGTCTCCTCCATCACCGCGACCGCCGTCAACACCGTGGAGGTCCACTACGCGGGCATGGCGAGCGCCTCGACGAGCCTGCTGCGCGACTTCGGCTTCACGCTCGGCCCGGCGGTCATCGGCGCGATCGCGCTGAGCCACGCCGCCGACGAGTTCACCCGGAACCTCGCCTCCTCCGGCCTCTCCGCCCAGGTCAAGGCGGCGGCCGGACAGGTCGCGGCCGAGGGCGGCCCGCTCGCCTCCAACTCGGTCCCGCCCACC
>NZ_WVUG01000450.1 GCF_017614965.1 Streptomyces griseorubiginosus | reverse complement strand
TATAAGAGACAGGGGGCGGGGGAGGGGAGTTGTCGACATAGCACTGAACCGCGACGGGAGCGCCCACCCGCTTGCGGATCAGCCGCTTGACGATCACGATCCGCTCCCGGCCCTCGTGGCGCAGCCGCACCTCGTCGCCGACGCGGAGGGTGTGCGAGGGCTTCACGTTCTGCCCGTTCACCCGGACATGCCCGCCCTTGCAGGCGGTGGCGCCGAGCGAGCGGGTCTTGATGAGGCGTACAGCCCAGATCCAGCTGTCGACGCGCACGCTCTCGCCGTTCGCCGGCCCGGCCGCCTCGGCGGCGGCGATCGCGGCGGCGACCTTGGCATCGTCGGCCGCCGCGCTCTCGGCAGCGCCGGCCACGGACGCCTCCTCGGGGGCACCCGGCCCGCTCTTCACCTCGTCACCTTCCCAACCCATGCCCCCGACCTTAGTCCTCCGCCGCGCGTGCCCCCGGCGGTTTTCCGCCCGAGTACGGGTGACGGGGCCGTGGAGCCGACGACCGGCCGACGGGGCATCCGGCGGGCCGGCCGATCGGGAGCCTCACGAGGAGGGGAAGGCGGTCGCGGGGAGCGAGCCGTGGGCCTTCCGGGCGCCGTACGCGCTCGTCGCGTCCGTCGACCGGCGCCGGCGTGCTCACGCCGCTGTCCCGGCGGGTGGGGGGTTCGGGCGTGATCCCGCGTGGCCGGACCCCGGATGCCCTGTCGGCCGCCCGGCGGCTCCGCGGCCGTACCGTTGACGCATGGACAGTCTGGCCGAGCTTGATCAGCGGATCGCCGGATGCGGCGCGTGTCCCCGGCTGGTGGAGTGGCGCGAGGAGGTCGGGCGGGTCCGGCGGGCGGCCTTCCAGGACTGGACGTACTGGGCCCGCCCCGTGCCCGGCTTCGGGCCCGCAGACGCCTCGCTGCTGGTCGTCGGGCTCGCCCCGGCGGCCCACGGCGGCAATCGCACCGGCCGCATGTTCACCGGCGACCGCTCGGGCGACGTGCTGTACCAGGCCATGTACGACGTGGGGCTGGCCTCGCAGCCGACCTCCGTCTCGGCGGACGACGGCCTCGCCCTGCACGGCGTGCGCGTCACCGCGCCCGTGCACTGCGCCCCGCCCGAGAACAAGCCCACCCCCGGCGAACGGGACACCTGCCGGCCCTGGCTCGTCCAGGAACTGAAGCTCCTGCGGCCGACGCTGCGCGCGGTCGTGGTCCTCGGCGCCTTCGGCTGGCAGGCCGCGCTGCCCGCGTTCGCCGAGGCGGGCTGGACGGTGCCCCGGCCCCGGCCGGTGTTCGGGCACGGCACACGGGTGCCGCTCGACGGCCTCGACCTCTTCGGCTGCTTCCACGTCAGCCAGCGCAACACCTTCACCGGCAAGCTCACCCCCGAGATGCTGCGGGACGTCCTGCGCACCGCGGGGGAGGCGGCGGGACTGCCCGTGAAATGAGCATGCGGGCAGACCAGGGGAGCGTTACGGTGCCCGGATGCCCCTCTACCCCGAGATCGAACCGTACGACCACGGCCTGCTCGATGTCGGCGACGGCAACCGCGTGTACTGGGAGACCTGCGGAAATCCCCGTGGCAAGCCCGCGGTCGTGCTGCACGGCGGCCCCGGTTCCGGCTGCGGGCCGTATCCCCGGCGCCTGTTCGACCCCGCTCTCTACCGCGTCGTGCTCCTCGACCAGCGCGGTGCCGGACGTTCCACGCCGCCGGCGAGCGCGTACGACACTGACATGAGCGTCAACACGACCGCCCACCTCATCGCCGATCTGGAGCTGCTGCGGCGGCACTTGGGGATCGAGCGGTGGCTGGTGTGGGGCGTGTCCTTCGGGTCCGTGCTCGGGCTGCGGTACGCGCAGAAGCATCCCGACGCGGTGAGCGAACTGGTGCTGACCGGGGTCGCCACCGGATCCGACGCCGAAGTGGCCCTGCTGACCAGGGGACTCGGCCAGTTCTTCCCCGAGGCCTTCGAGCGGTTCCGGGCCGGGGTGCCCGAAGAGGAACGGGACGGCAACCTCGCCGCCGCCTACAGCCGGCTCCTCGAGTCTTCCGACTCCGGGACGCGGGAGCGGGCCGCGCGCGCCTGGACCGACTGGGAGACGGCGATCATTCCCGCGCCGCCACGGTCCGTCGAGCGGTTCGAGGACCCGGAGTTCCGCATGGGCTTCGCCCGCACCGTCACGCACTACTGGGGCGACGGCCACTTCCTGGGCGAGAGCGGCGACGAGGGCGTGGTCCTGCGGGACGCCCCGCAGTTGGCGGGCATCCCCGGCACCCTCGTCCAGGGCACCCTCGACTTCGGCAACCTGCTGGGCATCGTCTGGCGGCTCCACCACGCCTGGCCCGGCAGCGAATTGGTGATCGTGGACGACGTCGGCCACACCACGGGCACCCCCGCAATGGCGGATGCGCTCGTGGCGGCCACGGACAGGTACGCCCGCGGGTGACCCACTACGCCCCCGCTTCTTCGAACAGGTGTCTGACCGTGGAACGATAGTTGGTCCGCACATGGGCCAGTGCGTGCGCCCGCGCGCGCTCCGGGTCTCCGGAGGCGATGGCGTCGTACAACTCCCGGTGCTCGATCAGGAGTTGGGGCCATTCCTCGTTTCTGCGGGTCATCCAGCGCAGCCGTCCGGCGACCGGTTCCAGGGCGGCGACGATCAGGCTGTTGCCCGCCATGGCCACGATCCGGTCGTGCAGTCGGCTGTTGATGTCCGTGATCGCCTCGGCGTCCCCGTCCTCGGTCGCCGCGGCGGCGCTGTCGAGCAGCGCCTCGACCTCGGCGAGGTCCTCCGGGGTCGCCTTGGCGGCGGCGAGACCGGCCGCGTACACCTCCAGGGCCTCACGCAGCTCGAACAGTTCCCGGACGTCGTTCGGGGTGAGCCGGCGTACCACCGTGCGGCGCGGGGTCTCGAAGTGCACGAACCCCTCGGCGACCAGGGCCCGGATCGCCTCGCGGACCGGTACCCGGGAGACCCCGAGGCGCTCGGCCAGCTCCCGCTCGACCAGGCGGTCGCCCGGGCCCAGCCGGCCGGAGATGATCTCTTGCCGCAGGCTCGCCAGGACCCGCTCGCGGACCGCGCCCAGAGGTTCGATCTTCGTCGTCGTGGAGCTCATGGAGCCATCTTCGCCGACTCCGGGGTGCTTTTACCGAGCGTTAACAAGCGGGACATCGGTCCGAACTCTTGACGACGGGACCATGGCGGCAGTTTGGTATACCAAACGGCTGCCGTCCTCCGTCCCCTTGCCCATGGAGGCCCCGTGTCCCTCGCCGACCGCGCCGAAGCCACCGGCGCCCCAGCGTTCGTCCCCGATCCCCGGCTCACCAACGAAGACCTCGCGCCCGCCGACAAGCGCAACTGGAAGGTCTTCGACCTCTTCGCCATGTGGATGTCCGACGTCCACAACCTCGGCAACTACACCTTCGCCGCCGGACTGCTGGTCCTCGGCATGAACGTCTGGCAGGTCTTCACCGCCCTGCTCATCGGCTTCGTGCTGATCTACATCGGCATGAACTGGATGGGCCGGATCGGCCAGCGGCACGGCGTGCCCTTCCCCGTCGTCAGCCGCATCAGCTTCGGCGTCTGGGGCGCCAACATCCCGGCCCTGATCCGGGCCGTGATCGCCATCATGTGGTACGGCATCCAGACCTACCTGGCCTCGGTCGCGGTGAACGTGATGCTGCTCGCCGCCTGGCCGGGGCTGGAGTCCTGGACGCACCACTCGTTCCTGGGGCTCGACGCGCTGGGGTGGTGCTCGTTCGTCTCGCTGTGGCTGATCCAGGCCGTGATCATCAGTCAGGGCATGGAATCCGTGCGGAAGTTCCAGGACTTCTGCGGTCCCGCGATCTGGCTGGTGATGATCGCGCTCGCGGTGTGGGTGCTGTGGAAGGCCGACTGGAGCATCTCGCTGACCTCGACGCCGCATCCCGTGTCGGTGGGGGAGCAGTGGCGGCAGTGGTTCGGCGCGATCGGGCTGATCCTCGCGACCTACGGCACGCTGATGCTCAACTTCTGCGACTTCTCCCGCTTCGCGCCGGACTACAAGACCGTGCGGCGCGGCAACTTCTGGGGCCTGCCCATCAACTCCACCGCCTTCGTGGTGGTTTCGGTGATCGTCACGGCCGGCTCGCTGAAGGTGTTCGGCACGGCCATCACCGACCCGGCGGAACTCGTCGCCAAGATCGGCAACACCTGGGTCCTGGTCATCGCGGCGTTCACCTTCGCCGTGGCCACCATGGGCGTCAACATCGTCGCCAACTTCGTCTCACCGGCGTACGACCTCGCCAACGTCTGGCCGCAGAAGATCACCTTCAAGATCGGCGGCATGATCAGCACGGTCGCCGCGCTCGTCGTCACCCCCTGGAACCTCTTCTCCAACCCCACCGTCGTCAACTACTTCCTCGGCGGACTCGGCGCCTTCCTGGGTCCGCTGTTCGGTGTGATCATGGTCGACTACTACTGGGTGAAGCGGGGCCGGGTGAACGTCGACGAACTCTTCGACGCCCGACCCGGCTCGCGCTACTACTACAAGAAGGGCGTCAACCCCAAGGCGCTGTGGGCCTTCCTGCCCTCCGCCGGGGTCGCCGCCGTGCTCGCGCTGGTGAAGACCTTCAGCGACGTGGCGCCGTACTCCTGGTTCATCGGCACGGCGCTCGCCGCCGGGCTGTACCTGCTGATCTGCCGGGCCGAGCGCGCGTCCGCGCCGGCGTCCGAGCCCGCGTCCGGGACTGCCGTGGTGGAGGTCTGACAGACGTGCGGATCGTCGTCACCAACTGCAACACCACGCAGGAGATGACCGAGGAGATCGTACGAGGTGCCCGGGCCGCGGCAGGCCCGGGCACCACCGTGCTCGGCCTCACCCCGGGGTGGGGGCCCGAGTCCGCGGAGGGGTGGCTGGACAGTTATCTGTCGGCCGCCGCTGTCATCGATCTGCTGCGGACGTACGAGGGGCCCGACTATGACGCCGTCGTCATGGCCGGATTCGGGGAGCACGGGCGGGAAGGGGTGCGGGAGCTGGTCGACGTGCCCGTCGTCGACATCACCGAGGCCGCGGCGCACCTGGCATGTCTTCTGGGGAGGCGGTACGGGGTCGTCACCACGCTGGAGCGGTCCTGCGGGCAGATCGAGGACAGCCTGGAGCTGGCGGGCGTCGGACGCAACTGCGCGGCGGTCGTCGGGACCGGGCTCGGGGTGCTCGACCTCGGTGACGCCGACCGCACGGAGGCGGCGTTCCTGTCGGCGGCCGAGCGGGCGCGGGAGGCGGGGGCCGAGGTGCTGGTGCTGGGCTGCGCCGGAATGACGGGGCTGCAGCGGGTGGTGAGCGAGAAGCTGGGGGTGCCGGTGGTCGACGGGGTCGGGGCGGCGGTGAAGTTGGCGGAGTCCTTGGTGGGGCTGGGGC
>NZ_WVUG01000044.1 GCF_017614965.1 Streptomyces griseorubiginosus | reverse complement strand
CCCACACACCCGCCCCGACCCGCACGAAGCAACGGACGGACTCCACCATCGCCGCCTGAACCGAAGACGTCGCCGACCACCCCCGCTCACCCGCGAGGACGACCGGCGACGACCGCCAACCGGCCCGGACGGAACCGGCGCCAGGGCCAAGCAGGCCGGAGCTCGATCGCGGATGCCCCCGCCGGTGCTCGCCGCACCCAGGTTGCCAGCCCCTACCGGATCCGCCGGCTGACGGCCCCCGCGATGAAGCATGCGAGCTTGTGAACCTCGCCGGTCACCACGGGCCGTGGAAGCGCAGACAAGAGTCAGAGCTGGCCGTCGCGACAGCCAGGCGTTCCAGCAGCGGCACGGCGAGCCCGGCCAACAACCCCACCGTGCCCGCCCGCAGCGCGGACACTCCCGGTCTCGCCCTCTCCTGACCTGGGGCTCGGGAACGACCCGTCAGATGGCGAGCCGGGCCGCGAAGCACCTACTTGCTCTCGGTGCTGAAGGCGCCGGTGCTGTGGCTGATTCGGTCCTCCAGGGCCTGCCAGCTTCGTGCGTCGGCGCTGAGGACATCGTGCAGGTAGGCGGAGACGGCGTCGGCGACGAGGACGACGCGGGCGGGGTCCTCGTCGGTGGTGTCCTTGGCGGCCTCGCCGGAGATTCCGCCGAAGAGGTGCTCGGCCTCGGCGATGGTGAGCAGCCGCTTCGGGCCCGGGCTGAGGTGGTAGGCATCGGTGAACCATTCCGGTCCGCGGGTCGTCATCACCGACTGGTCCTTTCCGCCGGCGATGACCAGGGCGGGGGAGGTCATGCCGGAGAAGTCCGGGCGCGCGAACGGGAGATACGTGAGCGCGAAGGGCGTCAGGGCGTCCCCGGCTCCGGCCGCCGCGATGAGCGCGCCCGCCTTGACGGCGGAGTGGGAGAAGTCCTCGCCCGGGTTGCCCTCGGAGTCGAGGACGCGGGCGCCCAGGAGGGCTCCGACGGTCTGTGCTCCCCAGGAGTGCCCGACGACAGCGACGCGATCGCGGTCGACGCGCTCGGCCAGACCGCCGACCTCGTCGAGGATGTCACCGAGGCCGTCCAGAACACTGTGCAGATCGGCTATCCGCACGCGCCAGATGCTGGCGAAACGGGGATCGTCGAAGCCGATGCCGTGGCGGCGGGAGTCCAGATGGGTGGGCTGCACCACGACGAACCCGGCAGCGGCCCAGCGGTCGACGAGGGGCTCGTAGCCGTCCATCGACCAGGCGTTGCCGTGGGAGAAGACGATGACGGGCAGGTCTCTCCCGTCGACCGGTGCGGTGACCTTGACCTGCAGGTCGATTCCGCGGTCGGTGGTGGCAACGGCGATGGGCTTGACGGCGATGACCTGACGGTCGAGCGGGGCCGTGGGGCGGCTCTGGCCGGAGTGAAGTTCCATGACGTCGACGTTAGGAAGCCGATAGGTACCAAAAGGTAACCTTCGGCTCGTGAACATGACGACAGCCGACCTGACGAGCGCGGCAAAGGACCTCGAAGCGGGCACGATGTTCCTCGCCGACTGCCCCGCACGGCTGGCGATCGAGATCATCGCCAACAAGTGGTCCGTCCTTGTCCTGTTCGCTCTCACCGGTGGACCCAAGAGACACAGCGAACTCGTCACGCTGTCCGGCGGGATCTCGCGCAAAGTACTGACGCAGACCCTTCGCCGCCTGCAGAGCAACGGCCTGGTCGACCGGCAGGTGTACGCCGAAGCGCCGCCGCGGGTCGAGTACAGCCTGACCACGCTCGGCCAGACACTCCAGGAGCCGATCGTGACCCTGACCGAGTGGGCTCGAACCAACGGCGAAGCCGTCGTCGACTTCCGGGAGTCGGCAGCCGCCAAGTCAATCAACTGAGAGACCTTCATCTCAAGGCAGCACCGGAGGCGCGAGGAACAGAACTCGGTTGGGCGGTGGAGCGGACTGATCCGTCGCATCCGTCTCGCCGCCGACAAGACACCGCGCGCCGCCTCACACTCGCCGCACTCCGCGACGGCGACACCGACGCCCTCACCGCCACCCCCGGCCTGTGCCGCGGCTACCAGCGCGGCCGGTCCATGGCACACCCACTGAACCCGGTCGCTCCGGGGGCCCGCAGGCGACGCGCCGCAGGTCGAGCATCGGCAGCGACAGCGGCGCGATGTGCTGCCCCCGGTTGATCACGGCCATAGGGCTGGTCAGCGGTGGCGGGCAGCCGGCGATGAGTCCATGCCGGCACCCTTGCCCAGCCGCTCACAGACGCGCTGGACCAGCCACACCTCGCAGGGCCGTCACCGGCCATCTTCCGGGCGGGTGAGCCGGTGTTCGAGGTCACGCAGGTCCTTGGTCAGACTGGAGCGGACCTGGCGGGACATCAGAGGTGCCGCCATGCGAAGGAGGCCGCCTGGACCGCCGCGCACCCGGATGCCGGCCAGGGTGCCGCCGGGGTGGGCCTCGAAGGTGTAGGTGACCCGCATGGGCATGGGGGAGGCCGTGGCGATCATGTCCATCAGCCATGGCGGCTCGTACGCGATCACTCGCAGGACGTAGTCGATGCGCCGGCGGAGGAAAAACGCCGTACGGCTCACCTCGGCGCCCACTCCGAAGCCGCCGCCGTCCGCTGGTCTGGTGAGCTCGGCCCGGCGGATGCCCTGGGTCCAGTCGCTGTCGTTGCGCCAGTCCATGGCGTACGCCGCCACCCGCTCGGGCGGCAGCGGGATCACGCGCCGCACCGTCACGTCGATTGCCACAGGGCCAGGATCCCAGCCGACGTTCGATTCCGCGCGGGATCGGTCGGAAGTATGACGGATGGCGGACAAAGCGCGACAAACGGAGATACACGCGAGAGGCTGCAGCTGGGATCCGTCCCCGTCCCGGGACGAAACACCATCTCGTGCCCAAGGAGCCGCCGTGAACGCCACCGACGACAGCTACCGCTTCGACGACCTCACCGCCCTGTTCATCAACTGCACCCTCAAACCGTCACCGCAGCAGAGTCACACTCAGGGGCTTATCGACAAGAGCGCGGCGATCATGATGGCGCGCGGGGTCACCACGGCCGAGATTCGCGCCGTCGACCATGACATCGCCACCGGCGTCTACCCCGACATGACCGAGCACGGATTCGCGACGGACGAGTGGCCGGCCCTGTACGACCGTCCGAGACGGCAAGATCGCCACCCTGCTGACCCTCTTCACCGCTTGAGCGGACCAGGGCTCACCCTCGGCGGTGAACGAGCCCCGATCCCGGCCCAGGGGGGATCGCGCCCGGCAGAGCCCGTGAATTGGCGCTGCACGCCGACGGTGGCAGTGCCCTTTTCAGTTCGCCGGTCTCATCGACCACCAACCCCGCATCCTCATCACGCAGTTGCTCGAAGGCGAAGCTGCGCAGATCGTCCCGGACCGCATCAGCATCCCAGTTCGCCCTCGACAGCAGATGCTGCAAGCCGTACGGGTGGCATGGCCGGCGTGCTCAGCCAGCGTCCAGCAAATCTTGCGCGGCAGGTCCGACAAGAGCCCGAGCACGAACTCCCGCGCCCGCCGAAGTGGTTCACTCGGGCAGACCGTCCCGCGATGCGGCCCATCAGAGCCTCGGATGTCCTGCCAGCGGGCTGGATCTTGGTCGTCGGTCCCGTGACCGGGCTGACCCAGTCGTCCGACTACAAGGCAACAACGAGCCCACAACGAGTGGATGGCGACGCTACGGCCAGACCAGCTCACCCCCTACCATCCCGGGCAGGGGGCCTCAAGCGCACCCCGGGCAGGGGGCTAGGTTGCGGTCGACCACTTTACGTCCGGTGTTCCGGCGCTTCGTCGGCGCCGTCTCGGTCAGCGTGGCCCTGGCCACCACCTCAGGATGCACCGTTCCCGACGACGCCGTCGCCGGCATCTCCGTGACCGCCGACGGCCATCTGCTCGGGGTCATGATGGTCTGCGGACATCAGATTGATGGCGCGACCCTCTACGTGGACAGCGACGACGTCGATAAGCAGGTGACGGTCGGCTCATGGACCGCCGACCAGCCCCTCACGTCTGGCCTCGCCACCTGGACCCTCGACTCTCCCGCCGCTGGCTGGACCACAACCAGATCCCTCGCCCCGCTCACCGCCAAGACCACCTACGCGCTCTACGGCTGGACGAAAGACAACTCGTCGTCAGCGAGCAGCATTTCCTTCACCCTGGCCGATCGGGACAGGCTCACCCCGGGAAAGGTCCGCTGCGAAAGCATCTCGGACAACGGCGACGAATCCGCCATCACCCTCTCCATAGAGGACTTCAAGGCCACGGCTTGTCAGAACACGTGACGCTGCGGTGCCTACGACCCGAGCAGTTCGATGATGATGCGGGGCGTCCCTCGGGGCGGGCATTTCCCCACTGAGACCGCCGTCCTCAAGCGAATCTACCTGGCCACCCTTGCCCTGAACCCGTCCGGACGCGGCCGTCAACGCTGAAACAACGACTGGAAGAGCGCATTGTAGAAAGCTGCTGACGCGCATGGACCGGCGAAACCGTGCGTATGGTGTTCGAGAGCTGCTGTGAGTGGAGAGGACCGAGTTCATGACGACCGCAGTGCGACGCTACGGCTTGACGTGGACCGATCCCGACGGCGCTGCACAGGCGTCCGCCGGCGTCTTTGACAAGCAGGCCGCCATCTGGCGCAGGCGAGCCCTGAAAGCCGCCGGATGCACGCACGTGAAGGTCGTGAAGGTACACGTTGGCGAACTTCCCCAACCTGCCACCTGACGATCCGGTGGATCTTCGCGATCCACCACAGCGATGAACGTGATTGATGGCGGTCAGCGGTAGTGCACGCGGTAACGCAGATGTGTCACACCTTCGCCCTCGACCACCTCGACCCGCTCGAGCTCGGCCTTGTCGTTGTGGATGTCTTCGAAGTAGCGGACACCCCCGCCGAGGAACACGGGTACCAGATCGATCCGGATCTCGTCGAGCAGGCCGAGGTTCAGGCACTGCTGTGCGATGTTCGGGCCGGAGACGCCGACGTTGCCGTCGCCGGCGGCCTTGGCCTGACTGACTGCGCTGGCGACGCCGTCGTGGACGAACGTGAAGGGTGCCAGTCGTTCCGCGGGCCAGTCCGTGGGCGGTTCACGGTGGGTGACCACGAACGCGTGTCCGCCGCCGGGTGGATTGCCGCCCCAGCCGCCGGTGTAGTCGAATACCCGACGGCCGCAGACGAACGCGCTGCGCCGGGCGAAGTCCATCTGCTCCCGCAGATAGTCCGAGCTGGCCTCGGCGACCCTGAACGTGATCGGATAGCCGACCATCGGCACCTCGACGTCGCCGTTGGAGTACCAGTCGAACAGGGGGCCGACGCTGTTGTCCGGACGGGCAACGAACCCGTCGAGGGACATGCAGAAGCTGGCACTCACGGTCATGATCAAGCTCCTTCCGGTGCGGCGCGTGCTGTCCAGACGTAAAGACCGCCGCCGACCGGCGTACTCATCGCTCGTTGAGTGAATCCGGCTGCGTCGCTTTGGTGTGGGCCGGGCGGTGGTACGACGCCACCGCCCGTCGCCGGCGAGCCTCCGTGACGCGTTGCTGTGGACATCCCTGTTCCGGCCGGGCGGTCTACGTCCCGCCCGGTAGGTGTCCACAGCCCCACCCCCCGTTCGGTGTTCAGGGCCAGCGACGTGGCGCGCCGTGCGCGGGAGAGTTTCCTCGTCGGCACCACACCGACATGCAACTGGGCACTGACCACACTCACTTCGGGGGGAACCACGTGAACGACATCATCGCCAGGCGCCTGACGGGACTGGCCGGTATCGCGGCGGCGGCGTGCTGTCGCGGCTGCTGATCGGCATCGTCGCTCTGGCAGTTCTGATCCTGTTCGTCACGGGCTTGCGTGAACTGATCAAGCAGGTGAGCCCCGCCCACGAATGGGTGGGCACGATGGCCTTCGCCACCGGACTGGTCTACGCGACCGTCACCCTGGTCTCCGGCGGGCTGGAGGCCGGCGCGGTCATCGCCGCCGACCATCCGATCGACCCGACCATCACGGTCAGCGGCACGTACATCCTCTACGGTTCGATCGGCCGCCTGCTGCTCGCGCTCTTCCTGACCGCGGTCGGCTACGCAGTCACCCGCGCGCACCTGCTTCCCGGCTGGACTGGCCGTTCGGCCTACGTCCTCGCCGCGGTGAACCTGGCCTTCGTGCCGTCCCTGTTCTTCGGCAACACCCCCGCGCACTTCTATGCGGCGAACGGGTGGGGCAGCACGGCCCTGATGGGGGCGTTGCTGAGCTACTGGCTGCTCGCCGTGGGCATCTCCACCTACCGCAGTGCCGCACGCCGTACGTCCGCCCTCGCACCGGCCTCCCGCCCCTGACACGCACTCGCACACTGTGGCGGGGCTTGGGTGCTCTCGTTTTGCTTGGTTGCGGCCGGACGACGCGTGATCACTGCAGCCCGCTGCCGTGACCTGTGTGGGGCAGTCGTCGACATGCCGGCGGTTGAGCCGTCGCACGCCGGAGCGCTCACCCACCCTGCGGCGGGGTACCGGATACGTGCGGCAAGGGCCCGCGCCCGTTTGATACCGATCCGCTCACTGCACCTCGCTCGGCCCGGCGAGCGTGGTTCATGCAACAGGACCGGTAGCCGGAGACGTCGGCGAGACGGGTCGGACGATGGTGCACGCCGTCGTGGTCACCGAAACCGATGTGGTCCACGCCGGCCACCTCACGGGCGTGTTCGACACGGTCGGCGACCTGCGCGACCGCCACCTTCGGAGGGGGGTGGGCTTCGAGCCACCTCTTCAGCCGGTCGGCGGGCGGCGCGCCGAAGACCTTCGCGTGCTCCGCGGCCACCCACGCCGCATCCTCGCCGGGGCAGGGTGCGCGCGGCCGGCGGATCCGCCGAGGCTTCACCTGGGGCACCCCACGCGTCGAGGGTTGGAACGCGTGGTGGACGCACCCATCCCGGGTGTGCTTTCATCCGGGCATGGAGACCTCTGGCACGGCACACACGGTGCTGCTCGACCCGTTCTGGGTGAGCCGCCGCGCCGACCAGTTCGACCAGGTCTGTTGCTGACCGCCGTCCCACGGCCCGCGACCTCGTTCCCTTCTTTCTGTCTGCTCGTTCCGGCTGCCTCCGACTAGCCCCTGTCCAGGGCGGGTTGCGAGGGCCGGTCGGCCGCCGTTGCCGCGAAGGAACTCCCATGGTTCACCTCACAACCCTGCCCGTCATCGACATCTCCCGCTTTCGCACGGACACGGACCGGGCCGCCTTTCTCGCCGAACTCCGGTCCGCGGCACACGAGGTGGGCTTCTTCTACGTCACCGGACACGGTGTCCCCGCGGCCCTGCGGGACGAGGCACTGACCGCGGCTCGCGCTTTCTTCGCCCTGCCCGAGGAGCGGCGGCTGGAGATCGAGAACCTCAACTCGCCCCAGTTCCGCGGCTACACACGCACCGGGACCGAGTACACGGCGGGCAGCGCCGACTGGCGGGAGCAGATCGACATCGGCCCGGAGCGGGCGGCGTTGGCGACCGGCCCGGACGACCCCGACTACCTGCGCCTGATCGGCCCGAACCAGTGGCCCTCGGCGCTCCCGGACCTCAAGGACATCGTGCTGCGCTGGCAGGCGGAGGCGCTGCGCGTCAGCCGGGAGGTGCTGCGCGCCCTCGCCGCGGCACTCGGACAGGACGAGGGCTACTTCGACCAGTGGTTCGACGACGAGGCCGCCGTCCACGTGAAGATCGTGCACTACCCGCCGCGGGTCGCGCAGGACGCCGACCAGGGAGTGGGCGCGCACAAGGACTACGGCTACCTCGCCCTCCTCCAGCAGGACGACGTCGGCGGACTCCAGGTGCAGCGCGAGGACGGCGGCTGGATCGACGCGGTGCCCGTGCCCGACGCCTTCGTGTTCAACATCGGGGAGATGCTGGAGATCGCCACCCAGGGGTATCTGAAAGCCACACGGCACCGAGTCGTCAGCCCGCAGCCGGGCGTCGACCGCTACTCGATCCCCTTCTTCCTCGGTCCGCGCCTGGACGCGGTCGTCAAGCCGCTGGAACTCCCCGCCGAACTGGCCGCGTTGAGCCGGGGCGTCACCGACGACCCGGACAACCCGTTGCTCGCCGCCTTCGGCGAGAACGCGGTCGTCGGCTGGCTGCGCTCGCATCCGCGGGTCGCCGAGCGCTGGTGGTCCGATGTGCTGGCGGTGGGGGTCCCCCCGCTCGAGCGAAGCCGAGAGCGGGGGAGGGAGAACGGCCGATGAGCACCGCCGACTGGGCGTTCGAGACCCGGCAGGTGCACGCCGGCACGGTCCCCGACCCGGCCACCGGCGCGCGGGCGGTGCCGATCCACGCCACCGCCGGCTATGTCTTCCGGGACACCGGGCATGCCGCCGCGGCCTTCGAACTGGCCGACCTCGCCACCCACGCCTACACGCGCCTGTCGAATCCGACCACCGCGGTGGCGGAGGAGCGGATCGCCGCCCTGGAGGGCGGTTCGGCGGCGGTCGCCGTGGCCAGCGGGCAGGCCGCGACCAGCCTCGCCCTGCTCAACCTGGCCCGCGCGGGCGACCACATCGTCGCCTCGGCGTCCCTGTACGGCGGCACCCGCACCCTCCTTGAGCACACGTTCGCCGACTTCGGCATCGAGGTCACCTTCGTCGACGACACGGACGACCTGGACGCCTGGTCCGCGGCCGCACGGCCCGCCACCAAGGCGTTCTTCGGCGAGACGCTCGGCAATCCGCGCGGCAACGTACTCGACACCGAGGCGGTCGCCCGCATCGCCCACGAGGCCGGTGTCCCGCTCGTCGTCGACAACACCGTGCTCACCCCCTACCTGCTGCGGCCCCTCGAACACGGCGCCGATATCGTCGTGCACTCCACCACCAAGTTCCTCTCCGGCCACGGCACCGGCATCGGCGGGGTCGTCGTGGACAGCGGACGCTTCGACTTCGGTGCGGACCCCGGCCGCTGGCCCGGACTGACCGGCCCGGACCCCACGTACCACGGGCTCTCCTTCTGGGACTCCTTCGCCGGCCTCGGACTCGCCTACGCCCTGCGCCTGCGCACCCGGTTGGTGCGCGATCTGGGCCCGGCCGTCTCCCCCTTCAACAGCTTCCTGCTCCTGCAGGGCCTGGAGACACTGAGCCTGCGCGTCGAACGGCACGTCGCCAACGCCCACGCGCTCGCCTCCTGGCTGGAGGACCAGCCCCAGGTGACGCGGGTGCACTACGCGGCACTGCCCTCCAGTCCGTGGCAGACCCAGGCCAAGCGGTATCTGCCGCGTGGCGCCGGAGCGGTGCTCTCCTTCGAACTCGTGGGCGGTCTGGAGGCGGGCCGGCGCTTCGTCGAAGGGGTCCGGCTGTTCAGCCACCTCGCCAACATCGGCGACGTCCGCAGCCTCGTCATCCACCCCGCCTCCACCACCCACGCCCAGCTGGATCCCGCTCAGCAGGCGACGGCCGGGGTCACGCCCGGTCTGGTGCGGCTGTCGGTCGGCCTCGAAGGCGTCGACGACCTGATCGCCGACCTCGACGCGAGTCTGCGAGCAGCCGCCGTATGACACCCACCGCACGCCCCCGAGAAGCCCGCCGCTCCCCGACCACCTCGGGCCGCCCCCGCTGCCCAGGACCTCCTGACCACACAAAGGAGAACGCCATGACCACCGTCGCCCGTTTCGAGACCCTCCGGGCAGGCCCCCGCTTCGGCGCCGAAGTCGTCGGCGTCGACCTGACCGCACCCGTCGACGACATCACCGCCGAGGAACTGCGCCGTGCCTTCCGCGAGCACAAGGTCCTCGTGTTCCGGGGCCAGCACCTGACGCCCGATCAGCAGGTGGCCGCCGTCAGAGTCTTCGCTCGGCCCTTCGACCACCCGACCGCCGTGAAGCACCCGGCCAACCCGCTGGTCTACCCGTACAACGTGAAGCAGACCGGCAAGGCCAGCACCTGGCACATCGGCGGCCTGTGGCGCGACCCCGTTTTCGCGATCGAGTCCCTGACGTACGAGGTGGTGCCCGAGCTGGGCGGCCACACCCTGTGGGCGGACCTCCAGGCCGCGTACGACGACCTGTCAGAACCGTTCAAGGTGCTGCTGGAATCGGTCGGCGCCCTCTACGACGGCAGCGCGGAGAACTACGCGCAGGGCAGCAAGAAGAACGCTCCCGGCGAACCCGTCGAGCACCCGGTCGTCCTCACCCACCCGGTCACCGGCCGCAAGGGCCTCTTCATCAGCAGCTCGGCGAAGCAACTCACCGGAGTGACCCCGGCCGAGAGCAGGGTGCTGCTCGACCATCTGCTCCGGCACGCCTCCTCGCCGAACTACACGATCCGGTTCGGCTGGAAGCCCGGCGACTTCGTCCTCTGGGACAACCGGGCCACCTGGCACTACGCCGTCGACGACTACGGCGACGGCGAACGCGTCTACCGCAAGGTCCTCGGTGTGGAGCCGGACGCGGGCATCACGGAGCGGCACGCCTGAATGCTCCCGGGAGAAGACCGCGCTTCCCGCCGCGTACTGCTGGTGTGCATGGCCGCCGGGGCAACGACCCTGCTGGACCAGGCAGTTCTGAACATCGCGATCCCGAGCATGCGGCACTCGCTCGGGGCCGGTGCGGCGGACATCCAGTGGATCGTGGCCGGCTACTCACTGGCCTTCGGAGTGGCCCTCGTACCCGGGGGCAGCCTCGGAGACCTGCACGGCCGCAAGTGGCTCTTCATCGCAGGCGTAGCCGTGTTCCTCCTGGCGGGGGTGGCGGCCGCGACCGGCGGTGGGCCGGGAATCGTGATCGGCGCGCGGTTGGTGCAGGGCGCCGCGGCGGGGCTCGTCAACTCCCAGGTGATCGGCACCGTCCAGGACGTGTTCCACGGGCTCGACCGAGGCCGAGCGCTCGGCCTGTACGCGGTGACGGGCGGTGTCGCCGCGGCACTCGGCCCACCGCTCGGCGGTGTTCTGGTCGCCGGGCTCGGGCTCGAGGCCGGCTGGCGGTACTGTCTCCTGCTGAGCGCACCGTGCGCGGTGCTCACCCTGTTCCTCGCGGCCCGCTGGCTGCCACCGCCCCGGCGTACCGCCCGCGACTCCCGGCTGGACGTTCTTGGCCTCACCCTGGCCTGCGGATGCACACTGACGCTGATGGTGCCGTTCATCCGCACACCGGACGGCGGGGGACAGGCACTTCTGTGGGCGGCCGGAGTGGCCGTGCTGGCCTGTGCCTTCACCGTGCACCAGCGGCTGCGGGTCCGCAGGGGCCGGGTGCCGCTGGTCCATCCGGCGCTCGCGGCGTCGAAGCCGTACCTGCTGGGCACGGCCGTCGCCATGGCCCAGTTCGGCTCCTCGATCGCCGCGTCCCTCGTGCTCACCGTCTTCCTCCAGGACGGGCTCGGTCTGTCCGCCCTCCTCACGGCGGCGGTCTCGCTCCCCTCGGCCATCGCGATGGGTGTCTCCTCGGCACTCGCCTGGCGGCTGGTGCGACGGATCGGACCGCGCACGGTGAACGTCGGCCTGGCGATCGGCATCTGCGCCGCCCTGGGCGGGGCGGTGGCCGCGTTCCTCGCGCCGTCCGCCGCCCTGCCGGTCCTCCTCGCCGTGACACAACTGCTGTCGGGTGCCGCCGGCGGGCTCTCCGTCTCACCCAACCAGACCCAGGTCCTTCAGCACGCGCCGGCCGAGGCCGCCGGCGTGGGCGGCGGCATCCTGCAGATGGCCCAGCGCATCGCGGCCGCCGTCTGCCTCAGCGCCGTATCGGCGGTCTATCTGCACTCCGCCTCCGGCTCGTCCGCGGGCAGTGGCCCACGAGCCGCGTACGCGTTCGCCTCCTGCGTCTGCGCCGGGCTGCTCGCCGCCGCGCTGGTGCTGTCGCGACTGCGCGGAGCCACCCCCGCTCCCCGTTCACCGAAACCGGAATTCCCTACCCGGAGGAGTCCCCGAGATGACCGGCACTACGACGACCGCAGCCCGCAAGAACGGTAGGAGCCCGGAAGAACCGGAGCATGTGCTCGACACGGCACCCGACCCCCGGCCCGGGCTGCGCGCCTACCTGGAGGTCAAGCGGGCCGCCCTGCTCGCCAGACGGCAGGCCCAGCGGACCGCTCCCGTCACCGAGCCGAACCGGCTGCGGGCCCGCACCAAGGCCGAGGAACGCAGCGGCGTACGGCGTATCCGCATCCGCCACCACCAGATCCTCAGCGACTCCCCGCTGGACTTCGCCGGCTACGACCTCGGGCCCGCCTCCCCGGAGATCCAGCTCGGCGTGTTGTCCAGTTGCCTCACCCACGTCTTCCTCATCCAGGCAGCCGACCTGCGCATACCGCTCGACTCCCTGGAGGTCGAGGTCCAAGCGGACCAGGACCCACGCGCCGGGGAACCCGGCTTCGAGGAGGTGCCGATCTACCCGCACAACATCTCCTACACCGTGCACATCACCTCACCCGCGGGAAAGGAACGTATCCGCGAACTCCACGAGGCGGTCGAGCGCAAGTGCCCGATCTACAACCTGCTGATCAACCCGCAGCACATCACCGGACGGGTCGTGCTGACCGGAAGTCCGCAGGAGATCTGACAAGGGTCGGCCGATGACCGCAATGCGTGAAAGCCCCTGTGCCGGGCGTGCGTTGACGCGCGGAACGTGCGCCCATGCGCTGGTGCGTTCTCTCAGGACTGGTCAGGGGAACGGGGCCGGTCATGCAGCGCCTGCCCAATCGGTGCCGCACAGTCGGACTGGCAGACAGGTCGGACGTCGACCTCCGCCGCCGGGCGAGCGCCCTCTGTTGTGGCAGGGCGACGGCGCCGGAGGCCGGGTTGTGGACGGACGGGCGTCGCGTGCTGGGGGCGTGACCGGCCAGGGCGCTGTGTGCGGTGCCAGGGCGGATGCGTGAGGCGTCCTCGTCGTGGGCGTCGCCGTTTCGGATCGCATCGCGGAGGGAGTCAACACGAATCCTGTTGGCCGCCGCGGCCTGGTCAGCGCCACACCCCGCACCTCCCTGCCCGTTCAGGCTCCGCCGAGTGGGCCGGCCGTCATCGCGCGGCGGCCGGAGCGCCGCGGTCCACGCCGGTCCAGGCCGGCGCGAGCTCGGTAGGGACGGTCGGCTCGGGGGTGGCGCAGGCGCCGGACGAGCAGCGCCCGCAACGTGAGGTACGAGAGCATGAGGGTGGTGATGGCGACGGTGAGAACGACGCCGAAGACGGCTGCCGCGTCGCGGTCGTCGGCGATCATCCAGGCACTGCCCTGGGTGAGAAGTGCGAAGACGAACATCACGGCGATCGCCGTCAGGAGAGGCCCGCTCCAACTCCCGTACACGCCTGTGTAGAAGAGGCGGGCGGCATCCATGTAGCCGCCATGGGCTCGCCGACCGCAGTCGGCACCACTCCGCGCTGATGTCCTCGCCGTTCGCCCGCGAGGTCGCCCTGTACACGACGGTCCTCGTCGGGCGTGCCGAAGGCGCGTCCACGCCGTCCACGCCGGTTGCGGACATCGCCCGCGACCTGGTGATGCTGGAAGACGGCTACGGTGTGCACATCGTCAGCCGGAAAACCGGCTGTGGACCGTGACACGGCGCACGCCGCCCTGGTCAACCTCGCCGCAGGGTGGTCGCGTCGCCGGCCGCCGTGTTCGGGCCGGTTCGATCAGCCTGGCTTCGTGGCGATGTCAGTCACCGCTCAGTCGGCAGCCGCGGACTCCACACGGATCACGCTCCAGTCGACCTCCGCTGCCGGTACCGCTGCCCGTGACACGCGGGAGCCCGGGGCCAGCAGTTCGCGGGCCATTTCCCCGACGGCCCACGTGGGTGTGTTCGCGGCCAGGACCTGTCCCTCGTTGGTGATCACCACGGCTTCGCCGCCCAGATGTTTGAGCGAGGGGATGACGAGTTGTTCGAAGGCGGCTACCGGGATGTCGGCCCCGACGACGCCGACGAACTCCCCGCGCACGGTCAGCGGCCGGGTGAAGGTCAGGATGTAGAGGCCGGCGCAGTGCAGGTCGACATAGGGGCCCATGACCGTGCCGTGACCCTCCTCGCGGGGGATCACGAACCACGGCTTGAGGGTGTAGTCGTAGAAGCTCTCGCTGTGCGGATCCAGGTTCAGTCGCAGGGGCCGGGAGCTCTGGTCCGCGGTGCGCTGCCACCACTCGAGATGGAAGACGGCGTCGGTGAGCGCATCCGGCGCCATGACGACACCCGTGCCGTTGAACCTGTCGCCCTGCTCGCGCAGCAGGGCCTGGATCGTGGGCCGCAGGGCGGCGAGGTCGCTGGTCCCGGGATGCGTGCGCCTGCGGCCGACCGCACTCAGACGCTCGCGCGCTTCGGTCTCCAGGACGGCCAGCGCCGCGAAGACGGATTCCACCGCGTCCCGGATGGAATCGCTGCACTGGACGATGCCGGTGGCTGGGGTGCTGGTCATCACTGTGCTCCGTCAAGGAGGGTGGCGCGTGGGTGCGCCACCGGGTCAGGCGTCGGTCAACCGTAGGTGGGTACGTACCAGATGGCGGGCGCCGGCGACGGTGTGTTCCTCGGCGAGACGGCGGGCCTCGGCCGAGTCACCGGCGATGATGGCCACCAGGATCTCGTGGTGCTGGTCGGCGAATGCCGACGCGTCGGGCCCGTCGCCCCCCGGAAGCCACAGGAGCGGGCCCAGTTCCGCCTGCAGCCGGACCTCCAGCCGCGTCAGCCGGACGGACTGCGCGGCGACGGCCACTTCGATGTGGAAGCGGGCGTCGGCCTTGCGTCGTTCGGCGGGGGACTCGGCCTTGCGCAGGGCCGTGACCAGGCGGTCCAGGCTCTTCGCCAGATCCGAGGGGGCGCGTTCGGCGGCGAAGCGGGCCGCGGCGCCCGAGACGGCGAACTGCTCGTCGCCGAGATCGCGCAGTTCCGAGATGCCCAGTTCCCTCAGACGGGCCTGATGGATCCTGGTCAGGCCCTCCTCCGGGCTGCGGATGAAGCTGCCGCCGTTGCGTCCGCGCCGGGTCTCCACGAGTCCCTGCTCGCGCAGGATGGCCAGAGCCTCGCGGACGGTGCCATTGGCAACCCCGAGCTGGCAGGCGAGGTCGCTCTCACTCGGGAGCTGCTCTCCGTCCGCCATCAACCCGATGGTGACCGCTTCGGCGACCCGGCGGACCACCATGTCCGCGCGGCCGGAGTCGCTCAGCGGCGCGAAGGCGGCGCTCATCACCGGCGAGCGGCCGTCGGGTGCGGCCACAGCCCCTCCTCAGACGTCGCAGATCCGTGTACGAGAGATCGCTTCCAGGCTATCAGTGAAACCATTGTCCTTTGAACTTCAATGTAGTAGGTTTTCCGCACTCGACCGGCCGGACACGCCGGTCGTCGTCGCCTTCCCCCACGGCCTCTGCCCCGCCGCCCTGCGGCCCACAGCGTGTTTCCCTCAAGGAGCCCGTCGATGAACGACGCCACGCAGTCCCCGCCATCCCCCGCCGAAGCAGACGTCGACGCCCAGCGACTCGCCGCTCTCGGTTACAAGTCCGAGTTCAAGCGCGACATGAGCCTGTGGGCGAACTTCTCCCTGGGCTTCACCTACCTCTCGCCGGTCGTCGGCGTGTACACCCTGTTCGCGGCCTCCTTGATGGCCGGCGGTCCGCCGATGATCTGGGCCTTCGTGATCGCGGGCGTCGGTCAGCTGCTGGTCGCCCTGGTCTTCAGCGAGGTCGTCGCCGAGTTCCCGGTGGCCGGCGGGGTGTACCCGTGGGCCCGGCGGCTGTGGGGGCGGAAGTGGGGCTGGATGACGGGGTGGATCTATCTCCTCGCGCTGCTGTCGACCATCTCGGCGGTCGCCTACGGCGCAGGACCGTACGTCGCCGCGGTGTTCGGCTTCGCCTCCAGCACCACGACGACGATCATGTGCGCGCTGGCGCTCCTCCTGCTGGCCACGGTCATCAACTTCGGCGGTACGAAGGTGCTGTCGGCCGTCGCCGTGTTCGGCTTCGTGGCCGAGATCGTCGGAGCGGTCGTGGTGGGCGCCTGGCTGCTGATCGCCGACCGGCACCACGGCCTGGGCGTGCTGTTCCACAGCTTTGGATCCCAGGGCAGCCACTCGTACCTCTACGCCTTCGCGGCCGCCTCGCTCATCGGCGTCTTCCAGTACTACGGCTTCGAGGCGTGCGGTGACGTGGCCGAGGAGGTGCCCAACCCCGGCCGGCGCATCCCGACCTCGATGCGGCGCACCATCTACATCGGCGGTGCCGCCGCGATGGCGGTGTGTCTCGCCCTCATCCTCTCCGTCAGCGACTTCGGTGCCGTGATCTCGGGCAAGGACGCCGACCCGGTGACCACCGTGCTCACCGACGCCTTCGGCAGCGGTGGCGCCCGAGCCGTCCTGGTCGTCGTGCTGCTCTCCTTCATCTCCTGTGCCATGAGTCTGCAGGCCGCGGCCAGCCGACTCACCTACTCCTTCGCCCGCGACCGGATGATCGCCGGCAGCCGTGTGCTGGCGACGTTCTCCGAACGCCTCCGGGTGCCGCCGTACGCCCTGCTGCTCTCGGCGGTCCTTCCCGGCCTGATCATTGTCGGCTCCGCCTACTCCGCCGACGCCCTGGTGAAGATCATCTCCTTCTCCACCCTCGGCATCTACCTCGCCTTCCAGATGGTCGTTTTCGCCTCCCTACGGGCGCGGCTGCGCGGCTGGCGGCCGTCCGGCGAGTACCGGCTGGAGCGGTGGGGCCTTCCGGTCACGATCGGCGCCCTGGTCTACGGGATCGTCGCGCTCGTCAACATCAGCTGGCCGCGCACGCCCGGCACGCCCTGGTACGACAACTACATCGTGCTGGTCAGCGGTGTCGTCGTGGTGGGCGTGGGCGCCCTGTACATGGCGGTCGCCAAGCCGCACGAGCGGGGCGACGCCCCGGCGGGCGACGCGCTGGCGGCACCCGACACGTCGACGCCGTCCTCGTCACGCACGTCCGTCTGAGGCGCCTTCGCGGCGCGGTTTTTCCCACCACCCTTCCCTTACGTCCGTCGCGGTCGACGTGACGCTGACAATCGAAGGTGAGACCACCATGTCCACACACCTGCCCACCAGGGCGCTCGTCGACGGCTCATGGCTGGACGGCGGCGCGGGCAGTTTCCCCGTGCACTCCCCGCAGTCCGGCGAGCTGATCGCGGAGGTGAGCCGCTGCGACATTCAGGACGTCCAGCGCGCCGTCGCCGCCGCCCGTCGGGCCCAGCCGCAGTGGGCCGCCACGCCTCTCATCGAGCGGGTCAAGATCCTTCGCCGGGTCCACGCGCTCTTCGCCGAGCGGGCCGAGGACGTCGCCCGGGTGCTGACGCTGGAGATCGGCAAGACCGTCGCGGAGGCCCGCGAGGAGGTCATCGAGTACGCGGCCCCTGCCTGGCAGAAGGCCGGCGAGGAGGTCCTGCGCCACCGGGGTCTGTCGTTCCCCTCCACGCAGGAGCAGACCAACAACAAGCGGCTGGTCATGAACTACCGCCCGCTGGGCGTCGTCGGTGTCGTGACCCCGTACAACTTCCCCACCGACATCTCCTCCATCGCGCTGGCGCACATCGTCGCCGCCGGCAACACGGCTGTCTGGAAGCCCTCGGAGTACGCGCCGATCAGTTGCAACCTCGTGGCCGAGATCTTCACCGAGGCCGGCCTGCCCGACGGCGTGATCAACGTCGTGCACGGGTTCGGCGACGTCGGAGCCGCCCTGGTCGACCATCCCGGTGTCGACGGCCTGTTCTTCACCGGATCCACCGCCACCGGAGAACGCATCGCCCGCGCCGCGGCTCTGCGCCCGCACCTGCTCGAACTCGGCGGCGACGGCCCCTTCATCATCCTTCCCGACGCGGACATCGACGCCGCCGTCGAGGCCGCGGTCAACGGCTGCTTCTACTTCGCCGGACAGGTCTGCACCTCGGCGGAACGGCTTCTGGTCCACGAGGCCGTGCACGACGAGTTCGTCACCAAGCTGACCGAACGCGCCGCCCAACTCCGCATCGGCGACCCGGCGTTGGAAGACACCGACATGGGACCGGTGCGCAACGAGGCCAGCCTTCGGCGCATCGCCGAGCATGTGCGGGACGCCCGTGACCGGGGCGCCGACGTCGCGCAGTTCGGCAAGGAGGAGGGCCTCTTCTTCCCCGCGACGATCCTCACCGGCGTCACGCCCGACATGCGCATCGCCCAGGAGGAGACCTTCGGCCCCGTCGCCCCCGTCATCAAGGTCTCCTCCGTGCAGGAAGCCGTACAGATCGCCAACTCCAGCGATCTGGGCCTGATCGCGTCCCTGTGGACCCGGGACCTCGCCACCGCGTGGCGCGTGGGGGAGGCCCTGCAGCACGGCACGGTCAACATCAACGAGACCAGCAACTACTGGGACCAGCTGGCCCCCTTCGGCGGCACCGGCAAGAGCGGCGTCGGCCGGGAACTCTCCGGCTGGTTCCTCGACACCTTCACCGAGTCCAAGCTGCTCGTCTTCGACCTCGGAGACAGCGAAGTGCGCAACGACCGCCGTGCCGAAGGAGGCTGGTGACCATGCGGAAGTCCCGTCTCACGGCTGTTCTCGCGGCTGCCGCCTGCGGGGCCCTCGTCGCGGGTGTCTCCGTGGCGCAGGCGGACAACAGGCCGGCGGGGCACCGCGCCGGTCCCGCCGTCTTCACCCTGATCGAGCACGCCGACACCGACACGGTCGTCGACCTCGGCCCGCACGGAGACAGCCTCGGCGACCAACTGGCCTTCGGAAACCCCGTGTTCGACACGGCCGGACACAAGGTCGGCAGCGACCAGGGCTCCTGTATCCGCACCAAGGTCGGCACAGCATGGGAGTGCAGCTGGACCACCACCCTCCATGGTGGCTCGATCGTCGTCCAGGGCCCCTTCTACGACGCGGCGGACTCCACGCTCGCGATCACCGGCGGAACGGGCAAGTGGCGCACGGCCCGCGGGCAGATGCACCTGCACGCCCGCGACGCCAAGGGAAGCGCCTACGACTTCACGTTCGCGGTGGAGCGTTGACCTCCCGGCTCAGGCGACGCTTTACCTCTATTTCTGTATGTCATGGGCGGTGAGTGCGGTGGGTGTGCCGCTTGCCTGGCTGGTACGGCGTCAGGATCTGCGTCTGCGGGTGCTGACGGGCAGCGGTGGCCTGGACCGGGACGTGGCCTGGGCGCACAGCATCGAACTGGCCGACCCCGCACCCTGGCTGACCGGTGGTGAGCTGCTGCTCACCACCGGTCTCCGCCTGTCCACGGACCTGGGTGCCTGCGAGGAGTACGTCCGCGCTCTGGTGAAAGCCGAAGTGGCCGCCGTCGGCTTCGGGGTCGGTCTGTCGCACGAGCGCGTGCCGGAGGCACTGGTCGCCGCGGCCGAGGCGGCCGGGCTGCCGCTGCTGGAGGTCCCGCTTCCCACACCGTTCGCGGCCGTCGTCAAGGCGGTCATGGAACGTCTGGCGGAACAGCAGTACGAGGGTGTCGTACGCGCCTCCCGCATCCAGCCGCGGATGACCCGGGCCGCGCTGCACGGCGGGGCCCAGGCCGTGGTGCGGGAGCTGGCCGTCTCCACCGGCACCTCCGTCGTCCTCCTGGACCGGGACGGCAGGGTGCGCGCGGCTCATCCGCCCGACGCCGCGGCACCCGAGGCGGCGCTGATCACCGGTCTGCCCTCCCCGGAACATGCGGCGGCCGCCGTGAGCGCCGGTCAGGACGGCGTGATGGCGGTCCAGCAGGTCAGGGTGGGACCGCGCGTCCACGGTCGCCTGGTCCTGGCCGCCGGCCGGACCCTCACGCCGGTCGACCACCTCCTGCTCGGGCACGCCGCCTCGCTGGTCGCTCTCGAGGCCGAGAAGCCGCTGCGGCTGCGCGACGAACAGAACCGCGTCAACGCGCTGTTCCTGCGGATGCTGCTGGACGGCTCCATCACCGCGTCCACCGCGCTCGACCACCTGACCGACGCGGGCTTTCCCGTCCGTGATGGCATCCGCGTCCTCGCCCTGCGCGGCGGCAGCCCCCGCCTGGCCCTGGATGCGGTGGGAACGGAGCTGGCCGAGCGTGGCCTGCCCCTGTTCGGCCGCGGACACGGCGGATGCGCGGTGGTGCTGCTGCCGGCCGCTCACGCGGTCACGGCACAGACGGTCACCGACGGCGCGCGGGCTCGACTGAGGTCGCGCGCCTGGGCCGGCCTGAGCGCCGTCCACGACCTGGATGACGGAGCGGCCGCGCTGAGCGAAGCCCTGAACGCCGCATCGGTCGCCGAGGCCCGCGGCAGCCTGGCAGTGGTGCCCTTCGAGTCCCTGGCCGGCCACCTCCTCGCCGCGACGCCGGAGACGAGGAAGATCCTCGTGACTCTGGCTGAGACGCAGCTGGCTCCGCTCGCCGCGCACGACACCGCCCACGGCACCGACCTGCTCGTCTCGCTGCGCGCCTTCCTGGAACACAACGGTCAGTGGGAGGCGGCCTCGGCGGCTCTCGGCGTGCACCGGCACACCCTGCGCAGCCGCATGGAGCGGGTGCGCGGCCTGCTCGGCGCGGCGGACCTCGACTCGGCGCACGTGCGCGCCGAGCTCCTGCTGGCGTTGTCCGCCTGGCAGGAGCCCGGATGCAGCGACCGAGCAGGCTGACCGGAGATCACGCGATCAGTCCAGCTCCTGGGCGATGGCCTCTCCCAGGACGGTCAACCCCTCCTTCAGCAGGGCGTCGGAGATGGACAGGGCAGGCAGGAACCGCAGCACGTTGCCGTAGCTGCCCGCCGTCAGGACCAGCAGCCCCTCCGCGTGGCATCGCCTGGCCACCCGGGCGGCGAGGTCGGGGGCGGGCACCCTGTCGCCCTCGGGCTCCACCAGCTCGACGGCGATCATGGCGCCCCGGCCCCTGACGTCACCGATCACCGAATACGCGTCGGCGAGTTCGCCCAGGTGTTCCAGCATGGTCTCGCCGATCTCCCGGGCCCGTTCCATCAGGCCGTGGGCCTCGATCTCCTCGAAGACACCGAGCGCCGCCTCGCAGGCCACCGGGTTGCCGCTGAACGTACCGCCGAGACCTCCCGCCGCAACGGCGTCCATCAGCTCGGCCCGGCCGGTCACCGCACCCAGCGGCAGTCCGCCGGCGAGTCCCTTGGCAGTCGTGATCAGATCGGGCTGGATGCCCTCGTGTTCGCAGGCGAACATGCGCCCGGTGCGGGCGATCCCGGCCTGGATCTCGTCGACGATCAGCAGGATGCCCCGGGCCCGGCAGATATTGGCGACGCTGCTCAGGAATCCGGGAGCCGGGACGACGAAGCCCCCCTCACCCTGGATCGGCTCGACCAGGACTGCGGCCACGTTCTCCGCACCCACCTGACGGTCGAGCAGATCCGCGAGCGCGTACGCCGCCTCCTCGGCGCACCGGACGGGACCCGTCGGCCAGCGGTAGGGGTACGCCATGGGAGCCCGGTGGACCTCCGGCGCGAAGGGACCGAAGCCCTGCTTGTAGGGCTTGTTCTTGGCAGTGAGGCTCATCGTGAGCAGCGTGCGGCCGTGAAAGGCATGGTCGAAGACGACGATGCCGGGGCGGCCGGTCGCGGCACGCGCGATCTTGACGGCGTTCTCCACGGCCTCGGCGCCGGAGTTCACCAGGATCGTGCGCTTCTCGCCCGGGACGGGGGCCAGTTCGTTGAGTTTCTCGCACACGTCCAGATAGGACTCGTACGGGTTGACCAGGAAGCAGGTGTGGGTGAACCGGCGCAGCTGCGCGGCCGCACGACCGGCCACCGCGGGTGCGGAGTTGCCGACCGTGGTCACGGCGATGCCGCTGCCGAAGTCGATGAAGGAGTTGCCGTCCACGTCCACGATCACGCCGCCTCCCGCGGCCTCCACGAACACGGGCAGGACGGCGCCGACGCCCGCCGGTACCGAGGTGCGCTGACGGGCCAGCAGTTCACGTGAACGCGGGCCGGGAATCTCGCTCACGATCCGCCGGACCTGGGCGAGGTCGGGGCCGCCGACCGGCTGCGAGACAACGGGCATGAGACGTCCTCCGGATGTGCGGGGGCTGGGAGCGCCGAGCCAAACACGGGCGGCGCGGCCGAGGCCATCGACGGAAGGGCGCGTGCCGGGCCCGCGGGACGGGACATCTCGGCCAGTGCCATGCAGCCGACGGACACCGAAGGCGCGGTTCGGCAGGGTGACACCGATCGACCCGGCCAGCGGGGTGCCGGTGACGGCGCCCGGAGCTCGGGCCCGGCCTGCCCCGCCGCCATGGACAGCGGGATCCGCGTACCACCGTGGGCACCCCGGCCCCATGAGGAGCAAGGGACAACGGCGGGCGGTCTTGCAGCGCCCGCCGCGCCGGCGAGCATCAGCGCGACCGGATCCTCCGGATCGACACGGCTAGCGTGCGGCGCCCCGGGACGGCGAGCCGGTCACCGCGACGGAAGCGGCACCATGGACGGATCGGCATGGCGGGACAGCCCTGGACGCGCCATTTCGTCCAGTGCGCCGACGCCGCCGCCGCCCACAGAATGACGGCCTCACCAAGCCGCCGCGCCCAGGAGACCCAGAGGCGTGCCGGGACCCCCGGAAGGAGTGCCGATGCGATCCACCGCAGGCAACAGCACAGGGCGGGCCGGAACGGTTCGGCAGGCCCGGACCCTGCGCCACCTCGTCGCGGGGAAGTGGCGGAACGGCGGCGGCGACGACGTCGTCGACCTCAACCCGGCACGGCCCCGGGAAACCGTGGCCACGGGACGGCTGGCCACGGACCCCGACCTCGACGAGGCCGTAGCTGCCGCCCGGGACGCCTCCCCCCGCTGGGCCGCCACCCCGCCCCATGCCCGCGGCCGCGTCCTCGACCGCGCCGCCGAGGTCATCGACGCGCACGCCGAGCAATGGGGCGAGGAACTGGCCTGGGAGGAGGGCAAGACCCGAGCCGAGGGGATCGGTGAGGTACGCCGGGCCGCGGAGATCTTTCACTATTACGCCGGTGAGGGCTCCCGCCCGGTCGGCGAGGTCTTCGCCTCGCCCCGCCCCGGCGAGCAGATCCACGTGATCCACCGCCCCGTCGGTGTCGTGGCGGTCGTGACACCGTTCAACTTCCCCATCGCCATTCCCGCCTGGAAGATCGCCCCTGCGCTCGCCTACGGCAACACCGTCGTGTGGAAGCCCGCCGGGCTGGTGCCGCTGCTCGCCATGCGCCTGGCGGAGGCCTTGGTGGAGGCCGGTCTGCCGGACGGTGTCCTGTCCATGCTGATCGGAGACGGGGACCTCGGCGGGCGGCTGGTCGAGCACCCCGGTGTGGACGCGGTCACCTTCACCGGCTCGACCTCGGTGGGACGCGGTCTGATCGCGGCCTGTGGGCGGCTGGCCCGCCCCGTCCAGACCGAGATGGGCGGCAAGAACGCGGCCGTGGTGCTCGCGGACGCCGACCTCGACCTGGCCGTGGGCGAGGTGCTGGCCGGTGCCTTCCGGTCCACGGGGCAGAAGTGCACCGCGACCTCCCGGCTCATCGTGCAGGAGCACGTCGCCGACGAGTTTCTCGACCGGCTCACCAAGCGTGCTGCCGCTCTGAACGTGGGCGACCCTCTGGACGAGACCACGGACATGGGGCCCGTCGTCTCGGTCCAGGCCCGGGACGCCATCCAGCGCGCCGTGGACGCGGCGGCCGCCCGCCCCGGTGTCGGCATCCTCACCGGCGGCCGACACTACGACGACGACCGCATGGGCGGAGCCTTCGTCCAGCCCACCGTCGTCGAGCTGACCGGCGAGGACCCGCTCTGGCGTGAGGAACTCTTCGGCCCCGTCCTCGCCGTACGCCGCGCCGTTGACATCGCAGAAGCACTCGCCCTGGCCGACGACAGCGACTTCGGCCTGTCCGCCGCCCTCTTCACCGACGACCTGCGGGCCGTCACCGCTGCCATGGACCAGATGGACGTCGGCGTCCTGCACATCAACTCGGAGACGGCGGGCGCCGATCCCCACGTGCCCTTCGGAGGCGTCAAGCACAGCGCGTACGGGCCCAAGGAGCAGGGCCGCGCGGCGCGCGAGTTCTTCACCCGCACCAAGACGGTGTACCTGCGCAGTTCCGGAGGGCCCACGCTGTGACCACCCCCTCGGCGCTGCCGTTGAGCGGCGTACTCGTCGCCGACTTCGGCCGCGTCCTCGCCGCGCCCTACGCCACCATGCTCCTCGCCGACCTCGGCGCCGACGTCATCAAGGTCGAGCACCCCACCACCGGTGACGACACACGCGCCTGGGGTCCGCCCCACGCCCACGGCGAGGCTACCTACTACCTCTCCGTCAACCGCAACAAACGCTCCCTCGCCCTCGACCTGCGGGACGAGCGGGACCGCCGCCGCGCGAGCGAACTGGCGCGCCGCGCCGACGTGCTCTTCGAGAACTTCCGGCCCGGCACCATGCACAGACACGGGCTCGGCTACGACCAGGTCCGCCCCGGCAATCCGGGCCTCGTCTACTGCTCGATCACCGGCTTCGGGGCGGGACCCGGGGCGGGTCTTCCCGGCTACGACCTGCTGATCCAGGCCGTCGGCGGTCTGATGAGCGTCACCGGCCCCGCCCCCGGGCGGCCGGTGAAGACCGGCGTGGCTCTCGTCGACGTCCTTACCGGCCTGCACGCCGGCATCGGCGTGCTCGCGGCACTGCGCCATCGCGACGCCACGGGCGAGGGACAGCACATCGAGGTCAACCTGCTCTCCACCCTGCTGTCGAGCCTGGTCAACCAGGCCGCCGGGTACACCCTCGCGGGCCAGGTACCGGGCATCCTCGGCAACCGCCACCCCTCCATCGCGCCCTACGAGGTCTACCGGGCCAAGGACCGGGCGCTGGTCATCGCCGTCGGCAACGACCGCCAGTTCGCCGCTCTGTGCCAGGGGCTCGACGCGCCGGACCTCGCCGCCGACCCGCGCTTCGCCACGAACCCCGACAGGGTCGCCCATGTCGACGAACTCACCCGGAAACTGGGGGAGTTGCTGGCCACCCGCACAGCGGCTGAATGGTTTGAGCACCTCACCCCGCTGGGCGTGCCCTGCGGCCCGGTCAGCGACCTCGGCCAGGCGTTCGACCTCGCCGAACGCCTCGGCCTAGCGCCGCGTGCCGTGGTCCACGCCGACGACGGATCCCCCATGGACCTCGTCGCCAATCCGATCTCCCTGTCCCGCACTCCGCCCCGCTACGCCCGTCGCCCGCCCCGGTTGGGCGAGCACACCGGCGAGCTCGCGGAGTGGCTGGACTCCTGATCCCCGACTCACCCATGGAGCACACGATGAGCGGCGCCAAGCCGATGAAGGACCCCCTCGACCTGATCGACCTCGCCTCTGTCCTCACCGAGGAGGAGCGCGAGATCCAGGCCACCGTCGCCAAATTCCTCGCCGACCGGGTCCGCCCGTACATCGGGGAATGGTTCGAGAACGCCCACTTCGCCCGCGAACTCGCACCGGAGCTGGGCAAGCTGGGCGTGCTCGGCATGCATCTGGAGGGCTACGGGTGTGCCGGCACCAACGCCGTCTCCTACGGCCTGGCCTGTCTGGAACTGGAGGCCGCCGACTCGGGCTTCCGCAGCTTCGTCTCGGTGCAGGGCTCGCTGTCGATGTACTCGATCTGGAAGTGGGGCTCGGAGGAACAGAAGCTTCAGTGGCTGCCCAGGCTCGCCGCGGGCGAGGCGATCGGCTGCTTCGGGCTGACCGAGCCCGACTTCGGCAGCAACCCGTCGGGGATGCGAACGAAGGCCGTACGGGACGGGGGCGACTGGATCCTCAACGGCTCCAAGATGTGGATCACCAACGGCGGCATCGCCGACGTGGCCACCGTCTGGGCGCAGACGGAGGAAGGAGTGCGCGGATTCCTCGTACCACGCGGCACCCCCGGCTTCACCACCCAGGACATCAAGCAGAAGATGTCCCTGCGCGCCTCGATCACCTCCGAGCTGTACTTCGACAACGTACGGCTGCCCGACTCGGCGCGGCTGCCGCACGCGCAGGGGCTGCGCGGGCCGCTGTCCTGCCTGAACGAGGCCCGCTTCGGCATCCTGTTCGGCGCGGTCGGTGCGGCCCGCGACTCGCTCCAGGCGGCCATCGGGTACGCCGACTCGCGCGTGCAGTTCGGCAAGCCGATCAGCGCCTTCCAGCTCACGCAGAGGAAGCTCGCCGACATGAGCGTGTCACTGGGGGGCGCCGCCCTGCTCGCCCTGCACCTGGGCCGCCTGAAGGACCAGGGTCGCATCCGCCCCGAACAGATCAGCGTCGGCAAGCTCAACAATGTCCGGGAGGCGATCGCCGTCGCCCGCGAATGCCGCACCATCCTCGGCGCCAACGGCATCTCGCTGGAGTACTCACCGCTGCGCCACGCCAACAACCTGGAATCCGTGCTGACCTACGAAGGCACGAGCGAGATGCACACGCTGGTCGTCGGCCAGGCGCTCACCGGCCACGCGGCCTTCCGCTGAGCGGTCCCGCGCCGCTGTTCGCACGATCGGCACCACCCCCGAGGAGGCCCCCTTTCAGCACAAGTTCATCGCCATGGAGATGGACGAGCGATGGGAGAAACGGTCTCCGGAAGTCCTGCTATCTGTGGCAAGGGGGTCTCAGAACCCTGCCGCCCGGGTGGCACCGGCCGCCGGCAGTTGGGGCGACGCACAGCCCCGCGTCCTGCGGCCGGTGCCCCGGGTCAGGTCACCGGTTCGGGTGCAGGACGACCTTGGTGTAACCCTCGACGCGCTTGTCGAACTTTTCGTACGCCGACGGCGCCTCGTCGAGCGGCAGCTCGTGCGAGACGACGAAGCTGGGCCGCGCGCGCCCCTCGATGATCATGTCGCGCAGTTGCCGGTTGTACCGCTTGACGTTGCACTGACCCGTACCCAGCCGCAGCCCCTTCTCGAAAAGCCTGCCGACCGCCACCAGCAGCAAGCCCTGCTTGGCCTGCTCGTCGGGGCCGCCGGGGTCGGAGGGAACGTAGAGGCCCGGAATGCCGAGCGCTCCGGTCGGGCGCACCGTCTCGACGAGCGAGTTCAGGACGGTCGCCGGCTCCTCGCGTTCCTCGCCCCGTGCCTGGGCCTGGTAGCCGACCGCGTCGATGCCCTTGTCGGTGCCTTCTCCCTCCGTCTGGTCCTTGATCTGTTCTACTGGATTGCCCTCGCCGAAGTTGATGGGGATCGCGCCGATCTCCTCGGCCTTCTGCAGCCGCTCGGCGACCCGGTCGACGACGAACACCTTCCTGGCTCCGCGCAACATGGCCGAGTAGGCAGCCATCAGGCCCACCGGACCGCCGCCGTACACCGCGACGCTCTCGCCCGGACGGACGTCGGCCAGTTCGTTGCCGTGGTAACCAGTCGGGAAGATGTCGGCGAGCAGGACGAAGTCGCTCTCGTTGGCATCACCCTCCGGCAGCTTCAAGCAGTTGAAGTCGGCGTACGGCACCCGTACGTACTCGGCTTGGCCTCCGCTGAACGGACCCATCGCGACGTAGCCGTACGCACCACCGGCGAACCCGGGGTTCACGGTGACGCAGAAGCCCGTGAAGCCGGCCGTACAGTTCTTGCAGAATCCGCAAGCGACGTTGAAGGGCATGACCACCCGGTCGCCCGCCTTGAGCGACGAGACGCCGTCCCCGGTCTCCTCGATGATCCCCAGGTTCTCGTGGCCGAAGACGATGCCGGGCTCGGCGGCGGTACGGCCCTCGTACATGTGCAGGTCGGAACCGCAGATTGCCGTGGACGTCACGCGGACGATCACGTCGTTCGGGTGTTGGAGCCCGGGCTTCTCCACTTGCTCGACCGCTACTTCGAACGGTCCCTTATAGACGACAGCCTTCATGCCTGTGCACCTCCGCTCGGCACTGCTGCTATCAGACCTCGGGCATTTGTGCTCTATCTCATGTTCCGTCCGTTGTGCGCCTTAAGCCAAATTGGCTACTGTCATCACGCACTTGCGGATCACGCGAGCCCGCATACCAAGCCCCGGGAAAGAGATAGCCCACAGTGACGCCACGCTTCGGGACCCTCCTCGTCCCCGTGTCCGGACTGTCCGGCACCACGTACCCCGCCGGAACCGCCGTGTCGATCAACGGCCGAGGGTCGGCAGTCGACGGTTTCGTCAATGGAGACTGGCTCCCCCTCGCCTGGTGGGAGTTCGCCGAGGGGCGAGGAGAGGACACCGCTGAAGGCTGACCGGCAGGGGTCCCCTGTCGCCGCTTGCGGCGGGAGTTCACCGGCCCAGTGAACCGGGCGATCACGCACGGCCGATAACAGACCGCCGGATGAGTTGCGGGAGCTGTTTCGGCTGCGCGGTGTCCAACGACAGCGTCACCTGCCCTGGCGGCGCCACCGGCTGCAACGTTCCCTGACACACCTCGGCGACCGGGCGCCCCACGCGTGGGAGGGGAGCAGAGGGCGTGCGTACGAGAAGCCACGGTGATGCCCCGCGCACGAGCATCGCCTGCACCCTCCTCTGCTACCGCAGGCTCGCCGAATGAAATGACTTGTTATCCCGCCGGGTGCGGCCTCACCGAGGTGGCACCCGGCAACCTCACCCTGCTGAGGGTGTATCCGGCAGCCTCGCTCTCGCCCAACTCATCAAATGGTGGCGTGTTCGCCGGTGCTCAGGACGCTCCGCAGTCGTTGGTAGCGGTCGAGGTCTTCCCAGGTGTCGTGGTCGGGCAGGCTGAGGTTAGGGCGGCCGATGCCCCAGGCCCAGGCGCTGGCGGCGAGACCGGCGAAGAGGGGGATGAGCAGCCACAGCAGGGCGCCCATGGCGTGAACCTCCTTCGATGTGTTGGGACGGACGGGCTGTGCAGCTCAGGCGGTCAGCTGCTTGGGTGTGCCGCCGGAGATGGCGATCTTGCGCGGCTTGGCGTGTGCGGCCAGCGGGATGCGTAGGGTGAGGACGCCGTTGTCGTAGGCGGCCGAGGCGGCCGCGGTGTCCAGGGCGTCGGACAGGGCCAGGCGACGGGTGAAGCGGCCGGTGGGCCGCTCGGTGAGCACGGGACGGGCGTCGGCCGGTATCGGGGAGGGCCGCTCGGCGGTCAAGGTCAGCGTCTGATGTTCTGTGGTCAGCTCGATGGTGGATTGGTCCATGCCGGGCAGATCGAACTGCAGGTAGAGCGCTTCGTCGTCGCGCCAGGCATCCGCCGGAATGACGGTGCCGGCCGAGGAGGCGCCGTTCTCGAGCTGATCCGTGAGCCGGTCGAGATCGCCCAGAACACCCGTACGCGCCAGCATGTCCAACCTCTCTTCCTGAAGGCGGGCCGCAGGGCCTGCGGCCGACGATCGAGTAACGCCTATTCCTATAACCCGGCAGGAGATTCTCTGACAAGAGCCCACTGCATGAAGTTGACGACAGGCGACTCAATCTCCTATCACGTCCTGTGAGTGTTCGGTCGCGCCGACGCCGTGGCCGCCACCGCGGCGGTCCGGGCGGTCGGCGCATGAAAGTGCCGGAAGGGAGGCCGCTGGTGACGGAAAGGATGAAGACGGTCTGGCTGCTGGGAGCCCGCGGGATGGCGGCAGTGGTTTTCGGCGTGCTGACGTTGCTCTGGCCGCAGCTGACGGTGTTGGCCCTGGCCCGGGTGTTCGGCGCGTACGCCCTGGTGGACGGTGTGATGCTGCTGAGCACGGCGTGGCGGCAGTACCGGCATGAGCGCCGGCCCGCTGTGGCGTGTGCGGCGGCCGGCACGCTGGGAGTGGTGGCCGGACTGGTCACGGCTTTGTGGCCGGGACTGACGGCCCTGGCGCTGCTGATCGTGGCGGGCGCCTGGGCCATCGTGACGGGATGCCTGGAGCTGTGGGTCGCCACCCGTTTGCGGCATCGGCTGCGGCACGCCTGGTGGTGGCGGGCCTCGGCTGTCGTGTCGGTGGCGGCGGGTGCGCTGCTGTGGCTGCGCCCGGACGCCGGTGCGGTGGCCATCGCACTGGTCCTGGGCGCGTACGCACTGATCGCGGGCAGCCTGTGGCTCGCTGCCGCCTGGCGGGAGTACCGCACCCGCACCGGACGCGGTACGCGGTCTTGGCTCGGGCCCGCCTCCGGCGCCCGTATGGCCCACTGACCTGGTCATCAAAGGACCGCAGGGCGCTGCGCATCGCGGGTCCGCAGGAACGTGCGGGGCGCCTCGGATGCCTAGAAGGCAGGTGAGCATCGTGACGCGGCTGCACATCGACGGCGGCGATCTAGTGGTGCGTCTGCCGTGGCGTTGGGCGCTGGCGGCGCGGCGCCGCAGCGTGCGCCTCCCGCTGAGGAGCGTGGACGAGGTCCGCGTGGAGCCGCACTGGTGGCGCGCGGTGCGCCCGCACCCCGGGCCCCGCTACCGCTTCCGCCCGGGACGCTGGTGCGTGGGCGAACTGCAGCACACCCGAGGCCGGGACTCCGCCGCCCTGCACGCCCGGGGCCCGGTGCTCGTGGTGACGACCTTCGGCCACGACGCCCCTTACGCCCGCCTGGCAGTGTCCACCGCCGATCCGGAGTCCGACGCAGCCTGGCTACGGGGACAGCCGTCACAAGCCCCGCAGAAAGTTGAGCCGATGGTTGTCAACTTTCCGGCGTAGTGGTATATGAGAAGTAGAGCTGATTGGACGCAGGAACGACGTGAAGGAGGGATGACAGGATGCTGATGCGTACGGATCCCTTCCGCGAGCTTGACCGGCTCGTCGAGCGGGTCTGGGGCACGGCCGCGCACCCGGCGGGGATGCCGCTGGACGCCTGGCGTGAGGGTGACACGTTCTTCGTGGAGCTGGACCTGCCGGGTGTGGACGCGGAGTCGATCGATCTCGATGTCGAGCGCAACGTCCTGACGGTGAAGGCCGAACGCAAGCCGGCGTACGGCGAGAACACCGACACGGTGGTCACCGAGCGGCCCGCGGGGACGTTCAGCCGGCAGCTGTTCCTCGGCGAAACCCTCGACACCGAGAAGATCGAGGCCTCGTACGAGGCCGGTGTGCTGAGGCTGCGGATCCCGGTCGCCGAGCAGGCCAAGCCCCGCAAGATCGCCATCACCGGCGGCAGCGACCGCAAGGAACTGGGTGGCTGACGCCACAGCAACTCCTCTCTTCAAGGGCCTCGGGCGCCAGCCCGGGGCCCTGACGCCGTCTTTGCCCCTTCACACATCTGCGACCGGGGGCGCCGGCAGGTGACAGACCCGGGGCGGCGCCGAAGCCCAGCGGCGGCCCCGTGGCCCGGCGCCGAGGGGGGAGGGGAGCTGTGGGCGGGGTACGCGGCTGCAACGCCATGAGGTGACTGCGGCGCCCGAGGCGAACAGCGGGAGCCTGATCTCCGAGCGCGCCCGTGAACTGGTGTTCAGGGCCGGCGGCGTGGCTGCTGCTGACAAGACCCGACACGGCTGCCCAGGACAGGGGCGGCGCACAGTCCCAGGCCTGTCCGACAGGTGGGTGCACGCTGCGCAGAGACGGGTGGGCGGGCTGCCCTTTCGCCTTGGCCATCAGTGGCAGTACCGAAGGGCCCGTAGGGGCAGAAGGCCGTGGCACGGGCCGATGAGCCCGAGGGACAGCCGGCCGCCGGGTGCCCCGGCGGATTGCGCGGAAGGGGGAGCGTAAGGGCGGCCGCCGTGCTCGGCAGTCCGGGATCCGCCAGGACCCCTGCCCGCCGCGGCGCCAGTGCCACCGTCATCCCGAGCGAAGCGCCGGTCTCCCGCACGGTTGCCTGCGGGCCCGCATGGAGGGCGGACGACACACGCGACGGTCAGCGGCGGACCGGCAGGCCGACAGAACCCTTTCCGGCTTCTCGCGTGAGGCTCTGGGAGCTCATCAGGATGGGGCCGGCCCCTCCGGCTTCCCGCTGTCCGCATCGAACACCTTGGTGAAGGTGGCCCCGCACCGGCAGCGGGAGTGCTCGATCAGTTCTCCATCGGCCGACACGCTCAGCCCCTGGCTGAGCCGCACGTGCACATGATCACCCATGAGGAGCTGCCCTCCTTTAGCTCGTCTGATCCGGTCATCGTGGCGGCCGGCCGCGTTCACCGGCAATGCCGCAGCTCACACGTGCGTGCCCCTCGTGCCGCCCCTTCAAGGGCAGCCGCAGGGCCTGGGAGGCGTGCGAAGTCCCTGACAGACCAGTGCGCGCCCGCCGTCACGGGGCGGGCGCGCGTTGTCCGGATCACCCGGACGGCTCCGTGGGTGCCTGCCCTGCTCGTGCGTCGGGTTGCGGCTGCGGGTGGCCGGCTGCGTGCAGCATCGGTGCGGTATGCCGCTCGGGACGATGGCCGCCCCCGGCCAGGACGCGGCTGCGGGGCGCCTCGTCGTCACCGGGCAGCGGCACGGGCCGGCGCGCCACCAGGCGCCCGACCCAGCGGCGGCTGCAGTGCGCGCACGGCGGGGCGCCCTGCGGGGTGTAGGGGGAGGAAACGGCGGTGTTGTCGCGGTAGAAGACCTCCCACTCGGCGTCGAGAGCGTCGCGATAGCGCTGGACGTCGTAGTCGACGCTCCAGCGGTGCCAGCACGAGCCGCAGGTGAACTCCACACGTTCGACAGCGAGTTCGGTGATCACTGCACTGCACCTCCCATCCGGTGTGCGGGCACGGCCCGGGGTGTCGACAAAGCCGTGTCGACCTCCCCTATACCTCGCCCTGACTTGACAAGGCAAGACTCAAGTTTTATCCCAGAAGGTAGGCAAGAAGGAGGAAGTCGCAGCTCAGCATGGGCAAGGGAGGTGGCCCGACGTGCAGGCGCCGGAGCCGGAATCTGACCTGTACGCGGTGCTGGGAGTGCAGCCCTCGGCGACGGCCGAGAAGATCACCTCGGCCTTCCGCGCCCGAGTGCGGGAACTGCGCCCAGACACCCGCCTCGACGCGGACATCACCGCACGTTTCGGTGAAGTGCGGGCGGCGTACGAGACGCTGCGCGATCCCGTCCTGCGGGCGGCCTACGACCAGCGCCTCGAACGCATGCTGCCTGCGCCTGACCGAGGTGCTGCCCCCACCGAGCCCGTGCGGCCCGCACGACGGTACGCCGTGGTGCTCGGAGACGTCCGGCGGGACCCGCCGCTGCGCGTGGGGCCGGTCCGGTGGATCCCCGGGCGGTGAGACGAAGAACGAGGTGAGGACGAGAAGGGAGAGCTCAGATGGCACGTGCGGTTGGTATCGACCTGGGTACGACGAACTCGGTGGTCTCGGTGCTGGAGGGCGGCGATCCCACTGTCATCACCAACACCGAGGGCGCGCGGACGACCCCGTCGGTGGTGGCGTTCTCCAAGAGCGGCGAGGTACTCGTCGGCGAGGTGGCCAAGCGGCAGGCCGTGACGAACGTGGAGCGCACCGCACGCTCGGTCAAGCGGCACATGGGCGACCATGGCTGGCGGTTCCCCGAGCACGGGGACATCGACGGCAAGCGGTACACCGCGCAGGAGATCTCCGCGCGCGTGTTGCAGAAGCTGAAGCGGGACGCGGAGTCCTATCTGGGTGAGGACGTCACCGACGCGGTGATCACGGTGCCCGCGTACTTCGACGACAGCCAGCGGCAGGCGACCAAGGAGGCCGGCGAGATCGCGGGTCTGAACGTGCTGCGGATCATCAACGAACCGACGGCGGCCGCGCTGGCCTACGGGCTGGACAAGGAGAACGACCAGACGGTCCTCGTCTTCGACCTGGGCGGCGGCACCTTCGACGTGTCGCTGCTGGAGATGGGTGAGGGCGTCATCGAGGTCAAGGCCACCAACGGCGACACCCGCCTGGGCGGTGACGACTGGGACCAGCGGATCGTCGACCACCTCGTCACGCAGTTCAAGAACCACTACGGCGTGGATCTGTCCAAGGACAAGATGGCCGTGCAGCGCCTGAGGGAGGCGGCGGAGAAGGCGAAGGTCGAGCTGTCGTCGTCCACCGAGACGACCATCAACCTGCCCTACATCACCGCCTCGGCCGAGGGCCCGCTGCACCTGGACGAGAAGCTCACCCGCGCCCAGTTCCAGCAGCTGACGGCCGATCTGCTGGAGCGGTGCAAGGCGCCCTTCCACAACGCGATCAAGGACGCCGGGATCAAGGTGTCCGACATCGACCACGTGGTCCTGGTGGGCGGCTCGACCCGTATGCCGGCCGTGACCGAGCTGGTCAAGGAGCTGACCGGCAAGGACCCGCACAAGGGCGTCAACCCCGACGAGGTCGTCGCCGTCGGCGCGAGCCTGCAGGCCGGTGTCCTCAAGGGCGAGGTCAAGGACGTTCTGCTGCTCGACGTCACCCCGCTGTCCCTCGGCATCGAGACCAAGGGCGGCATCATGACCAAGCTCATCGAGCGCAACACCACCATCCCCACGAAGCGCTCGGAGATCTTCACCACGGCCGATGACAACCAGCCGTCGGTGACCGTGCAGGTCTACCAGGGCGAACGGGAGATCGCCGCCTACAACAAGAAGCTCGGCATGTTCGAGCTGACCGGCCTGCCCCCGGCGCCGCGCGGGGTGCCGCAGATCGAGGTGTCCTTCGACATCGACGCCAACGGCATCATGCATGTCTCCGCCAAGGACCTGGGCACCGGCAAGGAGCAGAAGATGACCGTCACCGGCGGCTCGGCGCTGCCCAAGGACGACATCGACCGCATGGTCCGCGAAGCGGAGCAGCACGCCGAGGAGGACCGCAAGCGCCGTGAGGCTGCCGAGACGCGCAACCAGGGTGAACAGCTGGTCTACTCCACCGAGAAGCTCCTGCAGGACAACCCCGACAACATCCCGGCTGATGCGAAGAGCGAGACCGAGTCGGCGCTGGCCGAGCTGAAGGAGAGGCTGAAGGGCGAGGACACCGCCGCGATCCGGCAGGCGATCGACCGCACCGCCCAGGCCGCGCAGAAGATCGGCACCGCCCTGTATCAGCAGTCCCAGGCCGAGCAGCCGGCCAGTGCCTCCGCGGGCGATGATAGGAGTGGTGGTTCGGCCGAGGATGACGTGGTGGATGCCGAGATCGTTGATGACGACAAGCCGGAGGCTGGCTGACGATGACCAGGAGCGGTCCGCAGAGCACCGAACTTCAGCAGCTGCGGCGCCTGGTTCAGGAGCGGACCGCCGACCTGCAGCGGGTCAAGGCCGAGTACGACAACTACCGCAAGCGGGTGCGGCGGGACCGCCTGGCCGTGCGCGAGATCGCCGCGGCCAACGTGGTCCGGGCGCTGCTTCCCGTGCTGGACGCCGTCGACCGGGCGTGCGCCAACGAACCGCTCACGCCCGGGCTCAAAGACATCGCCGGCAGCCTCAAGGAGCAGATCGGCTCGCTGGGTGTCACGTCGTTCGGTGAGGTGGGCGATCCGTTCGATCCCGCCTGCCACGAGGCCCTCACCCACCATGTCAGCGCCGCCGCGGACGGCTTGGTGTGCTCGGCGGTCCTGCGTCCCGGCTACCGGCTGGGCGAGAACCTGCTGCGTCCGGCGACCGTGGAGGTCACCGGACCGGCCCCGCCCGCGAGCAGCGCACCGGCAGCGCAGTGCGGCGGACGGGGACCATCCGCTCGCCCGGACAAGCCGCCGTTGCCTGTCGTGCGGGGCTGACAGGCTTGCCCCTACCTGGGTACCGGGGAGGAGGGCATCGACTTCGATGCCCTGAGATCACTGGCAAGCGGAGGTGACAAACCATGCAGCACCACGAGTTCCTCGCTCGCGTACGCGAGCTCGGCGAATACGCCAGCCAGGACGAAGCCGCGAAGGTCACCGACGCGGTGCTGAGCGTGCTCGCCCAGCGCATCAGCCCCGGCGAGGTCGACGATCTTGCATCCCAGCTGCCCGCACCGCTCGGACAGGCACTGGCCCGGGCCAAACAGGCGCAGGCCGAAAGCTTCGGCATCGAGGAGTTCTACCGCAGGGTCGCGGAGCGCACCGGCGCCCGGCCGCGCACCGCACAATGGGACGCCAGCGCGGTCCTGACCACCTTGGCCGGCGCCGTCTCCGGCGGCGAGCTGAACCAGATCATCAGTCAGCTCCCCTCCGGCTACGCCGTCCTGTTCGGCAAAGCCGATCTGGCCAGCTGACACCAGAAGCCCCAGGGGGCGCCCCGAGTACGGCCACGCCGCCGGCGTTCAGACCACCACCGGTCCGCTCGGCCAGGATGTCCGTGTATTCCGATCGCCGGGCGCGCCAAGCCCCGCAGAACCCGCCAGCACGAGCCCGAAGAAGGGTGGGTTGCCACGTGACCCTGAGACGCGAAGCGTTCCTCGAGCAGGTGAAGGAACGCGGCGAGTACGAAACGGAACACGAAGCCGAGCGGGCCGCGCGCGTGGTCCTCGCCCTGCTGGGTGCCCACCTGGTCGGCGAGGTGCGCGCCCAGCTGGCGGCACGCCTGCCAGAGGAATTCGCCCTGATCCTCCTCAACCCCCTGCAGAGCGCCGAGCCGCTGACGCCGGAGAGGTTCGTGCGGGCGACGGCAGCCTGGATCGAGGGAGCCACCGAGCAGACCGCGGCCTGGGACGTCAGCGCCGTCCTCAGCACCGTCGCCGACGCCGCCGGCCACGACCTCATGGACCAGGTCCTGCTCCAGCTCCCGACAGGCTACGACCTGCTCTTCGGCCACCCGCAGCCCAGCTGACCCGCCCGCCCCGATCTGAGAACGGCGCCTCGCTCGCAAGTTGGCGTGGGTTGTCTTCGGGCACCGCGCAGGTCAGTGTCGACGGCCGCGGTGACGGCCGCCGAATCCGTCACGTCGAAGGCGCCGCTGCGGACCCCGTTCCCGAAGGAGGCGGCGAGTTCCGTTGCGGCGGACTCCAGGGCGCCGGCGTCACGTCCGTTGAGGACGACCGTGCAGCCGGCCTCCAACAGTCCTTTGGCCAGTGCCCTGCCGATGCGACGGCTGCAGCCGGTGACCAGGGCCGTCCTGCCGGCGATGTCGAACAGCGGATGGCTCATGCCCGTGCTTCGGTGGTGGTACGGGCCCGCGGCACCGCCGGCCCGCCGGGGAGCGGGGTCCGGGCGGGGCGCTCGGCGAGGACGTCGAGGATGTTGTCCACCGCCAGGTCCACCATGGCGGCCCGGGTGGCCTCGGTGGCCGACCCGATGTGCGGCAGGGTGACCACGTGCGGCTCCGACACCAGGGGCGACAACTCCGCTCCCATCGGCTCGCGTTCGAAGACGTCGAGTCCGGCGGAGTGCAAACGGCCCTCGCGGACGGCGTGCAGCAGCGCCGTCTCGTCGACGACCCCGCCGCGGGAGGTGCTGACCAGCGTGGCCGTGGGCTTCATCGCGGCCAGTTCGCCGGCCGAGATCAGATGCCGGGTGTCCTCGGTGAGCGGCACGTGCAGCGACACGATGTCGGACTCGGCCAGGAGCGTGGCCAGATCCACCGGGGCCGACAGGTCGTCGTCGGGTGCATAGGGGTCGTGGTGGATCACGCGCATGCCGAAGCCGTGGGCCCGGCGGGCCACCGCGCGGCCGATCTGGCCGTAGCCGATCAGACCGAGGGTCGCTCCGTGGACGTCCAGACCGAGGTGGTCGTGCATCCGGAACACCTCCCAGGAGCCGGAGGCGAGGCTCGCCGCGGCGGCGCCGAGGCGACGGCGTGCGGCGAGGATCAGGGCGAAGGTGAGGTCGGCGGTGGTCTCCGCGAGCACGCCGGGCGTGTGGGTGACGACGATGCCGCGTTCGGCCGCGGCGGACCGGTCGACGTTGTCGTAGCCCATGCTCGCCAGTGAGACGACCCGCAGCGAGGAGCCCGCGGCGTCCATCAGCGCGGCGTCCGCCAGATCGTTGCCCAGCGCCAGCACCCCGCTGACCCCAGACGCGAGCGCGGCGAGGTCCGCGGCCGCGGGCTTCCCGGTCCCGGGACAGGCCACCACCTCAACCGCCTCGGACAGGCGGTCCAGGCCCCGGCCGGGCAGGATTCCACGGGTGCTGAGGACACGCTTTTTCATCTTGTCTCCGGTGACGAGCCGTGCCTTTTCGGACCGCTGGAAGGTGTCGAAAAGAAGGTGGTTCCCGGAAAAGTTAGTCGGGGAGGTCACCGGAAACAAATAGCGGATAGGTGTGACGTTATCGGCGATCCTTATCCCCGTCGGGGAAGCCGTCAAAGGTGGTGACCAGTTCGAGGAACAGGTCGTGCACCGCCAGGGCGGGTTCCGAAAGGGGCTGGCCGTCGGCGGTCACCAGCGACAGCTTGACCTGGATGACGGGATCCACGATGCGGCGCACGGACAGGGAGCGGACGTCGAGGATGGCGCGCGCCGCCGACCAGGGAAGGATCGTGGCGCCGAGATCCGCCTCCACGGCGTTGACGAGCGTCAGCGCGGACTCGACCTCGCCCACCAGGTTCGGCCGCAGTGACGCCTGCTGGAAGGCGGTGTCCACGACCTGCCGGATCGTGTGGATACGGCTGGGCAGCAGCAGGGGCACGCTCGTGAGTTCCTGCATGCGCACCTCGCCCTGCCCCGACGGGACCGTGGCGCCGGACGCGCCGATCAGGAACAGGTCCTCCGTGCGCACGGGCTCGAACTGCACGCCCCGCAGCGGGCCGGCACCGTAGATGAACGCCATGTCCATGCGGCCGGTCATGATGGCCTCGCTGATGACACCGCCGAAGTTCTCGTTGATGTGCAGCAGGATGTCCGGGTAGCGCTCACGCACACACTTCAGCAGCGGCAGCGCGAGCGCCGCGCCCAGGCTGTACGGCGCGAGGCCCACCGACACGCTGCCGGCCGGAGCCCGGCCGGAGACCTCGACGGCGGCGTGAGCGAGGTCGACCTGCCGGAGGATCAGCTGGGCGTGCCGGTACAGTGCCCGGCCGGCCTCGGTCGGAGCGACCCCGCGCTTGCTGCGGATCAGCAGTTGCTGCCCGAACTGCGCCTCAAGGGCGGACAGTTGCTGGCTGAGTGCGGGCTGTGCGATGTGCAGGATGTCGGCCGCCCGCGTGATGCTCCCCGCGTCGACGATCTTTATGAACGAGTACAGCCGTCTGGTGTCCATGCGGCGCCTTCCACGGGAGCGGAGCCTCATCGTAGGGAGAGGGCCGACGGGAGCGCAGCCCCGGGTGCGCGCCCAGATGTGAGCCGCGTCATAGCCGTTCGCGATAACGCCAGACTGAACGCATATTGGCGGTCATGTGGCTCCGGGATTAAGTTGAGCGGAACATCGAGGCCGGAACCGCCCGACGAATACGACGTGAACCGGTTCCCGGGAATTCCCGCCGCGTATGGCCGGTCATTTCGGCCGTCAATTGCCCGCCCCCTTTCGCATCCTTTTCGGTCCCGCATTCCCTCCGGAGGACGTCATGACCCCCATGGTTGATCTCGTCGCCGATCTCGGCGAGGGATTCGGCGCCTACACGATGGGCGACGACGAAGCCCTCCTGGACCTGCTGACCTCCGCCAATGTGGCCTGCGGATTCCACGCCGGTGATCCGCGCATCATGGACGCCACCGTCCGAAGCTGTGTGGCAAGGCAGGTGGCCGTGGGCGCGCACCCCAGCTTTCCCGACCTGGTCGGCTTCGGGCGCCGCGCCATGGACCTCACCCCGGAGGAGGTCCGCACAGACGTGCTGTACCAGGTCGGTGCCCTGCAGGCATTCGCCGTCGCGCACGGCACCCGGGTACGGCACGTCGCCCCGCACGGACGCCTGGGCAACCTGGTTGCCGTACGCGCCGACTACGCCGGTGCCGTTGTGGACGCCGTCGCCGCCCTGGACGAGTCGCTGATCGTCCTCGCGCAGGACGGTGAGCTGGCCGACGCGGCGCGGGCCCGCGGGCTGCGCGTCGGTATCGTCGGCATCGCCGACCGCGCCTACCGCGACGACGGCACCCTCGTCCCCCGCTCCGAGCCCGGAGCGGTGATCCACGACCCCGACGAGGTCGCCCGGCGGACACTGCGCATGGTCACGGAGGGCGTCGTGCGCAGCGTCTCCGGCACGGACCTCCCGGTCGCCTGCGACACCGTCCTGCTGCACGGAGACAGCCCCGGTGCGATCGCGCTGGCCGGCCGCATCCGCGAACAACTGCTGAGTGCCGGTGTCGAGATCACCTCGCTCGACAAGGTGCTCAGCGGCAAGGAAGCGTGACATGGACGGCGACCTCACCCTCACGGACTGCGGCGACAGCGCCCTGCTCGCCCGGACCGTGGACCTGCCCACCGAGGACGCCTGGCGGCTCGTCCACGCCCTGGCCGACGCCCTGGACGCCGTCCGGCTCACCGGCGTCCACGACGTGGTGCCCACCTACGACGCCCTGCTCGTGGAGTTCGACAGCACCGTCATCGACCACGCCACCGTCCGGCGCGTGGTGTCGCGCGAGGCCGCCCGCCTCGGGCCGAGCCCCGCACCGGCCGCCGCCCCGCGACGCTTCGTCGTCCCTGTCGTCTACGGCGGCGCGTACGGCCCCGACCTGCCCGACGTGGCCCGTCAGTTGGACCTCAGCGAGAGCGAGGTCATCGCCCTGCACTCCGGTTGCGACCTCACCGTACGCTGCCTCGGAGCGCCCGCCGGAGCACCGATGACGGACGGCCCGCCCTTCCCGCGGCCGGTGCCGCGCCTCGCCTCGCCCCGCACCCGGGTCGACCCGGGGTCGGTGGCCGTCGCCGGCCGGCAGGCCGTGATCTGCCCCATGCCCTCGCCCGGCGGCTGGCCCCTCCTCGGCCGCACCCCGGTCCGCGTCCTGGACCTCCACCGCGACCCGATCACCGCCTACCGGCCCGGAGACACCTTCCGCTACGTCCCCATCACCCCCGACGAGTGGGACGACCACGCCGGCACCCCCCTGGCGGCCTGCCATGGCTGACACCCTCACGATCCGCACCGCGGGCATCACCACCGTGCAGGACCTCGGACGGATCGGCCGTGCCCGCTACGGTCTGCCCGCGAACGGGGCCGTCGACCAGCACTCGGCGCGCGTCGCCAACGTCCTGTGCGGCAACGACGACCACGCCCCGCTGCTGGAGATCACCGCACTCGATTTCGCCTGTGTCCCCTCCGCCGACATCCTCGTCGCCGTCACCGGCGCCCCCGCCGACCTGACCGTCGGGGGAGTGGCCGGCCCGCAGTGGGAACCGGTGTCCGTGCGGGCCGGGGAGACCGTCCGGGTCACCGGCATCCGGCAGGGACTGCGCGTGTACCTGGCCGTACTCGGCTCCTTCGAGGCCGACCGCCTCCAGGGCAGCTGCGCTCCCGACACCGTCCTGGGCTTCGGTCCGTCCCTGCGCGACGGCGACGCACTCGTGGTGCCTCGGCAACGAGATGGACGGCCCCTGGCAGACCGGCCACAAGACCGCCGCCGAGTACGGCCGCCTCGCCGCCGAGACGGCCCGCGCGATGCGCATGATCGACCCCAACCTCGAACTGGTC
>NZ_WVUG01000449.1 GCF_017614965.1 Streptomyces griseorubiginosus | reverse complement strand
GTGATCTCCCCCCGGTGCGCCGACCCGTCCTCCACCACCACGGCCACCGCGACCTTGGGCGTCAGGTCCTCCTCCCGCTGCGCCCAGGACACGAACCAGGCGTACGGCGTACCGGCGTTGCCGACCCCGTGCTGCGCGGTGCCGGTCTTGCCGCCGACGATCGCGCCGGGGATCGCTGCGTTCGTGCCGGTGCCCTCCGTGACCACGCCCTCCATCAGCTCCTTCATCAGATCCGCGGTCTCCGGGCGCATCACCTGGCGGACCGGACGCGGGCCCGCCGTCCACGCGGTGCCGCCCTCGGCCGTCGTCGTCCGCTCCACCAGATACGGCTCACGCAGCTGCCCCCCGTCGGCGACCGCCGACGCGACCATCGCCATCTGCAACGGCGTCGCCCGCGTGTTGTACTGGCCGATCGAGGACAGCGCCAGCTGCGCCTTGTCGACCGAGGTGTCGAAGGTGCTGCGCGCGACCGAGAACGGCACCCGCAGGGCGCTGTCGTTGAAGCCGAACGCCTGTGCCGTCTTCGTCATGCCGGTGACCCCCACATCCACCCCCAGCTTGGCGAACACCGTGTTGCACGACCACTCGAAGGCGTCCCGCAGCGGAGCGTCCTCACAGCCGTCGCCCTCGTTCATCAGCCAGGTCCGCGTCCCCGGCAGCCGGTAGGGGTCCGGTGACCTCGTCGCCCGGTCCAGGTCCGTGACCACCCCCGCGTCCAGCGCCGCCGCCGCGGTGACGACCTTGAAGGTCGAACCCGGCGGATACGTCTGCCGGACCGCCCGGTTGAGCATCGGCTTGTCGGGGTCGGAGTTCAGCCGCTCCCAGGACCGTTCGGTGGCCGCCGCGTTCCCGGACAGGACCGAGGGGTCGTACGAGGGCGTCGAGACCAGGGCCAGGATGCGGCCCGTGGACGGCTCCAACGCCGCCACCGCGCCCTTGCGCCCGTCCAGCCCCTCGTACGCCGCCTGCTGGGCCGCCGGGTTGAGGGTGGTCACGACGTCCCCGCCGGGGCTGGGCGAGCGCGTGAGGCCGTGCCACAGCGGCAGCGGCGTGAGCACGGGGTCGGTGCCCGACAGCACCCCGTCCTGGGTGTGCTCCAGCAGCGTGGTGCCGTACACCTGCGAGGAGAAGCCGGTGACCGGGGCGTACAACGGGCCGTTCGTGTACGTCCGCTCGTAGCGCAGCTGCTGGCCGGAGTCCCGGGAGCCGGTGACCGGTTCGCCGGCCACCAGGATGTCGCCGCGGGGCTGGCCGTAACGGGCGATGGCCGAGCGGCGGTTGGCCGGGTTGGCGTCGTAGGAACCGGCCCGGACGACCTGTACACGGGCCGCGTTGACCAGGAGCGCGAGGAGCAGCAGGGCGCAGAACCCGGCCGCGTGCCGGATGTAGCGGGTCATGAGGCGACCTCGCCGTCGTACTCCCTGCGTGCCGTATGGCTCACCCGGATCAGCAGCGCCACGATCGCCCAGTTGGTGACCACCGACGAGCCGCCCTGGGCGAGGAAGGGCATCGCCATGCCGGTCAGCGGGATCAGGCCGGTCACTCCGCCGGCGATGACGAAGACCTGGAGCGCGATGAGCGAGGCGAGGCCCACGGCGAGCAGCCGGCCGAAGGGCTCGCGCAGGGCGAGGCCGGCCCGGTAGCCGCGCTCCACGAGCAGGCCGTAGAGCAGGAAGATCGCGCACAGGCCCGCCAGGCCCAGCTCCTCACCCGCGGTGGCCAGGATGAAGTCCGACTTGACCGCGAAGCCGATCAGCAGCGAGTGGCCGAGGCCCAGTCCGGTGCCGAGGACGCCGCCCGCCGCGAAGGCGAAGAGCGACTGGGCGAGCTGGCCGGGGCCCAGACCCGCGTCGATGGAGGCGAAGGGGTGCAGCCAGTCCTCCACCCGGCTGTGCACATGCGGCTCCAGCCAGCCGACGGCGACCGCGCCCAGGCCCGCCAGCAGCAGCCCGACCGCGATCCAGCCGGTGCGGCCCGTGGCCACGTACAACAGGACGACGAACTGGCCGAAGAAGAGCAGCGACGTGCCCAGGTCGCGCTCCAGGACCAGGACGCCGACGCTCAGCAGCCAGATGGCCAGGATCGGGCCGAGGACGCGGCCGGTGGGCAGCTGCATGAACCAGATCCGGCGGCCGGTGTACGCGAGCGCGCTGCGGTTCGCGGCCAGGTAGGCGGCGAAGAACACCGCCAGCAGCACCTTCGCGAACTCGCCCGGCTGGATGGAGAATCCGGCGATCCGGATCCAGATCCGGGCGCCGTTGACGGCCGGGAAGAGGATCGGCAGCAGAAGCAGGACGAGGGCGGCGGCGACGCAGACGTAGGAGTAGCGCTGGAGCCACCGGTGGTCGCGCAGCATGAGGACGACCACGATGAACAGGGTCACGCCCAGGGTGGACCAGACGAGTTGGGTGGGGGCCGCGCGGTCGCCCGGGGTCTCCAGGTCCAGGCGGTAGATCAGGACCAGGCCGAGGCCGTTGAGCAGCACCCCGATCGGCAGCAGCAGCGGGTCGGCGTACGGCGCCCGCAGTCGCACCGCGAGATGCGCGAGCAGCGCGAGCACGCCGAGCCCGGCGCCGTAACCGGCGGCGCCGGGCGGGACGGTGCCGTAGCGGGCGAGGCCCACCGCGCAGTAGCCGTACACCGACAGCAGTACGGCGAGGACGATGAGGGCCAACTCGATGCCACGGCGCCGGGGGAGGCGTACCGCGCGGGCGGGAGGATCCGCCTGTACCACGGTGGTTCCGGCGTTGGTCATGTCCGGAACTTACCCAAATAGTCGGTCTTGTGACCTCAGGGACTCAGCACCAGCGTGGCGGCGTCCCGATGGTCTCGATGTAGCGGGCCGAACCCCAGGCCCAGGTGCCGTCCGTGAGGAGGTACCAGAGGCGGTTGCCGTCGACGCTCTGACCCGGCGTCTTGCAGAAAATGGAGACGCGCTCGCCCCGGTGGGCCACCCGGATCACCTGGCTGCCCCGGTTGGGCGCGCTGCGCAGGTTCAGCTCGCTCGCGGTGACGACACCTCGGGCGAGCCGTTGGCCGCCGTCGTGATCGCCCTGCTCCCAGCTCTGCTGGTTCTCCTGGCCCTGCCAGTTCTGCCCGCTTTCCTGGTTCTGCTGGTTCTGTTGCGTCTGCTGACCCTGCCAGTTCTGCCCGCTTTCCTGGCTCTGCTGGTTCTGTTGCGTCTGCTGACCCTGCCAGCTCTGCCCGCTTTCCTGGCTCTGCTGGCTCTGCTGGCTCTGCTGGTTGTCCGAGCCCGAGTCGCCGCCGCTGCCCCAGTCGTTGTCGGCCAGGGCGGGGGTGACGGCGGCGGAGGTGACGAGGGCGCCGGCCGCGGCGACTATGCCGAGGCGGGTGATGGTGGAGCGCAGGGACATGGGGGAGTACCTCCACGAATGGGGCGAACCTGACTAATCGCCACGTTAGGAGGACTCGGGTGCGGCCGCCCGTCGCACTGCGCCATCGGGGAGAGCGGACCCGTGCTGAGGCAGCGTCAGAATCGCGACGGCCCCGCCGTCCACCGCGTTGGCGAACTCCAGCCGCGCCCCCAGCACCTCCGCCTGGCCCACGGCGATGGTCAGTCCCAGCCCGTGCCCCTTGGCCCCGCCCTCCGTGCGGAACCGCTGCGGTCCGTGCTCCACCAGGTAGTCCGGATACCCGTCCCCGTGGTCCCGTACGGTCACCACCGCCCCGTCGACGGTCACGGACACCGGCGCCCGCCCGTGCTTGTGGGCGTTGGCCACCAGGTTCCCCAGCACCCGCTCCAGCCGCCGCCGGTCGGTCTCGACCCGGGTGTCCCGCAGGACCACGACCTCCGTGTCGGTCCCCGACGCCCGCACCACCCGCGCGGCCAGCGCCCCCAGCTCCTCGCCGTCCAGTTCGAGCTGTTCCCGCCCGGTCTCCAGCCGGGAGATCTCCAGCAGGTCCTCGGTCAGCGTGCGCAGCGCCGCGACCCGGTCCCGCACCAGTTCCGTCGGCCGTCCCGGCGGCAGCAGCTCGGCCGCCGCGTGCAGCCCCGTCAGCGGTGTCCGCAGCTCGTGTGCCACGTCCGCCGTGAACCGCTGCTCGCTCAGCAGCTTGCCCTGCAGGGAGGCGGCCATGGTGTCCAGCGCGGCGGCGACCGCGGCCACCTCGTCCTGCGGCCGGCTCTGGTCCGTCGTCCGCGGATCACCCACCCGCGCGTCCAGATCGCCCGCGCTGATCCGCCGGGCCACCTGCGCGGTCGCTTGCAGCCGCCGGGTCACCCGGGTCACGGCGAAGGCGCCCACCAGCAGCGTCGCCCCGATCGCCAGCCCCGACGACCACAGGATCGCCCGGTCGAGCCCGGCGATGGTGTGCGCCTGTTGCGCGTAGTCGACCTCGACGGCCAGCGCTCGGTTCCGGTCGGCGGGACCGGCCGCCCACATCGTGGGCTGCCCGTGGTGGTCGGAGACCATCGTGCCGCGGTCCCCGGCCAGCGCCAGATCCCGCAGCGCGCGCGGCAGCCCCGGCGGATCGACGCTCGCCCCCGGCAGCAGCGTGTCCCCGGCCTGGTACGCCTTCGTCGCGTCCGCCAGCCGCGCCAGCGCGAGGCTGCGGGCCTGACCGACGGTCTGGTCGGTCACCGAGACGTGCACCAGCACGCCGAGCATCGCGGCGAGCCCGCAGCACATCACCGTGATGAAGACGGCGGCCTTCACGGCGAGCGTGCCGGCCCAGTGGGGGAGCGCGAGCCGCGTCATGGGGTCGCCGAGGGGGACGGGGAGCGGCGGTGGCGGTGCTCGTGCTTGCCCAGGCGCAGCATCTCGTCGTGGGTGAGCAGCATCACCTTCTGGTCGGGGTCCCAGGTCCACTGGAAGCGGTACTCGTAGTCGGCGAGGTCGGAGGGCGCGTGGATGATCACCGAGTGCCCGGCCAGCTCCACCCCGCTCACCGCGTCGTCGTTGGCCATCACCTGCACCACCCGGCCGGCCTCGACGGTGTAGACGCGTACGGCGGTCTGGGTGCCCGGCAGCAGTCGGAAGCCCAGCGTCAGATCGGCACGCCCGTCACCGGTGAGGTCCCGGTAGTAGCCCTTGAGCAGCGGGCACCGCTCGTCCGCGGGCTTGCGGCCGCAGTACGCCATCCGGCGGGCGGTCTCGCGGTACGGCGCCTTCGAGCCGGCGTAGTCGTCCGGGTGCTGGGCGATCTCGGCCCGCACGATCGCCACCGGGTCGACCCTGCGTATGTCGTCGCCGGGGGCGGTGACGCCCTTCATGGCCTCGGACTCGCCGTTGTCGTAGTCCCAGGCCGGGCTCGCGGCCGGGGACAGCTGGGGCCACAGCTTGGCGGGGCTGGTCGCGGTCGGCGTCGCCCCCGCGCCGCGCAGCCCGCCCGCGTCACCGCAGCCCGCGACGGCCGCCGCCAGCAGGGCGACGGCCAGCGCGGTGCGCAGGGGGCGGGTGCGGGGCATGGTGCTCCAG
>NZ_WVUG01000448.1 GCF_017614965.1 Streptomyces griseorubiginosus | reverse complement strand
GTCGTGGGGCGGGGTGTTGGCGCCGAGGGTGTGGTCGAGGTCGGCGAGGGCGGCCGTACCGGAGTCGGGTTCGTCGTGGGCGTTGTCCAGCAACTCCTGCAGGCCGGGCACCCGGCTGGCATCCAGCGGCTTGATGCTGCTGGAGAGGTTTCCGGAGGCGGTGGTGGTGACGGCACAGGCGACGTCCTGGCCGAGGTCCAAAAACCGCAGCGCGTCCTCGGCCGTTCGCCAGCGGGTGGATTCGATGGTCTGGCGGCTCCAGCGGCCGTAGGCGACGAAGCCCAGGCGCTGGGTGTCGGGCAGGCGGGTGAGGACGGCGAGGTCGATGGCGGTGATGTTCGGGGCGGTGGCGAAGCCCTCTTTGAGGGTGGCGATGAGGTGGGAGCCCATGGAGGTGAGCCACCACAGCAGCCGGTCTCGCTTGGTGAGGGTCTTGAGCGTGGGCCGGCCGCTGGGGGTCAGGCCGGGGCTCTGGGTGGGCAGGGTGTCGAGGTCCTGGTGCCGCATCAGCACGGACAGCACGGAGCCGTCCACGCCGACGGCGCAGCCGGCGGCCGGATTGTCGGAGAAGGCGGTGTTGACGGCCTCGCAGACGGTTGCTTCATCATTGGCGAGCAGGGCCTGCCACCACTGTGCGGCCTCGCCGGCCATCTGCTCCCGGACGCTGTGCAGGCGCGCGGTCTCTGCCGCCAGATAGGCGGGGGCGTCCTGCTGGGCGCGCTGCTTGGCAGCGGCCCGCTCCGCCCTCGCCAGCCGGCCCACTCCCTGCAGGTGGAAGGCCTGCGCCTCGGCCAGCGCCCACGGCAGACCCAGCTGCGGCACCCGCGGGATCACGGGCGGATGCGCGGCGGGAAACGACTGCAGATGCACCTCGGTCATCTGACGCCGCAGCTCACGCAGTTCAGCGATCGCGGCATCGCGCTGCGCTTCCTGCTGCGCCCGCTCCGCCTGCCGGCGCGCCCGCTCCAGCTGCGCGGCCGACGGCGCCACCGTCCGCGAGCGCGAGCTGCGCCGGGTGCTGGTGCCTGCCCGGCTGCCGCGCAGGGAACTGGAGGCGTAGAAGGGGCCGAGCCCGGAGGAGACCCGCGCACCGCCGCTGCCGACGCTGATTCGTGCCGCACGCGGCCCGATCGAGGTACGTACGCCGCGTGTCGAGACGCGCACACTCATCCCCGGAACCCCTACACGGAAACCGAACCTCACGAAGCCCACCCCTTCCCTCAAGGCAGACAGTGTGGCACCTGCACCCATTTCTCACCGAAAGCCGTCCCCCCTGGGACGCCACCAGCGGTCTACGGCGGCGGCGCGTACGGATGTCTCGAGCCGGCTCCCGGACCGGACGCCCGTGTGGGGTGGCCGCTGCAGGGATTATCGGCAGGTGACGGTGGCTTAGGTCCAGGGCGGCGTGGGGGTGCCGTCGGGATCCAGTCCGTGGGGCCATTGCCGTCGTGCGTAGGCTCTGAAGGTGTTGGAATTGGACACGCTTCCCAGGCTGCCTGTGTCGGCTGCCTGCCGGGCGAGGGCCTCCGCGCCGTGGTGGTCTGCGTTTCGTGCTCTTTCCTGGGCGAGTTCGAACAGGGCGTGTGCGCTGCCCGTGTCAGCCGCGTGCCGCAGGAGGTTGTGGGCACCGGCGTGGTCTGCGGCCGCTGCCCTGAGCGAGGCCAGATCGAGCAGGCCGTGGACGCTGCCCATGTCGGCCGCGCGGATGGCGAGGGTTTCGGCCGCGGCGTGGTCTGCCGCTTTCTCCCGGGTGCTGATCAGCTCGCGCAGGGGGCGGACATCGCCGTCACGGACCGCGTCCAACACGAGGGTGTCGGCGCCGGCCTGATCACCGGCCTTGTCCCGCAGCCGGGCAAGGTCGGCGAGCGTTGTGCGGCTGCCGGCGTCGACAGCCTGTTGGAACAAGACCGCAGCCGCCGCCAACTCGCCATCCCGCTCTCGCTTCCGTGCGAGGTGGAGTAGCCCGCGAGGGTTGCCGGCGGCCGCCGCCTGCCTAGCCAGCGCTTCGGCTTGTACATGGTCTGCCGCCTTCTCCCGCAGGCGGGACAGCGACACGAGGGCCTCGATGTCGCCTGCATCGGCCGCCTGCTGCAAGAGGCCCTCGGCGCCGTCGTCATCCCCGGTCTGCTCCCTGAGCCGGGCCAGTGCCAGCAGGGCGTACGTCTGGGGGGACGCAGAAAGGGGCCAGCCGGCTGCTGCGGCACCCCTGAGGTTCGCGCTCCCTGGGCGCCGCAGGGGCAGGCCCGGTGAGGAGCGGTGGCCTGATGGGGCGAGGGCGTGCCTGGCCAGAGCCTCGGCACCCTGCTTGTCGCCCGCTTTTTCCCGCTCCAGCATCAAAGCCACCAGGGCACGGGTATGGCCGGCCGTGGCCGCTTGCCGGGCGAACTGCTCGGCAGCCGCATGGTCACCTGCTTCCTTGCGCAGCCGGGCCAGTTCGGCCAGCGCGGTGGGACTGCCGAGGTCGAGCAGGTGCCGGGCCAGGGCTTCGCCTGCCTGCCACTCGCCCGCCTTCTCCCGCATCAGTGCCAACGCTGTGAGGGCGCGCAGCTTGCCGGCCGCTGCGGCGCGCCGGGCCAGGGCCTCGGCGTTGTCCTCGCGGCCGTCCTCGTGCCAGATTCTGACCAGGTGGACCAACGCATGTTCGCTGCCGGCCTTGACGGCCTGCCAGCTGGCTTCTTCGGCGCCCTTTAAGTTGCCGGCTTCGCGGCGCAGTCGCATCAGCTGGATCAGCGCGTCGGTGCTGCCCGCCTCAGCGGCCTGCTGATAGAGGTCCTCGGCACCCTGACGGTTTCCCCGCCCTTCGCGCGCCTGGGCGAGGCGGAGCAGAGCCCGTCCGTCCCCGGCCCTGGCGGCCTGCCGTGCGAGCGCTTCGGCGCGTTGGGTACTGCCTGCCTTGTCCCGAGCCCGGGCCAGCTGCGCCAGGGCCCGGGTGTCACCCGCACGTGCCGCCTGCAGGGCCACTTCTTCGGCCGCCGTGTACTGCCCGGACCGCTCCCTGAGACGGGAGAGGTAGACCAGGGCGTCCGGGTCGCCGGCCTCGGCTGCACGGCAGGTGAGGTGGTGAGCCCATTGCAGCCGGTGTCGCCTGTGGGCCGCTGCGGCCAGGGCCTTGAGGTCATCGACCCGGGTGAGATGCGCATGGCCGGCGTGCCAGAAACTCGCGGGCGGACACAACGGCCGGCGCAGCGTGCGGCCGTGCTGTTCCAGATAGTCGGCCAGGCGGAAGACGGATACGGCCGTGGAAGGCGAGGACACCGACGGCGCTTGGGGCCGGCGGCGTTCGGGGCGCGGGTGGACGCGACGCAGCGGCGCCTGTTTTCCGTGGACGAGGCGGGCGAGTTCGGCGTAGGCGGCTTCTGCCCAGTCATCGGTGAGTTGGTCATAGTCGACATCGGTGAGGTAGTCGGCGGCCGCGTCGGTGAGAAACGGTTGGGGAAGGTGCAGCCCGATACCCAGGCGGCGAGCATCCATCGCGGCTTCAAGCAGAGCGCGGGCAGCTGCCGTGCCGTGCTCGTAGCGGTGCAGAAGCTGGGGCGCCCCCGCCAGATCCTGGGTGATCCGCCCGCTCGTGCCGGCCCGGGTGAGAGCGTCGGCCAACAGGTGGTCACCGCCGCGGGCCAGGGCTGCAGCGCGCTCCAGCGCAGCAGCATCGAAGAGGTCGGGCACCGCGACAGTGCGCCCGGCGAGCAACTCGCGCACCCTGCTGTAGGTGTCCGAACTGCCAAAGGCCGGCAGGGCGGTGTACTGCTGGGCGTACTCGGGCCACAGCGTCGCCAGGATGAGCACCGGCCCGCGTGCGGGATCGGTGAGCAGGTGATGCAGGGCAGCAGCGATGCGCTCGCCCGTACGGTGACTGTCGAGGTAGTGCTGCGCCTCGTTCAGCCACACCACGGTCCGCGGCGTCACCCGGCCCAAGTCTTCCAGTGCAGCCTCTGCCCGGGTCGGATCGAACGGATGCCACAGCCGCCAGCCGGTGCCCGCAAGCGGTCCCACCGCTTCCCAGCACGCCCTGGTCTTGCCCGTGGAGGAAGACCCGACCAGCACCACCATCCGGCTGTGCCCCTCCACGGCCTCCTGTACCGCAGCGGCCAGCACCCGGTCGTGGGCACGGTGCACGTAGCCGGGCAGGACCCGGTCATCGAGGGCCCCCGCCTGCTGCCCGTTCGCGATGCTCCCGGCCGGATGAACCTCCAGGGCATGCGCCTCCCAGTCCTCCACCGGCCGGCCCAACACCGGCCCCTTCGCCACGGCCGGGCCCATCCCGCCGGCCGCGGCCCGCCGCAACGCCAAAAGCTCGCGGGCCGGGATCCCCAACGCCCCTGCCAACGCTGCCACCGTCTTGGCCGACGGCAGTCGGCCATCGGGCCGAAGAGCCTCGGCGACGGTCGTGCGCCCCAACCCCGACCTGTCGGCAAGCTGCGTCCTGGTCAACCGACTCAGCGTCAGACCGTCATGGAGCCTGCCGTGCAGCTCACGCCGGGCTGCAGCGCGCGGCATAAGTTCTTGCGGCACCCCTTCACCCCCGAGGGAAGTCCGACCTCTACCGCAGTTCATGCTCCTGCCGCTCCACCCGCAACCGTCACCATCGGCAGACCTGCCCGCTCATACGCCATGGAGCAGGCGGCGGCCAACCGCATGGACTGACGCTCCGCGCGGGCCCCTCGATGGCTGGCACACTGCACCGGTGGGCAGCGGGGTGGACGGGAGGGGGCCTGGGTGTCGGATGCGGTGATGACGGCGTGGATCGCCGCCGGTTCGGCGGTGGCCGGTGCCCTCGCGGGCGGCGCAGTCACGGGATGGTTCACGCTGGCGGCCGCCCGGAAGCAGGCGCAGAGCACCGTCGATGCCGCAGCCCGGCAGGCGGACGCGGCCTGGGCGGCCGGCCAGCGTCAGGCGGACGCGGCCTGGGACGCCGGACGCCGGCAGGCGGAGGCCGCATGGGAGGCCGGCCGTCTGCAAGCCGACGCCCAACTCGACGTGGCCCGACAGACGCTGACCGCCCAGCATCTTGCCGCGCAGCGTGAGGTGCGCCGCAGCGCCTACGCCGCCTTCCTCACCGCCGCCGACACCTGCCACCAGCGCCGCCTCGCGTGGCAGCAGGCCATCGGCACCCCCGAGGCGGCCGGCTGCCGCGACCGCCACCGCGCAGCCCTGAGCGCCGTCACCGAGGCACTCACCCTCGTCCGGCTCGAAGGCCCCGAGCCGGTCAGCTCCGCTGCCGAGACCTTGGAACGCTCCCTCGACACGAACGCCTCGGCGGGCCAGTACCCGGCTGCGCACGCCGACTTCCTCGACACAGCACGAACCGCCCTCGCCGCCCCCTAACCACCTCCCGCAACCGATCTGGCGCCCCTGTTGCGCACGGCACGGTGGCCTGTGATCCGCGGGGCCTGCCTCGCTCGCGTTCGACAACGAGGGCAAAGGCCAGGGAGCGGCGCGGTGAGCAGGGGCTGCAGCCCTGACCTGCGCTGGCTGGCGGGCCTTATGGCCAGGGAGGCGTGGGGGTGCCGTCGGG
>NZ_WVUG01000447.1 GCF_017614965.1 Streptomyces griseorubiginosus | reverse complement strand
CCGCTGCCCTGGGCCGGCCCCCCGTACGGCGGGCCCGGCCCCGGCGACCCGCAAGAGTCGCCCGGCCAACCGCCCACGACCCGCGACCAAGGACCCGACGATGATGACCAGTAGGCCTGACGGACCGGGCAAGATCGTCACGTTCTATTCGTTCAAGGGTGGCACCGGACGCACCATGGCGCTGGCCAACGTGGGCTGGATCCTCGCGAGCGCGGGCCACCGGGTGCTGCTGGTGGACTGGGACCTCGAGGCGCCCGGTCTGCATCGGTACCTCCACCCGCTGCTGGTCGACCCCGAACTGCGCTCCTCCAACGGCCTGATCAACATGGTGCAGTCCTATGTGCGCACCGTGATCAGCCGCGCGGAGCCCCCGGCGCGCGCGGGCGCCGGCAGCGGCCCCGGACCGCACCCCGCGGCGGCGGACGGGACCGAGGGCTGGCTGCGCGACGCCGCGGACCCGGCGCCGTACACCGTGGGACTGATGCTGGAGCAACCCTCCGGGGGGCGGCTGGACTTCCTGCCCGCCGGACGGCAGTCGGCCGCCTACTCCGCCGCCGTCACCAGCTTCAACTGGCACACCTTCTACAACGACCTCGGTGGCGGCCACTTCCTGCAGGCCCTGCGGGAGCGGATGATCGCCTCCTACGACTACGTCCTCATCGACAGCAGGACCGGCGTGAGCGACACGAGCGGCATCTGCACCGTTCTGCTACCCGACGTCCTCGTCGACTGCTTCACCATGAACGCCCAGAACATTCGCGGCGGAGTGGAGGCGGCAGCCACCGTCCGGCACTCCGCGCCCCGCCCCATCAAAGTGCTCCCGGTCCCTATGCGCGTCGAGGAGGCCGAGACCGAGCGGCTGGAGGCCGGACGGGACTACTGCCGCAGCGAGTTCGATCCTTTCCTGGACTGGCTGCCGGAGGAGGACCGCACCCGCTACTGGGGCGAGATCGAGGTGCCCTACAAGGCGTTCTACGCCTACGAGGAGATCCCGGCCACCGTCGCCGACCGGCCCCGCCAGGAGCGTTCCCTGCTCACCGCCTTCGTGCGGCTCACCGACTGGATCTCGGAGGGCCGGGTGACCCGTTTCACCCCGCTGCCCGCGGACCGACGCACGGAACTGCGCACCGCCTACCTGCGCGCCCCCCGCGCCCTGCCCACCCAGATCTACATCAGCTACGCGCCGCTGGGCCGGATGTGGGCCGAATGGGCCGCCGAGGTCCTGGAGTCCGTCGGCTACCAGGTCTCCCTGCACAGCACGGTCGGACCGGACGGCGCCGTGCTGCCCGAGGTGGCCGGCACCCTGGGCGGCCTGGGCCGGGTGCTGGCCCTGCTGTCGCCGGAGTACGCGGACCAGTCCCGGGCCGCCGCGATCCGCTCGCAGCTGGCCGGACACGACACGACAGCAGGTCCCGGCCTGGTCGCCGTCCGCCTCCAGGAACTCGACCCGGCCGCCGCTGAGGCGTATTTCGACAGCGTCGCCGCCGACCTCAGCCGTTGCGGCGCCGCCGATGCCTTCGACCAGCTCCTCGTCGCCCTCGGGCCGCCGCCGGGCCGCCGCCTCTCCGACGGCTCCACGCCGCCGCTGGGCACGGCCCTGCCGATCTTCCCCGGGACGATACCGGCGGCCCTTCGACTGCCCTCCCGCCATCTCGGCTTCGTCGGGCGCGGTCCGCTCCTGGAGCGACTGCGCGACCACTTCACCGCCGGACCCACAGCCGCCGTGACCAGCCAGGCGCTGTACGGACTCGGCGGCATGGGCAAGACCCAGACCGCCCTGGAGTACGCACACCGCTACCGGGCCGCCTATGACGTGGTCTGGTGGATGAACGCCGCCCAGCCCGGCCTGATCCGCTCCGCGCTGGCCGACCTCGCCCCCGACCTCGGCCTGGAACGCGGCGAGGACGTGGGCTCCACCGCCGAGACCGTGCTGCGAGCCCTCGCCCAGGGACGGCCGTACGGCCGCTGGCTGCTGGTGTACGACAACGCCGGCAGCCCCACCGAACTCGACGGGCTCATTCCGGAGGGGCCGCCCGGCGGGCATGTGCTGATCACCTCGCGGGACCGGGCCTGGGTCAACAGCGTGGGCCGGGCCGAGGTCGAGGTCTTCACCCGCGCGGAGAGCGTCGAGGTGCTGCGCCGGTCCAACCCGCGGCTCGCCGTCGGGGACGCCGAGCAGATCGCCCACGAACTCGGCGACCTGCCGCTCGCGGTGGGACAGGCGGCTGTCTGGCTCAGTCAGAGCAGCATGCCGGTTGACATCTACCTCACCCGGCTGCGCGACCGCCCCACGGACATCCTCGAACATACCCCCCTTCCGCCCCGGGAGTACCCCACCTCGGCCGCCCGCACCTGGCAGATCACGGTGGACGACTTGCGCGAGAGCAACCCGGCCGCCGTCGAGATGCTGGAGATCTGCTCCTTCTTCGGCCCTGATCCGATCCCCATGCGGCTCCTCTACAGCCGGGCCGTCACCCGGGCCCTCGCCATCGACGCCGCCGAAGCCGACGTGGCCGTCGCCAAGTTGCTGCGGGCCCTCAACCGCTTCGGGCTGGCCCGCTTCGACCGGGGCAGCGAGACCCTCACCGTGCACCGGCTGATCCAGGCAGTCGTCCGGGACGGCGTCGGCACGCAGCGCTGGCAGGAACTGCGCAGGGTGGTCCACACCGCGTTGGTGGACGCCAAGCCCCGTGATCCGGACGCCACCACGGACTGGGCCGAGTTTGACGAACTCCTGCCCCACCTCGAGCCCTCGCGTGCGGCCGCCGACCCCGATCCCGAGGTCCGTCGGCTCATCATTCACTCCGTGCGCTACCTGTGGCGCCGCAGCCTCTACGACACCGCCCTGGACCTAGCCGAACGCACCCTGGAACGCTGGGGCCGGCCGGACTTCTCCGGTGCCGGCTCCGACGACACGCAGACCCTGCTGCTGCGCACCCAGCTCGGCAACGTGCTGCGCTCACAAGGTCGGTTCGTGGCGGCGTACCAGACGAATTCGGACGTACTGCAGCGCCTCACCGCGACCAAGGGGGGCGACCACCCGGACACCCTCGCCGCGGCCGGCAACGTCGGCGCCGACCTGCGCGCCCTCGGCCGCTACCAGGAGGCCCGCGAACTGGACCGCAACACCCACCGGATGGCGCTCCGGGAGTTCGGCGAGGACGATCGGCGGACGCTGATATACGCCAACAACCTGGGCATGTCGGAGTACCTGGCGGGTGACCGCCGGGCCGCCCTGGAACTGCACCGCGCGGCCTACGAACGACAGCGGGAGAACCAGGGAGCGTTGAAGCCGACCACCCTCAACTACGCCAACAACTACGCCCGCGACCTGCGGGAGACCGGACAACTCCGTGCAGCACTGGAGCTGTTGGAGACGACCACCCGTCTCTACCACCAGGTCCTCGGCGACGGACACAGCGACACCCTGCGGGCCCGCAAGAACCTGGCCGTCGCTCTGCGCCGGGACGGCCGCTACTCCGAGGCCCGGGACGTCGACCAGGACATCTACGAGCGCTGCATCGGCACCCACGGCCTCGACCACTACGACACCCTCGCCGCCGCCTGCAACCTGGCCAGCGACCTCGCCGCGCTCGGTGACCCGATGCGGGCGCTGGAGCTGGCCGAGAAGGCGCTCGGCCGTTACAAGGACTACCTGGGCGAGGAACACCCGGTCACCTTGGTCTGTGCCAGCAACATGACGGTGTACCTGGGCGTGCTGGGCCGCCCGGACGAGGCGCTCGCGTCCTCGGGACGCACCATGGAACAGCTGGTCCAGGTCCTCGGGGCGTCCCACCCGTACACCTTCAGCTGTGGCCTCAACCACGCCAACGACCTGATCGCCGCCGGCCGGACGGAGGAGGCCGCGCAGCAGGAGACCCGGGCCCGCGAGGGTCTGCTCGCGGCCCTCGGCGCCGACCACTACGACGTCATCGGCGCCACCTCCAACCTTTCTCTCACTCTGCGCACCCTCGGCCGTACGACGGAGGCGGACCGACTGCACCGCGACGCCCTGGACCGCGCGCAGCGCACCCTGGGGGCGCAGCACCCGACGACACTGGCCGTCGCGGCCGGGATCCGGCTGGACTCCGACATCGAACCGCCGACCATCTGAGCCGCCCGGCGGCCGACGCCGCCGGCGGACCCGGCAGTTGACGGGTTGTAGGATGCGGGCACCCGCCGAGCCCCGGCCCGGCACCGGTGCGATCCAGCGAGGCTGGCCCCATGGTCCCCTTCCGGCAGTTCCTGCTGAAGATCCACAGCCGCTGCAACCTCGCGTGCGACTACTGCTACGTGTACGAGTCGGCGGACCAGAGCTGGCGCGACCGCCCCCGGGTCATGGACCCCCGCACCGTGCGGCGCACGGCGGCCCTCATCGCCGGGCACGCCCGGGACCACGGTCTGGGCGAGGTGCATGTCGTGCTGCACGGCGGCGAGCCCCTGCTGGTGGGCGCCGCCCGGCTGGACGCGCTGCTCGGTGAGCTCGCCGACGCCCTGGCCGGGGTGGCGGACCTGCGGCTCACCCTGCAGACCAACGGGCTGCGGCTCGTCGAGGACCCGGCGCTGCTGCCGGTGCTGGCCCGGCACGGGGTGCGGATCGGGGTCAGCCTCGACGGCACCGCCGCCACCCACGACCGGCACCGGCGGCGTCCCGACGGGCGGGGCAGCCACGCGGGGGTCGCCCGGGCCCTGCGGCTCCTCGCCGACGGTCCGTACCGCCCGCTGTACGCCGGGCTGCTGTGCACCGTCGACCTGGCCGCCGACCCGGTGGAGACCTACGAGGCCCTGCTCGAGTTCGCCCCGCCGCGTCTGGATCTGCTCCTTCCGCACGGCACCTGGCACACCCCGCCGCCCGGACTGGCCGGCCGCACCGTCCTGCCCCCGACGGCGCCCGGAGCCGAGCCGGGGGAGCCGGTGCCGTACGCGCGCTGGCTCTGTGCGGTCTTCGACCGCTGGTACGGCGCGCCCCGCCGGGAGACCGGGATCCGGTTCTTCGAGGAGATCGCGGCCCTGCTGCTCGGCGGCACCGCCCGCAGCGAAGCGGTCGGACTCGCCCCGGTCGACCTGGTCGTGGTCGAGACCGACGGGACCATCGAACAGGCCGACTCCCTGAAGGTCGCCTACGACGGCGCCCCGGCCACCGGCCTCGACGTCTTCACGCACAGCTTCACCGACGCCGCCCGCCACGAGGCGTTCCGGGCCCGGCAGCGGGGGCGGGCCGGGCTGGCCCCCGTGTGCGCGGCCTGCCCGCGTTCGGCGGTCTGCGGCGGAGGCCTGTACGCCCACCGCTACCGCCCGGGTGCCACGCCGACCCCGTTCGCGGCGCCGTCCGTGTACTGTCCCGACCTCGCCGCCCTGATCGACCACATCACCACCCGCCTGCACCGGGACCTCACCACACTGGGAGCGGCGAGCCGACCGGCCCCGAGATGACCCGCCACGCCGCCACCCCGCCATCCCGCCGCACGCGCCCGTGCCGCCCGTGTCCGTCCCGTCCGTGAGGAGCGAGCCCGTCGTGCCT
>NZ_WVUG01000446.1 GCF_017614965.1 Streptomyces griseorubiginosus | reverse complement strand
AAGCGGCGCCGCCCCTCCGCCCCCCGCACGATTCCAGTGAGGCCCGCCGCTCGGCGGGCCGAGGAACGAGGTCCGCCCACCCGGCGGTCCCCACGGTCTGTGCTCTCGGGAGGACCCGCCATGACCGCCAGTCTGGAGCAGCTGCGGCGCTGCCATTTCGCCGTCGACCTGGGGGCGGCCCGGACCCGCGTCTATGTGAAGGGCGCCGGACTCGTCGTCGACCAGCCCTCCGCCGCCGCCGTGAACACCAGGACCGGCGCCCTGATCGCCGTCGGTGAGTTCGCGGAGAAGATGACGGGCCGCACTCCGCACTACATCCGCGTCGTCCGCCCCGTCTCCGGCGGCACCGTCGTCGACATCGAGATGGCGCAGCGCATGCTCCGGCACCTGCTCGGCGACAAGGTCCGCCGCACCCTGCGCCGCAAGCCCTTCCTGCGCGCGGCGGCCTGCACCCCGCACGACGCCGATCCGCTCGCCCAGCGGGCCGCCATCGAGACGCTCGTGGGGCTCGGCGCCCGGCGCGTGGAACTGGTGGACACCCTCATCGCCGCCGCCGTGGGGTGCGGGCTGCCCGTGGAGCGCCCGGAAGCCACCATGATCATGGTGTGCGGGGCCGCGGCCACCCAGGTGGCGGTGCTGTCACTGGGGTCCATCGTGACCGCCGAACGCATCCCCGTGGGCGGTGAGGCCGTGGACCACGCCATCGTCCAACATCTGCGCCACGAGCACGAGTTGATGCTGCCCAGCCAGTCCGTACGGCCCCTGCAGCTCGCCCTCTCCGGCAACGGCCTCACCCTCCAGGGGCCCGCCTCCACCGAGATCCACGGACGGGATGTCGCCACCGGACTCGCCCGCTCCGTACGGGTCGACACCGCCGCCGTACGGGACGCCATCGAGACCCCCCTGACCGCCGTGCTCGACGGCATCGGACGCGTCCTGCGCGACTGCCCGCCCGATCTGGTCGCCGACCTCGCCGACCGCGGAATCATGATGGTCGGCGGCTCCGCCCTGCTCCCGGGCCTCGACCAGATGCTCCGCGCGGCCACCGGCATGCCGGTGCACATCGCCGAACGGCCGGACGTGTGCGCCGTACAGGGACTCGGATACATGCTGGAGGGCAAGATCGAGCCGCTGGTCCTCGACCCGCTGGCCACCTGAGCCTCGAGGACCCGGGTCCACCATGGGCCACCCGGACCCGGCGGCCACCGGATGTGAACCGGTGCGCCCCGTGCGCGCCATGTCGCCCTGGGCTAGGGTGTATTCACCGATGGTGACGGGAGGGGACGCTCCGTGACAATCCATACCACCCAGTTCCTCGACGCGGCGGCCGCGGCCCCCCGCCTCAGCGTCACCCGCATCGGCGTGACCGGACACCGCTCGATCCCGGCGTCCGTCCTGCCCTACGTCCGGTCCGCCCTGCGTCGCGAATTCAGTGCCGGGGGCGCCGAGTTGGAGGCCATCAGCAGTCTCGCGGCCGGCGCCGACCAGCTGTTCGCCGACATCGCACTGGCCCACGGCGTCCCGGTGACGGCGGTGATACCGGGCATGGACTACGAGGCCCATCTGGGCGACGCCGAGACCCGCAGCACGTACCGCAGGCTCCTGGGCTCCTGCGCGACCCGCGTCGACCTGCCCCTCCAACCGACGCACGAGGAGGCGTACTTCGCGGCGGGCCGCTGGATCGTGGACCACTCCGACCGCCTGATCGCCGTCTGGGACGGCCGCCCGGCCCGCGGCCCGGGCGGCACGGGCGACATCGTGACGTACGCGTGGCGCACCGGGGTGCCGGTGACGGTGCTGTGGCGGGACGGCGTACACCGGGACTGACACGCACCCGCCGCCGTTCCCCTGCCACCACTGCCCTCAACCGTCCTCAACTTCCGAACCGCACCAGCCACTCCGTGTGCGCCGGTGACATCAGACGCTCCGCCTCCCCCACCGCGTCGGCCCACCCCGCCTCCGTCACCGTGGTGGACATCGCGATCCGGGCCGTCTCCAGGTCCTGTTCGATGAGGGAGTGGGCGTGGGTCAGCGGTCCGTGCCGCCGTACCTCCTGCCAGGCGACGCCCGCCGCGGCGGCCGCGCTCAGCAGTCCCGCGAGGTCCGCGCCCCCGATCAGCCCGAAGGCCCGCAGCATGGCCGTCGTCAGCGCCAGCAGGGTCAGGACCGCGGTGACGGCCGACCAGCGGGCGGCTGCGCGATGCGCCCGCGAGGCCCGGTTCTTGTACCAGACGGTCTGCTCCAGGAGCCGGTCGCGCAGATAGATGTCCCGGCGCGCGGCGAACGACTTGGCCCGCACGGCCCGCATCTGCGGAGTGATCTGCCCCTCGCCCCGCTCCCACGGCCCGCCCCGCGAGTCCTCCCAGCCACAGCTGCGCAGTTCCCGCAGCCGCTCCTCCAGCCGCGCCGCGAACACGGCGTCCGGGTCGGCGACCCGGGAGTGGAACGGGCCGCCGTGCACCATGTACTGCCAGGCCAGCGACTTCAGCACTTCGGCCGCCGCCCGGTGCGCCTGCCAGCGGGCCCGGGAGCGGCGGCGCGAGGTACGCAGCCCGAGGGCGATCGTCGCCGCGTACAGCGCGGCGGCGCACACCGTCCACACATGCCCGGAGGCCCGCTCGGTCAGCGCGGCGGCCGTGGTGGCCAGGAGAAGCACGATGAGGTGCGTGCGGACGGCCCGGAACGATTCGTTCTGATGACGTAGAGCCCACTGATCGCTCACCCGGAACAGCGGTGGCAGATCCTGAGCGCTCAGTGTCGTGCTCGGTACGGGAGATGTCGCGGCTCCCATGAAGCCCCCTGAGTCCACTGCGCGCCCACGAGTCTCCGGGCGCCCCCGGCTTCCAGCGTAAAAAGTGAATGCGTACGGAAGCCAGTCCCGCGGGGCGGAGGTTCGCGGCAGCCGTCAGCGCCCGAACCAACAGCGCACCGTCGTCCCCTCGTCGTCGCTGTGCACACGGACCAGGTCGGCGACCAGGTTGACCAACAGCAGTCCGCGGCCGCCGCGTTGGTCGCGGGAGGCGGGGCGGCGACCGGCCAGGGGGTCGGTGAGGCGGCCGGCGTCCCGTACCTCGCACACCACCGAGTCGTCCTCGGCCCACACCCGCAGCGAGCCCGAACCGCCGCCGTGCACCACGCTGTTGGTGGCCAGTTCGGCGGCGACCAGGGCCAGCTCCTCGAGCCGCGCGGACGGCAGGCCCAGCCGGGCGGCCTCGGCCACGGCCAGGTGGCGCACCTCGCTGAGGGAGGCGGCACGGAAGGCGAACACCGGGGCGTCCGGGACCGGCGGCAGGGGTTCGTTGTAGCGGGCGACGATCTCGGCGGGGGCGTACGCGCTGCTGTTCTCCGCCGCGCCGGACCCGCCGCGCACGAGGGTGGGGTGGGTGACGTAGGCGTCGGCGATGACCTCGGGGGCCAGCCGCCGGGTGTCGTACGGGCACAGGATGGTCGCCGTACGCCCCTGGAAGGCGGCGTTGATCAGCGCCTCGTGCTGCACGCAGGCGGGGTACTCGGTGGCGCTGCGGCCGGCCCAGATCGGCTCGCCGATGATGTGGACCCGGGTGCCGGAGGGCTGGGCGTCGGTGAAGGCCCGCAGCACGCCGGGGATGATCCGGCCGGGGTTGCGGCCGGCCTCCCGCATGTCCAGGAACCGTACGGCGTCGGCGTCGGCCCCCAGGCCGTCGCGGATCAGCCGGAGGTTCTCCGACGGCACGGCGACGGCGACCGGTTCACCGGCCTTGAGGGCCGCCCGCACGAAGGGGACGGTGCCCTCCAGGTACTCCCGCTCGTCGGCGTAGAAGAGCGCGGGGTGGACGAAGGGGTCGTGGGGCTCGGTCGTGACGGTCATGGCGTGTGCACCTCGATCGCCGGCAGCCCCGGCCAGAACATGTCCAGCAGGCGGCGCAGGGTCGGTGGCGGTTGCTGCAGCACGATCCTCCTGCCCTCCTCCAAGGTCTGCGCGGCGGCCGCCAGCGCTCCCGCTCCCGCCACGTCGACGAAGGTCACGGCCGACAGCTCCAGCCGGTACTCCCGCCCACCCTCGCGCACGGCCCGCGCCAGGGCCCGCTCCCAGTCGACGCGCGTCGCCAGGCCCACCTCGCCCGCAACGCGCAGCCCATGACACCCCGGCAGCGAGGACACCGTCAGCCACGGCCGCGAGCCCTCGGCCGGACGGGGAGCCTGGTTCCGGACACCCACGCGGTCTCCTCTCCCACCACGGGCTCCGTACCCTACCCTCCATCCTCTGGACGATTGGGGGGTACCCGCGACACGAGCCGGTCATTCCCCGTCCCCTCCCCGCTCGTTCCCCGTCGCGGGGTATACACCGGCGCGCTTCGGGCAGGCGTCTGTCAGCACCGCCGGGTCCCCGCGGAGTTCCGGTACGGCCTCGCGGCCAAACCCGGTGGCGATCGGTGACTCAACGTCGAGACGACTGTCGGGAGCGGCGAGGCGGACATGACCTCTGCGGCACACACACCTCTCGGAGGGCGGTTGAACACCCTGGTCATCGACGGCCGTGTGGTGGAGGGGCACGCCGTGCTCACTCCGCGCGGCGAGCTCGTCAGGGGCTGTGCGGACACCCTGGCCAGGACACTGGAGGAACTCCCGGACCGGGTCAGCGGTGTCGATCTGGACATGACGGACGTCGTCTTCATGGACACGGCGGGGCTGCAGTTCCTCGACCTGCTCGACGCCTACGGCCGGCGGCACCGCGTCCCGGTGCGGGCCACGCACTGGAACGGGCAGCCGCGCCGGATCCTGGAGCTGGTCGGGCTGGACACCGAGGACCCGCTGCGGCACGCGTCCGACCGGACGGCGGGGCCGCGCACCACCTCCGCGGTCGCCCGGGAGCGCGCGGAGCAGCTGGACGAACTACGGGTGGAGATCGAGCAGTTGCGGCAGGCGATCGTCTCCCGCCCGGTCATCGACCAGGCGCGGGGCGTGCTGATGGCCACGCACGGCTGCACCTCGGAACAGGCCTGGGACATCCTGCGGGAGACCTCCCAGCACTCCAACACCAAGCTGCGCGCGGTCGCCGCCGCGGTCGTGGCCGGGGCGGAGCCCAAGGGCCCCACGCCCCCCGAGGAGGTGCGCCGAGCCCTTCGTACGGCGATCTCGCGCCGTCTGCACGGCAGTTCATGACGGCCGTCAGTACGGCAGGATCCGGCCCGAGGGTGTCCTGCGGTCGATGGTCGTGTCGCGGGGCGTGCTGGGGCGGCGGTTGACGCGGACGCGGATCTGGCGGTTCATGACGCCTCCTCGGGCCTGGGAAGTCCCTCCGGCTGACGTGAACCAGCCTGGTCCCCGCGCCTTCCCGGCACATCGTGCCCACGAAGTCACCTGTCCTAACTCCCCGGCAGGAGACGGTGCATGACCCGCTACTCCCCGGGGAGGAGGGCGACCCCGAGACACCCCGGCCCGTTGACGGTCGTTTCCGCCCGACAGGCCCCCTCAGCCCTGACGGAAACGAAACGGAACCGATGAAACAAAACCGAACGGAATAGAACACAGGACGACCAACCCACGCGACCTCCGCGAAACGGCCACCCCGAAAGGCCCCCAC
>NZ_WVUG01000445.1 GCF_017614965.1 Streptomyces griseorubiginosus | reverse complement strand
CACCCGGACCCCTCCGACCCCGAATGGCGTCACCTCCTGGACGAACTCGCCCACCCCCGCACCACCCGAGCCTTCCAACGCCTGGCAGACACGAAGTCCTGACCCACCAGGACAGACGACTCGGCCGGCCCGCCGCGGTCCCAGCGGCCCGCGTCCCCGCCGCGCGCACTTCGAGCACGGATGTCCGTTTGAGGATGTGGCGTTCACAGCCCGCGCGTACTGTGGTCCGGGTACGTCCAGACCGCGCCCCAGGGCGTGAATTCGTCGATCCCGGCGTGCCCCCACACCTCTGTGCCACCGGAGCACGCCCGGGCGAGCGGAGGATCAGCGATGGGTACAGTCACCACCGACGACGGCACCACCATCTTCTACAAGGACTGGGGGCCGCGAGACGGCCGGCCGGTCGTCTTCCACCACGGATGGCCCCTGAGCGCCGATGACTGGGACAACCAGATGTTGTTCTTCCTGGCGCACGGCTACCGGGTCATCGCCCACGACCGCCGTGGGCACGGACGCTCGAGCCAGGCCGCCACGGGCCACGACATGGACACCTACGCCGCCGACGTGATCGCCCTCGCCGACGCGCTCGACCTGCGGGACGCGGCCCACGTCGGCCACTCCACCGGCGGCGGCGAGGTCGCCCGCTACGTCGCTCGCGCCAAGCCCGGCCGTGTCGCGAAGGCGGTGCTGGTGGGCGCCGTACCGCCCGTCATGGTCAAGTCGGAGAGCAACCCGGGCGGCCTGCCCATCGAGATCTTCGACGGCTTCCGTAAGGCCCTCGCCGCCAACCGCGCCCAGTTCTACATCGACGTGCCCTCGGGCCCGTTCTACGGCTTCAACCGCCCTGGCACCCAGGTGTCGCAGGGGCTGATCGACAACTGGTGGCGGCAGGGCATGATGGGCGCGGCCAACGCCCACTACGAATGCATCAAGGCGTTCTCGGAGACCGACTTCACCGAGGACCTCAAGCAGATCGACGTACCGGTCCTGGTCTGCCACGGCACCGACGACCAGATCGTCCCGTACGACGACTCGGCCCCGCTGACCGTGAAGCTCCTGAAGAACGGCACCCTCAAGAGTTACGAGGGCTTCCCGCACGGCATGCTGTCGACCCATCCGGACGTCCTCAACCCGGACATCCTCGCCTTCCTCGAGTCCTGACGGCCCGTCCCCTGAAACCATCGGAGGCCCCGGACCACCGCTCCGGGGCTTCTGGACCTGACGTCACACACACGCGCGCGGGAGGCCCCCTCACGCGCGAGAGGCACTACCGCCCACGGCACCGGCGCCACCCCGTTCGCCCCGTTCACCCCGCTGCTCGAGCCGCTCGAGCCGCTCGATCATGTGGTCACTCCATGCGCTGATGGCCGCGGCCTGCTCGGGCGCGAGTTGATCGATGAAGTAGCGGCGGACGTTGCCGGCGTGCGCGACGACGGCGCTCTCCGCCAGGCGGCGCCCCTCCGGTGTCAGCCCGATCCCGGTACGTCGCCCGCTGGCCCCGCTCTCGGTACGGACCACGAACCCCCGGCTCTCCATGCGCGTGAGCTGATGGGAGACCCGGCTCTTCTCCCAGCCGAGCGACTCCGCCATGTCCACGACGCGCACCTCACGGCCGGGCGCCCTCAGCAGCGTGACGAGGACGCTGAACTCCGCCTTGGAGATACCGAATTCGGCCTGCAGGCGCCGGTCGATCTCCTGAAGGAGCAGGCGCTGTGCGTGCATCCACCGGTCCCAGAGATCCCACTCCTCCGGCTCGAGCGCGTCGGGTTCCACCATGACGGCAAGGCTATCGGGGAAGAGTTGACGTGACAACTCAAACCCTCCTAGAGTTGTCACGTCAACTCTTCCTGAAAGGGCGCCATGACCCTCCGTATCGGCATCATCCTCGGCAGCACCAGGCCCGGACGCCGCGGCGACCAGATCGCCTCCTGGCTCCTCGACACCGCCCGCACCCACGGCGGCGCCGACTACGAACTCATCGACTTGGCCCACCACGACCTAGGCAACCTGGACGAGCCCGGCAATCCGAACCACCAGCAGTACCAGCACGCCCACACCCGCACATGGGCCGAGCTGATCGACGGTTTCGACGGTTACGTCTTCCTCGTCCCCGAGTACAACCACTCCTTCCCCGGGGCGCTCAAGAACGCGCTGGACTACATCTACCGGGAGTGGAACGACAAGGCCGCCGGCATCGTGAGCTACGGCGGATGGGCGGCCGGGGTCCGCGCCGCCGAGGCACTGCGGCTCGTCCTGGCCGAACTCCAGATCGCCACGGTCCGCACCCAGCCGGCCATCCCCCTGCTCCCCGCCTTCGCCTCCGGCACCTTCACCCCCGGCGACGGCCTGGCGGCCTCGGTCACCACGATGCTCGACCAGCTGACCAACTGGTCGAACGCACTGCGCACGGTACGAGGGATGCCGGCGACTGCGACGACCTAGCGGACCTCGGCTGACGCGCCTGCATGCCAAAGATTCGAAGCGCCGGGATCCCTCCGCGCCGACGACTCAAAGCGCCGGGATCCCTCCGTGCCGAAGACTCAAGACGGCGCCAGGCTCTCTCCATGCCCGAACTTCGACGAGCGGCCCGCCAAAGCGTCCAACCTGCCACCCTGAAGGACCCGCTCAGGACACCCGCCACACCTGAGACCAGGCGGCCGGCTGCCCGGCTCAGGCGCGGTCGTGGAGGGTCACCCGGTAGCCGTCGGGGTCCGCGAAGGTGAAAGTGCGGCCGAACGGCCCGTCGACGGGCGCCGAGACGATCGTCGCGTCGGCGTCGGCGAGAGCATCGTGAATGTCCTGCACATCCGTGGCGTGCAGCCACAGCGCCATCCCCTGGCCCGGCTGGGCGATCGCGTCCAGGTCGACGCCCGGGACGACGTCGCGGACGGCGAACGCGATCGGCTTGGTGTCGAACACGACAGCGTGCGGCGGTCCGGCGGCGGAGCGCTTCAGCCCCAGGTACTCCTCGTAGAAAGCGGCGGAGCGCTCCAGGTCGCGCACCTGCAGTGAAACGAAGTCGGGTCCGGTGACGGCCACGATCCTTACCTCCCAAAGGCATGTCAGTCTTCTGACATTCAACACCGTATGTCAGACTACTGACATGAGTCAAGGTGAGCCCGGAATCGAGCTGGATACATCGCTGGGGTACATGCTCAAGGCGGCCGCGAGCGCCCTGCACTCCGCAATGGAGGCCGTGCTGAGCCCGCTGGGCATGACGATCACTCACTACTCCTGCCTGGAACTGCTTGCCCAGCGGCCAGGTCTGTCCAACTCCGAGCTGGCCCGCGGCGCCTTCGTGACCCGGCAGTCGATGAACGTGCTTCTGCAGTCGCTCGAACGCCAGGGACTCGTCATCCGTCCGGCACGGGCACCCGTAGGCAGGGCCCTGCCGACCGAGCTGACCGACCTCGGGCGCCGCCAGCTGGAGGTGGCCAGCGCCGCGGTTCGCCGCGTCGAGCAGAACATGCTGGCCGATCTGGACACCGACGAACAGGATCAGATGCGGCGCCTGCTCCGCACATGCATCACCTCAATCACCGAGCCGCCGGCATCGACGACGTAACCGCTCCGGAACTTCGTCAGGCCTCTGCCGCGCCCTGTCACCCTCGCGGGCAATCCCGGCGCACCAACTCGCGGTGCGCGTAACGCCCATCACGCGTCACACCGTGCAGCCAATCCGCGTCGGCGAGGGACAGCACCCTCTTCGGACCGAAGCCGCCGTTGCCGACTTCGAGATACATCCGCTGCAGCAGTACGGGCACGGGATGGCCCACGATTCACTCGACCCCGGCGACGTCCTCCGCGCAGGCCGGACAGGACAGTCCCCGACCGGCCACATGTGCACGAAGAGCCAGGATGAGCACCCGGGAAGGCTGTCGCAACCGATGGGCGGCAAGCGCACCGACGGGTCGAGGAACCGTTGCCGCACGCCCCCGAGATGCGAGAAGCCCCCGGAAGATTCCGGGGGCTTCTCACCTGTGTGCACTCGGCAGGATTCGAACCTGCAACCTTCTGATCCGTAGTCAGATGCTCTATCCGTTAAGCTACGAGTGCTTGTTCTGTTTTTATCGCCCTTTCCTGCCCTTCCGGGCCCTTCGCGGCGACAGGAAGAACATTACATGACTGCCGCTGACATGTGAAATCCGTTAGCTGTACCCCTTGTGACCTGCGGAAACGGTCTCCGAGCGGGGCTAGGGCATGAGTGCCTGTTCGAAGGTGTAGCGGCCCTGCGGGGTCAGTCGGATCTCGGGGTTGACGGTGGCGGAGCCGTCGTCGCCAGCCGACTGGTGGTCGGCGATGCTCAGGTTTCCCCACACCACGTCGTGACCCAGCGTCGCCTGGCCATCGACCGAAGGTCCGGTGATGGAGGCCGAGGAAACCGATGTAGCGGTTCTCGGGCTTCTTGTAGAGCGTGTTGGGGAGTTGGGGATGGGCCAGCGCGGTGCAGAGCACCGTACCCAGCTCGCTGGCCAGGCCCGCTGGTTCTGCGAAACCGCGGAGGTTCGCTCTCCGGCCCGCGAAGAAGATCGCGTCCGGTTCCTGTAGCAGACCTGCTGGGCGACCATGGAAAGGCGTTGCTGATGCGGCCGACGCCGGAGGCGTACTGCACCTCGCCGTCCATGAGAGCGAACAGCGGCCTCGGCCTGGTCGGGGTGAGGGCGGCGGCGGTGCTGGGCAGGGCCCGCCACACGGCGCTCTCGAGGTGGGGGAGCAGCCGGTCCAGGGCGGAGTCGAGGCTGGGGGCCGGATCCGGCAGGGCCAGGCAGTGGCTGATACGGGTCTCCCCCTCGGTGTCGGCTGAGGCGTCCCAGGGCTTCCAGCACCAGGTCGGTGGCGGCCGGATGGCTGCGGGTTGCCCGTACACCCTCCCCCAGCCGAGCCATTCGGCGTGGTCGCGGGACTCCGGCAGCGCCGACCGCTCGGGGAGCGCCTTGAGTACTCGCCCGCATGGTGGAGCACCTCCTCGCGGTTCCAAAGTGGGCTCCGCCTCGTCGCGCTGCACCGGGGCCCGTCCCGCGTCGCGAGCGGCGTGCGTGACCCCTGCGGCGAATCTCGACCGAGGCACGGATGAGCTGGCCGCCGCGGATATGCGCATACATCGCGTAACGGTACGTATCTGTCCGCGAAAACGACTCAGGGAGTCCTGCCGTCGGCATGGACTCCCTGAGTGAGATGGCGGAGGCGGAGGGATTTGAACCCTCGATGGGCTTTAAGGCCCAAACCGCATTAGCAGTGCGGCGCCATAGACCGGACTAGGCGACGCCTCCAGCACAACCTCCCGCGCCTGCGCGAGTGGTGCGTGCAGATGATGACACAGTCGAGCGTGCTGTCACCAATCGGCCTCCACGGTACTAGGCAGCCCGCCCGCAGAGCAAAGCCCTTAATGCCCTTTCGCAACCTCCGGGTGCGCCCCGCGTTGGTCAGGTCATGTCCCCCATGAACCTCAGCGGCCTCCGGCTCGCCCGGCTCCTCGCCGCCGGCGCGGCCACGGCGGCCGCCGTCGCGTCCTGCGCCCTGCCCGTCGTCGCGCACGCCGAGAGCGCGTCCCGGACCCTCGTTCCCC
>NZ_WVUG01000444.1 GCF_017614965.1 Streptomyces griseorubiginosus | reverse complement strand
GTCTTGGAGGGCGCGGGGGAGGTCTTGGACGGGGCCGGAGAGGTCTTGGCCGGCTCCGTCGCGAGCTGCTTCTTCACGTCGGCGCGGAAGTCGTCCATGTCGAAGCTCGGGTCGACCTTGCCGGGCTGGACCTCCTTGTGCCCGGCGACCGACTTCTCCGACCAGCCGTGCGCCCGGCAGATCGCGGCGGCCCACAGCACGGCCCGGTCGTACTGCGCGTCCGGGTAGGGGTCCTTGCCGTCGCCGAGGTTCTCGATCTCCAGACCGTACAGACAGTCGTTGCCGTCGGCGTTGGCCTGGTTGTCGACGGGGAGGGGCTTCTCCGCGCGCAGGGCGTTGAGGACGTCGAGGTCGACACCGCCGGCGTGGTTGGCGCGGCCGTTGGCGATCGTCCACAGGCCGTCGGTCTTGCCGAGCCAGGCGTGGCAGAGCGGGCCGGGCAGGTCCGATCTGCCGTTGTAGCAGAGTTCCCTGTCACCGTGACCGGCGGTGTGATGGATCAGTACGCCGATCACGGGACCGAAGCTCTTGCCGGTCGCCGCGTCGCGGTTGTGGGTCTTCCAGCCGGCGTGCTCGTGCACGGTGAGGCCCTCGGCCTTCAGCGCGGCGAGCATCTGTGCGGCCGTCAGGGGTGTGGCCATGACTTGCGGTCCTTTCGGATGGATCCGGTGAACGTAACCGGGTTTCCTGTGAAGCCAGTTGACGAATGGAACCGCGTGCGGGGCGGCCAGGATCGTATGAGGGCTTTCGTACCGGCTGAGGGCGCCGGAAGCCCTGAGGCGCGCGGATTCGGCGCCGGACTTCTTGTTGCTCGCCGCCCAACGCGCGTGTTACGCGGGTTGGTTGGCGCCTGAGAGTGGCTGACGTGGTGGGCGGTGCGATGGGCGGTGCGGGGTCGAGTGGCTCGCTCGCTGCGTAGCGTTGGGGCGCTTTCGGTCGAGCGGCTCGTCCGCTGCGTCGTGCGGTGTCGGTGTCGGTCCCCGGGGCTCACTGGGTGCGCGCTGCGGTGTCGGTGTCGGTCCCCGGGGCTCACTGGGTGCGCGCTGCGGTGTCGGTGTCGGTCCCCGGGGCTCACTCGGTGCGCAGTGCGGTGGCAGTGCCGGTCGGGGTGCTCACTCGGTGCGCGGTGCGGTGGCGGTGTCGGTTCAAGTGCTCACTCGGTGCGTAGTGCGGTGGCGGTGCCGGTCGGGGTGCTCACTCGGTGCGCAGTGCGGTGGCGGTGTCGGTCCGGGCGGCCCAGACGGCCGGCAGCAGGGCGCCCAGTACCGCGATGACCAGCCCGCCGCAGGCGAGCGCGGCCAGCGCGGGCGTGCGGTAGACGGCGATGTCCGAGGCGGGCAGGGTCATGCCGACGGCCCTGCCCATGAGCGGCGTGACGAACCGGTGCAGGGCGACGCCGGCCGGTACCGCCACCGCGCCCGCGAGCAGACCGATCCCGGCGACCGACGTGACCACCATGGCGACGGTCTGGCGTGGCGCCATGCCCAGCGCCTTGAGGACGCCGAGGTCGTGGACGCGGTCGCGGGTGTCGAGGACGACCGTGTTGAGCACCCCCAGGCCCGCCACCGCGACCAGCATCAGGGTGAGCGTCCCGACCAGCGCGTCCATCGTCACGATCACGTCGGACCCCCGCGCGGTGTTGGCCTGCGCGACCGCGCCGACCGGTTGCAGAGCGGCGTTGAGCGAGGTCAGGTAGCGCCCCAGGTCCGTCCCCGGCTTCGTCCGCACGCCGTACTGGCCCGGCGTCGCGTCCAGCCCCAGTGCCGCGAGCGTAGAGGTCCGGGTGAGGAGTTCCATGCCCTCGCCCGCGGTGAAGAACGCCTCGCCGACGATCCGCACCGAGGCCCGCCGCCCCCGCTCCGTCAGGGTCACGGTGTCCCCGACCCGGATCCCGGCGGCCTTCAGGAACCGGGTGGTGACCACAGCCTGCCCCGGCCCGTCGAGCCAACGGCCCGAGACCATCTGCGGGGCCGCCCACGCCGTATCACCCTGGTAGGCCACCACGGTGGTGGCGCCGGTGATCCCGGACGCGCTCACCTGCGCCTGCGCGATGCCGTAGAAGCGGCTGGTGCCGTGCTGGGCGCGGAGCGCGGCGGCGACCTCGGCCGGATCGGCCGTCGGCGCGTCGGGGCCGCCGCCCGCGTGGACCGCCTGGGCACCGGGCGGCGCCTGTCCGCCGCCTGCCGCCACCATGACGGACCCGGCCGAGTCGAGCATGCGGCCCGACTGGACGGCCCCGAGCGTCAGGGCCAGCCCGACCCCGAAGGTCACGGTCGCGGCGCCGAAGGCGACCGCGGCGGCCGTCGTCGCCGAACGCGCCGGACGGGCGAAGGGGTACGCCAGCCCGAGCCCCACCGCCCGTGGCACCGGCAGCCGCCCCGCGAGCCGCCGTGCCAGACGCCCCCGGCCGGTACCGGGCGTACGTCCGACGGTGATCGCCTCCACGGTCCGCAGCCGCCCGGCCCGCAACGCGGGCACCAGAGCGGCTCCGGCGACCAGCACGAGGGCCGCCCCGGGCACCACGACGTCGATCCACACGGGAACCGACGCCCCCGGACCGCCGAAGGCCGTGCCGACCTCGCCGAGCACCGGAACGGCCAGCAGATTGCCCAGCACCAGCCCGAGCGCGCACCCCACGCCGGCCGGGATCAGCGCCTGCCCGACATAGGCCCGTACGACCTGCGAGGGGCTGAAACCAAGGGACTTGAGGATGCCGATGCGCCGGGTCGCGGCGCCGACCGCGCCGCTGACGACGATGCCGATGACCAGAACCGACAGCAGCAGCCCGAGAACCCCGAACGCGGCCAGGAAGGGCACGAACGCCATCGTGTTGGCGGTCTCCTGCTGTCGTACGGCCAGATAGGACCGTGATCCGCTCAGCGCGCCCTTCGGCACCGCCGCGGCGATCGCGTCCCGGTCGGCGGCGACCTGGGCGTCCGTGCCGGCGTGACGGAAGCGGTAGAGCATCTCGTACGACACCGGACCGCCCCGCGCGCTCAACGCCCCGGCCTGCGCGGGAGTCACCCAGGCGTCCGCGGTGCCGGTCACCGACCGGGCGACCCCGACCACGGTCAGCGTGGGGGCGCCCGGCGCGGAGGGGAACGTCAGCCGGGCACCCGGCTGTACGGGCATCCCGCCGTACGCCACCACGATCTGTCCGGGCCGGGTGGCCCAGGCACCCGCGACGAGCCTGACCCCGTCGACGCGGCCTCCGGCGTCCGCCCGGCCCACGACGGTCAGCGGCGGCAGATCGACACCGGCCGGAAGCGCGTCCGACCCCGAGGCGGTGCGCGGGCGCAGGGAGAGGGCACGGAAGGGGCCGGCGGCGGCGCTCACGCCGGACACGTGAGCGGTCGCGCCGACTTGACGACCGGTCACCTTCGCTCCGTCGAACTGCACGGTCAGATGGGCGCCTCGCTGCCGGGCGAAGGCGTGGTCGAAGGGCGCCCGGGCCGCGACGAGCAGCCCGGCGGCGAGCACGGACGCGGTGACGGCCATGAGCGCGGTGAGGATCATGACGGCGCTCTGCAGACGCCGCCGCCCGACTCCGGCTCGGACGACCTTGCCGAGAGCGCTCATGGGGTCACCGCCGGGGTGTGGGGGCGTGGTTGTGTGAGGGCGGCCTTGCGGGGACTGTTCATCGGGTCGCTGCCGGGGTGGGGGCGCAGTTGCGCGAAGATGCCCTTGAGGAGAGTGTTCATCAGGTCACCGCCGTCGTGCGCTCGGTGTCCCGGACGACGCGGCCGTCGACCAGCTCCACCGTCCTGGTCGCGCAGGACTCCGCGAGGCGCAGATCGTGGGTGACCAGGAGGATCGTCTGCCCGTCGGCGTTGAGCTCTGCCAGGAGCTCCCGGACGTCGTCGCCGGAGGCGGTGTCCAGCGCGCCGGTGGGTTCGTCGGCCAGCAGCAGCGCCGGACGGTTCATCAGGGCCCGGGCGACGGCGACCCGTTGCCGCTCCCCGCCCGACAACCGCCCGGGATAGGCGTCCGCGTGCCGGTCGATACGCAGATGCTCCAGCAGACCGGCGGCCCGCCGCCGCGCCTCGGCCCGGGGCAGACCCGCCAACTGGGCGGGCAGCAGCACGTTGTCGGTGACCGTCAGGTCGTCCAGCAGATTGAAGAACTGGAAGACCATGCCGATCTTCGTCCGCCGGAACTCCGCCGACCTCGCCTCGCTCATCCCGTCCACCCGCAACCCGGCGACAGTGACGCTGCCCGCGCTGGGCCGGTCGAGCCCGGCGATCAGGTTCAGCAGCGTCGACTTGCCGCTGCCGGACGGCCCCAGCACGGCGACCGCCTCTCCGGCGCGCACGCTCAGGGTCACGTCGGCGAGCGCCGGCGGCCCCTCGCCGTAGGTCCTGGTCACATCACGGATGTCGATGACGGGCGCGGTCGCTGGCACGGTGCCTCCACGGGCCGGTGGTCGGGTTCGGCCCGACGGTAGGGGCCGGGTCGCGGTGGCCGCGTCGCCTGTGACGGCGAGACCGGCTGCCGCCCCCGGATGACCCTCCGGCCGTGTCATCCCAGCGATGTACGCGGGCGATGTACGAGCTGTCCCCGGCCGTCCGCCGCGGGAGGGATGTGGCCGTCTCCGGGCCTTGCCACACTGTGCGCATGGGCGGGGCTGTCGGGACGGTGCGTACGGGCGGGACCGCGGGCGCCGCGGCGGAGATCGCGGAGCGGTGGAGGACGAGCGTCTCGTCGCTGCGGCAGCGCAGCCCGCTGCCGCGGCCGTCCCGGTGGATGTGGGCGGCCGACGCGATCCTCGCTGTCGTCCTGGCGGCCTGCACGGTGATCGCCGCCCACCGTCAGGGCAGGGGCACGGTTCCCCTCCCGCCGGTCGTGGTGTCGACCCCCTCGTGGGTACCGACGCCGCCGGGCGCGCCGAACGCCCCCTTCCCGCCGGCGGACATGGCACAGCACCTCGGCACGGTCCAGGCCTGGCAACTGGCGCTGGCCGCACTGACCGCGTTGCCCCTGGTGGTACGGCGCCGGTATCCGCTGACCGCGTTCTGGGCGGTGACCGGGGTGAGCCTGCTCTTCAACCAGCGGCTGGGCGGCGGCGACCCGACCGTCTACACCTTCGTCTCCTGCGTGGTCGCCGCCTACAGCGCGGCCGTGTACAGCCCGTACCGCGCGCGAGCGCTGGCCGGCCTGCTGGCCGGGGCCGTCCTGCTGGCCGTCTTCCACGACCAGAACTTCCCGTCCTTCACGCCCGGTGTCGTCCCTTTCCTCGCCCTGCTCGGGGTCGGGCTGGCCGCCAACGCAGTCCACACCTGGAAGCAACGCCTGCGCGTCCTGCAGGAGAACCACGAGACCGCGACCCGGCTGGCCGTCGACCGCGAACGCTCCCGTATCGCCCGCGAACTCCACGACGTCGTCACCCACAATGTGAGCGTGATGGTCATCCAGGCAGGCGCGGCCCGCAAGGTGATGGACACCGCCCCGGACCGCGCCCGCGAGGCACTGCTGGCGGTGGAGGCGGGGGGACGCACCGCGATGACGGAACTGCGGCAAGTGATGGGCCTGTTGAGGATGGCGGCCGATGGGGGAGAGCTGGTGGGTGGAGAAGGGGGTG
>NZ_WVUG01000443.1 GCF_017614965.1 Streptomyces griseorubiginosus | reverse complement strand
GGCTGGGGGTGGCCGTCGTACCCCGTATGGTCGCGACACGGTCGGGGCGGGGCCTACGGGTCACCCCGCTCGCCCGGCCCGGTCTGCACCGCACGATCGCGCTGGCGCACCGCAGCGATGTGGCTCCGCCTCGGGCGGCGCGGGAGTTGCAGCGGATGCTGCTGGAGCGGTGACGCGACGCTTCCGCGCACCAGGCCGAGCCGGGACCGCCGCCGGTGATGTTGCGCGCGCGATCCCCGGCGAGGAAGAGGACGGTCGGCGATGTCGGCGGGCGTGGAGAAGCGGCCGGTGAGGGGGCCTTGGAATGGCTGGGCGACCAGGTCGTCCGGCGTGACACCGACGGCGGTCGAGACCACCCGCGCCACGAAGTGGGCGGCGACACAGACGCCCCCGAGCCGGGCGGACAAGGCTGCGCCGCAAGACCAGGACGCGGGTGTCGAGGCCGGTGATGAGCAGCCTGCGTACGACGGCGCGCAGCGGACGACGGGCCCGGCCCGGGAGCGCGTCGGCGTCGGCCGGCCCTGGTGCGGGCCCGCGCATGCCAGCCCGGCCGGCGCCTCGATGCGACCGCACGCAGCACATAGCGAGCCTCGCCCTGCAGCGCCACCGCGCCGCCCGGCCCTCGTGCGGGCCCGCGAACGCCGGCCCGGCCGCTGCGTGGGGCTGGGCGCGCGGCCTGCGGAGCGGCTCCGCTGCCCGGGAGAGTGCCCTGCCAGACGGCACGCCTCGCACAGGCGACGGAGCTGGGGCACCGGCGTCGCACGGGCGGCCGGGCGTCGGGCGGGATCGCCGAGTTCCCGTGTACGCCCCGCGCTGGAAAAGCGCGCCTGTCGTGCGTGCATGACGCACGGTGCCGCCCGGGCCGCCGTATCGGGCCCGGAGCAGCGGGCCGGGTCCGGGCGGCCCCGGTGGGTCAGCCCGTCGCGTCGACCAGGGCCAGTTCGTGGAGGCGGTCCGGCGGGCCGGGGCGGGCGTAGTACCAGCCCTGGGCCGTGTCGCAGCCCAGTATCCGCAACTGCTCGGCCTGCGCCCCCGTTTCCACGCCCTCGACCGTGACCGCGAGGTCCAGGCTGTGGGCGAGGGAAACGATCCCTTCGACGATCTTGAGGTCGACGGGGTCGGCGGGGAACTGCTGCATGCTCTGGGTGAAGGAGCGGTCCAGCTTGAGGATGCTGACCGGCAGCCGGCGCAGGTTCGCCAGGTTCGAGTAGCCGGTGCCGAAGTCGTCGAGGGCGATGTCGACGCCCATCTCGGCGAGCCGGCGCAGGGGTTTGAGCAGGTCGTCGTCCGCGCCGATCAACGCCGACTCGGTGACCTCCAGGCACAGGGCGTCCGGTGCGACGCCCGCGCGTTCCAGGATGTCGACGGTGTCCTGGACCAGGCCGGGGTGGGTGAGCTGGCAGGGCGAGAGGTTGACGTTGATCCGCAGGGGCCCGGCGTCGTCGTACCGTTCTCGCCATTCGCGCGCCTGGCGGACGGACTGTTCCAGCACCCAGCGCCCCAGCGGCACGATGAGGCCGGTGTGTTCGGCGAGCGGGATGAAGCGGTCCGGGCCGAGGACGCCGTGCTGCGGATGCAGCCAGCGCACCAGCGCCTCGGCGCCGCGCACACTGCCGTCGCCGAGGTGGACCAGCGGCTGGTACTCGATGAAGAACTCGCCCCGCTCCAGCGCGGCGGGCAGCGCGGTGGTCAGGCCGTGCCGGGTGATGGCGCGGGCGTCGGCCTCCTCGTCGGCCAGCTCGAAGCGGTTGCCGCCCGCCGACTTGGCCCGGTACATGGTGATGTCGGCGCTGCGCAGCACCTCCGCCGGGCTGCGGGTGCCGGCCGGCCCCTCGACGATGCCGATGCTGCCGCGGACCGTCAGCTCCCGGCCGTCGATGCTGATCGGCGCGAGCAGGGCGTTCATGATGCGGGTGGCGAGCTCGTCGACCTCGCGCTCGGTGTCGGGGCCGGTGGTCAGCGCCACGAACTCGTCACCGCCGAGCCGGGCGACCATCTCGCCGGGCGCGGTGGCGCAGGACTGCAGCCGGTCGGCGACCTCGACGAGCAGCCGGTCGCCGGCCGCGTGGCCGAGGCTGTCGTTGACGGTCTTGAAGCCGTCGAGGTCGAGGTAGCACAGGCCGAAGCGCTGGCCCTCGCCGGCGCCGAGCGCCTTCTCCAGGCGTTCGAAGAAGAAGGTGCGGTTGGGCAGGCCGGTGAGCGCGTCGTGCGTGGCCTCGTAGCGCAGCCGCAGGTTGAGCAGCCGGCGCTCGGTGGTGTCCTCCATGAGCGCGAGCTGGTACTGCGGGTTGCCGTCCGCGTCCCGCAGCAGGGAGACCGTGAGGTTGGTCCACAGGACCGTTCCGTCGGGGCGGTAGAACGCCTTCTCGAGGTGGTAGTGCTCGCGCTCGCCGCGGACGAGTTCCTCGTAGAGGGTCCAGGTCTGCGGGGCGTCCTCGGGGTGGGTCCACTCCTTGACGTTGCGGGCGCGCATGTTCTGCTCGGAGTGGCCGAACATCCGCAGCAACGCACCGTTGACCTGGAGGATGTTTCCGTCCAGGTCGGCCATGCCGATCCCTATGGCCGCGCCTTCGAACACCGCGCGGAAGCGGGCCTCGGTGGCGTGCAGCGCCTGCGCCACCACGCCCTGCGCCTGCAGCGCGGCGGCGGAGATGGCCTCCTGCTCGGCCAGCGTCCGCTCACGCAGCGCCTGCGCGAACCCGGCGGCCATGGCGTGCTGCAACCGCGAACAGCGCGCCCGCAGTTCCTCCTGGTCGCCGTCGGCCCCGCAGTACAGCACGAGGTAGGCGTCGACGCAGTCGAGGGTGCGGCTGAGCGCCTCGGGGTCGGTGCAGTGCGCGGTGACCAGGGCCGCGCCGACCGCCCTGCCCTCGTCCGCGTCCAGCGGGCGGGCGTGCAGGGCCTGGCTCAACCGCCGGGCCAGCGGCAGGAGTCGCTCCTCGAACTCCGGCCGGGTCAGCGACGTGGAGGTCACCGGGAACACCGCCCGGCTCCAGATCGTCGCGAACCGGCGCAGTCTGTCCTCCGGCCCGTCCGGCTCCGCGATCACGCCGTGCGCCCAACGCCGGCGAACCCGGAGAAGGCATACGGATCCTCGTCCTCCGGCGCCTCCTGCGGCCGCCACAGCGGCGGCGGCACCAATCCCGGTTCCACCATGTCGTACCCCTCGAAGAACCGCGCGATCTCGTCGCGCGAGCGCATGATCAGCGGGTTGCGAATGTCCTTGTACACGTCCACCGCGCCCTCCGCCCGCTCCGGCGGCAGCGGGATTCCCTCGTACGAGGCATGGGTGAGCACCAGCAGGCTGCCGGGCGCGAGCGCCTCGCGCAGCTCGGCCACCGCCGTGTACGGGTCGTCCGCGTCTTCCACGAAGTGCAGTATGGCAACGAGAAGCAGCGCCACCGGCCGGTTCAGGTCGATCAGCCGCTCCACCTCGGCGCCGGCGAGGATCTCCTGGGGCTTGCGGAGGTCGGCGGCGACCACCCCGGCGTCCTCGTTGCCCGCGAGGACCGCCTGGCTGTGGGCGACGGCGACCGGGTCGTGGTCGACGTAGACGACCTTCGCGCCGGGGCGGGCCGCCTGGGCCACCTCGTGGACGTTGCCGAAGGTCGGGATGCCCGAACCGATGTCCAGGAACTGGTCGATGCCCTCGTCGACGGCGAAGCGCACCGCGCGCCGCATGAACGCCCGGTTCGCCTGCATGATCTTGGGCAGTCCCGGCATGAACTCCATGGCCTTGCGGGCCGCTTCCCGGTCGACCTCGAAGTTGTGCGAACCGCCCAGGTAGAAGTCGTAGATCCGCGAGACGCTCGGCACCGAGATGTCGATGCTCCGGGGGGCCCAGGCGGGACGGTCCATCTATCTCTCCAAGGGCGTAGGCGATCCGGTGTTCGAGCTGAGGCTACTGATCGCCTGCCAACGGGGCGAGCCGAAACGGAAATTGACCATCCGTTCCCGGTCACTGCCTGCGGCACGTGCCGCATTCGCCCGGCCAAAACGTGGCAAAACGGCCGCGTCGGCCGCACGCGGACCGCATGTGAAAAGCGGTCCGCCCCCTCCGTGCGGTGCGGAGGGGGCGGACCTGCGATCGAACGCGCCTCGGTGCGATCAACCCTGGGGAGGTGACGCCTACTTCTTCGGCGCGCCGATCGGCTTTCCGGAGGGGGCCATGACGTACCAGGTGCCACCGACGCCCTGACCGTTGGTGTCCCCCGGCTTGGTGTCGCCGGAGAAGGTGTACGCCGGCCAGCAGTCGACGGTCATCTGCTTGACGCCGTCGGGCCGGGTGAAGCCCATCAGGCCCTTCTTCTCGATGCCCTTGGTGTCGCCCGGCTCGACCGGCGCGACGGCCGGCCACTTCTCCAGGCAGGAGCCGGTGCAGTTGGAGATGACCTTCGGCCAGGCCTGGTCCTTGATGAACCGGTAGACCGTCATGCCGTTCTTGTCGACGACGATGTCGCCGAGCTTGGGGTCCTTGCGCACGGACAGCCCGGGCAGGCTCGCCAGGGTGGCCTTCTTGCCGGTGGGGGCCAGCGCGAACCACTTGCCGCCCACGCCCTGGCCCGCGATGTCGCCGGCCTTGGTGTCCTTGGCGTAGCGGTACGCCGGCCAGCCCGCGATGGTCAGCTGCTTGGTGCCGTCGGCCCGGGTGACCTCGCCGAGCAGGGACTTGTCGATACCGGCGCCGGCCGAGGCGTCGTCGGCGGACACGGGCGGCCAGGCCTTGGCGCAGTCACCCTCGCAGTTGGACTTGGGCGGCTCGGCCGTGTCCTCGTCGAAGCGGTAGAGGGTCAGACCGGCGCTGTCGGTCAGCACCTTGCCCAGCTCGGCGTTCTGAGTCACGGCGAGCTGACCGGCGGGCGAGTTCTGGCTCGCCGCGCCCTGCTGGCCGTCGGCGCCGTAACCGTTGCTCGGGCTCGCGCTGACACCGGTACCGGCACTGGTGCTGGTGCCGACACTGCCGTAGCCGCCGCCGGCCGGCGCGGTGGCGCCCACGTTCTGGCTGCCCACCGAAGAGGTGCCGCTTTCCTGGCCGCACGCGGTCGTCAGAGCCAGGATGGCCGCGGCGCCCACCACCATGGAGGCGCTCCGCCAGGAGGTCTTCATCGTCAACAACTCCCCATAATCGCAAGGGTGTTGCAGCGCCCGTCTGCGCCGCCGCACGAGCATGGGTACGCATGGGACCAGCGGTTGTGTTCAACCGCCTCACAAATTTCTTTTCGGAACCTGTGCCACCGCCACCCCGACTCGCACGCGCGTGCGTGTCGAAGCACCCTCGAAGTGGCGCCGGTCAAACCCGAGTACGCCCGTGATCCCCCGATCGGGCCAATCCCCCCGCCCTCCGGCGTGGGAGCGCCCGACAGGGCTCATGATCTCGGTCGTGCATGGACCCGAACCGACGCAAACCGCCTTCGCCGCACGGGCATTGGCGCTGGTGGCCCTGACCTGGCTGCTGGTGGCGGCGCCGGCCGCGCCGGCCGCCGCCGACGCCTGCGCGTACGCCTCGACCGGCCCGGACGGCATCCAGGCGGTGGCCGTCGCCGGAAGCCCGTCCTGGCCGACACCTCCGGCCTGTCCGGAACCCCCTCCGCCC
>NZ_WVUG01000442.1 GCF_017614965.1 Streptomyces griseorubiginosus | reverse complement strand
GAGCACCGCCGCTTGCTTGCGGCGGTGCTCCTCGCTCCCCGGGCACGGTCCGGTCACCCCCGTCGTCGGAAGTGACCGTCGAGCAGTTCCCGGAGGAAGCCGGCGACGACCTCGGGGCGATGGCCGAACAGGGATGCGTGGCCGAGGCCCGGGAGTTCGTGGTAGCGGGCGCCCGGGGCCAGACGGGCCAGTTCCGCGCTGTAGGCGGGCGGGGCGCACACGTCCTCGGCGAACGCGACGACCTCCAGGGGTGTCCGCAGCGCGGCCAAGCGGGACGTGACGTTGAAGTCCAGGCATGCCTGCCACTGCGAGAGCACGGTGTCCTCGTTGTTCTCATGCACGGCAGGGGACGTGAGCTGCCCCCGGAGTTCCTGCCAGAACGCCTGGTCCTGCAGCGCGTGTCCTGGATACATCAGGGCGGCGTTGTGCACGGCCATGAAGTCGACGGGCAGGCGTATGCCCTGCCGCCGGAGGGCGATCTCGGCCCGCATGTAGTCGCCGGCCCACCCCACGTCCCCGCGGGCGGCTCCGGCGAGGGACACCCCCAGAGTGACCAGGTCGGGCCGGTCAAGCGCCAACTGCAACATGATCAGGGCCCCCATCGAGTGCCCGATCACGACGGCGGGCGCGTCGCAGACGGTTTCGATGAGCTCCGCGGCGTCGTTCGCCATGTCGCCGATCGACCACGGCCCGGGCTGACGGCACACCGTACCCGTGGTTCCCCGGTTGTCGAAGGAGACGCTGCGATAGGCGTCGCCGAACTCCGACGTGTAGTGCTCGTGCCAGTCGTCGGCTCGCCCCCCGCCTCCGCTGATCCACAGTACGTCCGGGCCGGTGCCTTGGATCTGGTAGGTCGTCTTGAGGTGGGTCAGATCGATCGTCGTCACAGCGATCCTTCCAGGTCGATCGGCCTGCTGGCGGAGACCGGCGCGTCTCCGGTTCCCGCTACGCCCGGTCCCGCCTCGGTCACTTCCAAGTCCGCGTCCGCGACGGCGATGAGACGACGTTCCTCCTCCAGATCGATGCCCCGAGCCAGGGCGAGGTAGAGGAGAGCCGAGACCACCATGCCGACGAAAGGCGCGAGGTCGTAGCCCAGATCGCTCGCGATGGGACCGGACCACCACGCCGTCATGGCGAACGGCACCATCACGGCCAGAGAGACGAGGTAGGCGGTGTAGCCGCGCCAGTTCCACGAGCCGTACATGCCGCGCGGGTTGAAGATCTCGCGGACCGAGTAACGGCCGCGGCGCACGAAGAAGAAGTCGACGAGGTTGGTGGCCGTCCAGGGAGCGAGCGCGTAGAACAACACGGTGAGGAAGTTGGTGAAGCTGGTGATGAACGTGTCCGAGGCGGCGAAGGAGATCAGCAGCGAGACGGCGCCGAAGACCAGGGCGAGGACAGGGCGGACCAGCGCGTTGGGCCGTACCGGGCGGAAGCTGTCCACGACACTCATCACGGTGAGCGCACCGCCGTAGGTGTTCATGGTGACCAGGAGAACCGTGCCCAGCCAGGTCGTGACCAGCACGATCGTGCCGAAACCGGTGAAGAAGGCATCCCCGGCCTCATGGAAGGCCGAGATGATGTCCAGCTTGGGAAACGCCGACGTGACCACCGCGGAGAGCCCCGCCACGATGATGGTGGTCACCGACATGCCGACGTAGGTGCCGAAGAACGACGCGCGCAGGCTCAGCCGGGGCAGGTAGCGGGTGTAGTCACTCACGTACGGCGCCCAGGAAAGGGTGCCGACCGCCATGGCGCTCGCCTGGAGCATGAACGCGCTGAGCGAGAACGTGCCGTGGCCGGCCGACGCGAGGGAGACATGGAGCACGATCGGCATCGAGATGAGCAGCAGGACCAGCACCGTAACGAACGCGATGGTCGTCCAGCGTGAGATGCGGTGCACGAGGTCATAGCCGAAGACGGCGCCCACCACCGCGAGGAACGTTGAGGACGTCGTGCCCAGCGTCTCGCTGACATGCAGCAGCCGGGCGATGGTCTGGCCCATCATCACGATGGCGAAGACATTGAGCCCGAGATACGTACCGATGGCGATGACGTAGATCAGGACCGCCCCTTGGTATCCGTACTGGGGCCTGGACTGAATCATCTGGGGAAGTCCGAGCTGGGGTCCCTGCGAGGCGTGGAACGCGGCGAAGAACGTCCCGAAGAGGCCGCCGACCGTGATGGCGACGAGCGACCACACAAGACTCAGGCCACCGAAGATTCCGATGGCGCCGATCGCGAGACCGGTCAGGTTCGCCGAACAGTTGATCCACACCGGAGTGACGTGCCAGGGCTTTCCGTGCCGTTCACGCAGCGGGATGTACTCGATCGCCCGCTTCTCAATGACCTGTTTTCCTTGGCCGACTCCGTCGTTCCCACTGCTGTTGACCAACATGTGGCGCTCCGTTCATCCGTACCAACCAGGCGTTGATAGGTTTGTCGAACCGACTCGTGATCGTTCCCGCGGCGTGCGGTCAGCGCGTCGTTGCCGCGATTGAAGGCATCGCGATGAGAGTCGCATCACGTCCTTCACCCCGTCTTCATGCGGCTGTAGAACCCGGTCGGAGTCGATTCAGACAGTTGCCGGAGTGCGGCTCCGCGTCTTCAGGGCTTGGTACTCGGCGCCGCTCGCCCCCACGCCGACGCAGCCTCAGGCGACGAGGCGAGCGGCTTGGTGAACTTCACGTCGACCCGTGAACACCAAGCGGTGGGGGCAGAGGCCGAGGCCGAAGAGTGCCGCCCTACGAGGTGGGGCCCCCGTGGCCGGGGCGTCCTCCACGGAGACCTGGACGGTGGTATGGACCGACCGGCTCACCGCCCACGAGCGGGTGGGGGGCTCTGGCCCGGGTGGACAAAGCGCGGCAGGTATTCGGGGCGCCTGCGACGTGGCCAGGGCAACGGGGCATGACATCCAGCGAAACGCGTGCTCCGCGGGGATTCAGGAGTAGGTGCGCACGACATGCCGGATCTGCGCCACGGTGTCGCCGTTCCCCCCGAAGTGCGCCAGCACACTCAGGTGTTCACGCAGGTGCAGCAGCGGCATGCGCTCCCGCCAGCCGTCGGCAGGCGGGGAAACCTCCTCGTACGCACGGAAGAAGCGGTCCGGCGGAGGATCGCAGCAATAGATCATGCTCAGGTCGGACTCGGCCCACATCCAGCACACCGCCGGATCGATGAACACCGGTTCGCCAGCCACGCTCGCAACGACGTTGCCGCGCCACAGGTCGCCGTGGTTGAGCACGCTCGGGGCCTTGGGGACGAGGTGCGGAAGGCGCTCGCAGATCCTTTCCAGTCCCGCCAGGTCGGACGGTTCAAGGGCGACACGGACCTTGGGCTCGCGCAGATAGCGGCGGATCCTGCGCTCCGCGAAGAATTCGTGCCCGTCCTCTGTGGGGCCGTTCTCCTGCCGCAACAGGCCCAGCCATCCGTCGCTGTCCCAGCCGAACCTCTCCCCGCGCACCTTATGGAGTTCGGCAAAAGCCCGGCCGGCCGCCTCCCAGAACTCATCGGTGTCGGGCCGTGGCCGCAGCGCCTCCATAAGGAGGTGATGCGCGCTCACCTCGAACACTTGGGGTGTCCGCACCCCCGCCCGCTCACGGAGCGCTTCCAACCCCTCCGCCTCCCGCGGGAACAAGTCGGCCGGCGCGTCAAGGGCCCCTTTGAGGACGTACGGCGTTCCGTCGGTGAGCGTCAGGCGCCAGACCTCGTTGACGGCGCCGCCCGACAAGGACTCGGCCTCGACCACGCTCGGGACGACGGCGCTGGGCAGGCTCTTCCACCGCGCGTTCACGAAGCCGGTTTCCATAGGGCTTCCCAGAAGATGAGAGAGGTGCGGAGCATTGCACATGGTCCTGTCGTTCGGGACGGTCACGCCGAAACTCTGCTGGAGGCCGACACGAGCTGGCTGCGGCCAGCGAGCGAACGCCATAGTCCGCCAGGCGCCGGGTCGCAGTCCAGCGGGCGGTCGGGACGGTCGCCGGCTCGGTGGATCGTTCGAACCGGGGTTGTCGCAGTACGGCGGCGCGGCACACAGGGCGTCGGCCGGGAGAGCCGTCGCGGTGACGAAGCTGGCGCCGGGGCTGCAGAGCCACAGCACGGCGCCTGCGACCTCCTCCGCGGCCCCCAGTCTGCCCATGGGCTGTTCCTTGAGGCTCCCGGCCGTGGCCTCAGCCTGGTTCTCGACCATGTCGGCGACCATCGGGGTGTCGATGACGCCGTGCTTGGAGGCGTGGTAGGCAGCGCGCTCGGGCAGTCCGACGAGCCCGCCCAGGGACGAGCAGTTGACGATGGCGCCGGTCCACCGCGAAGAGCACCTGCGGTTGGTGATCGCCGCGTCCGGTCGTCAGCTGTGCTTCGAAGGAAGGTCCAGCATTGTCGGGGAGGCTGTGGGGTCGATGGCGCGGACGATGCGCCGGCCGATATTCTCGAGCTGTCTGACCTGCGCCTTGGTCAACGGGTCGAACACTAGTCGGCGTACTTCCGCGACGTGGCCGGGAGCAGCGCTGACGATCTTTGCGTATCCCGCGTCGGTCAGGGTGGCCAGGGTGTAGCGCCCGTCGGCCGGATCGGGCCGGCGGTGCACGTATCCCTTGCGTTCGAGGCGGGTCACGACCTGGGAGAGGCGCGAGAGCGAACCCTCGGCGAAAGCGGCGAGGTCACTCATGCGCAGTTCCCGCTCCGGCGAATCCGACAGCGCCGCCATCACCCCGTACTCGAAGTGGGTCAGCCCTTCCTCGCGCAGTTGCGCGTCGAGCGCCTGCTCCAGACGCCGCATGACGCCCACCAGAGCGAGCCAGGCATGACGCTCCTCCTCGTCGAGCCAGCGGGGTACCTCGTCAGCAGGGCTGTTCGTCATGCGCTCCAATCTACCGATGCTTCACGCTTAAAGTTAATCCATCCAGCTTTCACTTGAACCTTGAAGTCATTGGCGCTACGTTCTGACTTAAACCTTGAAGTGACTGCCCGGGGGTGCCGAGCAGAACCGCAACCTTCAGGAGTCACTGTGAAACTGCTCGTGCTGGGCGCCACTGGCGCGACCGGACGTCTCGTGGTCGACCAAGCACTGGCCGCAGGCCACACCGTGCGGGCCCTCGTGCGCTCACCCGAGAAGCTGGACGCGCGGCCCGGCCTTGATGTCGTTGCCGGGCAGGCCACCGACGCCGGCGATGTCACGCAGGCCATGACGGGCGTCGCCGCAGTGATCAGCACACTCGGCGCGACCGGCGGATCGGTCATCACCGACGCCACGCGCGCCGTCATCTCCGGCGCCTCCACCACCGGCGTCAGTCGGTTTGTCGAGTTGTCCTCCTTCGCCGTGCTGCACGAGCGTCTGAGCGCGCCCGCCAAACTCATGTCCAGCACGGCCATGGGTGCCATGGTCAAGGACAAGGCGGCCGCCGAGGACGCACTGCGCGCCAGCGACCTCGACTACACCCTCGTCCACGCCGTCCGCCTCACCAATGGCCCCGCCACCGGCGCCGTCAAACTGCTGCCTGAATCAGCCACCTTGCGCATGGGCGACACCATCAGCCGCGCGGACGTCGCCGTCTGGCTGCTCACCGCCGCCACCGACGGCACTGCCGGACGCCGTTCCGTCGTCATCGCCGGCTGACCTGGCCCACTTCCCCGCAGCTGCCCCTGCC
>NZ_WVUG01000441.1 GCF_017614965.1 Streptomyces griseorubiginosus | reverse complement strand
TCGGGGGTGGGTCGGCGAGGCAGGCGGCGGCGCGTTCCGGCCCGACGAAGGGGGCCAGGACGGAGTACGTCAGGCCAGGCAGCAGGGCGGGCAGCTCGGCGGTCCGGCCGGCCGCGATCCGCCGGTATATCGCGGAGTACACCCCGCCGACGACCATGTCGATCAACTCCTCTGCGGGAACCGGGAGTTCGAGTTCGGGCAGGTCGGTGAAGAAGTGCCGGAAGCGGGCCAGGAGCGCCTCGCGCGCCTCCCGGCCGGCGGGACCGACCGCGTCGATCTCCACGATGGCCATGGCGGCGAAAGCGGGTGCCCCGGCGAGGATTCCGAGCAGCGCGCCAAGCCCGGCGCGCACCCGGTTGGGCCAGTCCGCGCCCTGGGCGTGCGCCTCCTCCATGGCGGAGAAGACCAGGGAGGTGCCGTGGTGGTGGGCGGCCAGGAAGGCGTCCTCCTTGCCCTTGAACAGTTCGTAGAAGACCGGCCTGGTCACGCCCGCCGCGGTACAGATGTCGCTGACCCGGGTGCGGGCGTAGCCGACCTGGGCGACGGTGCGGACGAAGCCGTCCAGGAGCCGGTCACGCTGGTTGGCGGCGACCACCTCGGGCGCGGCCCGACGCGGCCCCCGCCGGAGCGAGCGCTCAGGGTCGCGTCCCGTGCGGGTACCGGGCAGCACCAGCGCGGGCGGCACCGACGGCGCTTCTGCCATGCCACGTCCCTCCTCGCGAACTTCCGTACGGCGCCTTGACGTTGAATACCCGTCAGGTTTACAACCTTCACAGGTTTTCCACTCACGCGGACCTGCGGTGCAGACCGCTGGAGCCGTCAGTCTCACGCACCCGCAAGGCCGCAACAAGAGCCCCGGCACTCCTACGCCGGGTCAGCACCCGCACCGGTCCGCCGCTCCCTCCCTCCGGGAGCGGCCATGCGCGGGTCGTCGCCTCCGCATCCCCATGGCGGAGGCGACGACCCGCTCTCTTCGCCACCCCCCAGTACCAGAGGACCTGCCATGCGCAGACACACCGTCGTCGCCATAGCCGCCACCGCCGCCCTCGCGGGCCTGACGTTCCTCCCGGCCACCGCCGCCTCCGCGGACAGCGCCGTGCTCACCTACGGCAGCGCGGGCGGCAACGCCGTCGCCGTCGGCGATGTCATCACCGGCTCACTGGCCGGCGGCACCAAGGCCTCCCTCGCCACCAGCAGCGGCGGCAGCTCCGGCATCACCTGCACCGGCTCGACGCTCACCGCCACCGTGACCGACAACCCGGCCGCCCCGGGCACCGCCACCGAATCCGCGACGGCCCAGACCTTCACCGGCTGTTCCAGCAACGTCTTCGGCGTCACCGGGGTGCGCAGCATCACCGTCAACGGCCTGCCCTACACCACCTCCGCCGCCTCCGACGGCAGCGTCACCGTGACCCCGGCCGCGGGCGGCAGCATCCAGACCACGGTGGTCCTCTCCACCCTGCTGGGCTCCGTCACCTGCGTCTACCAGGCCCCCAGCCTCTCCGCGGTGAGCTCCAACGACTCCAACAGCCTGACCTTCACCAACCAGCCCTTCTCCAAGGTCTCCGGGTCCGGGCTGTGCAACGCCAACGGCTACTTCTCGGCCTCCTACGCCCCCCTGGTCGACAGCAGCGTCAGCGGCTCCCCCGCCATCTACACCAACTGACCGAGGTCGAGAGGGCTCGCCGACCCGGACCGGCGAGCCCCCGTCGAATAGGTTGAATAGGTCGAATAGGTCGAAAGTCGCTCATCTGCCGTGCCGGACGGGAGCCCCGGAACGCGTCCCGGGCCCCCGCCGCGCACGCGCGTATCACCGCAGGGAACGCTCCAGTCGTTCCGCCACCAGCTTCACGAAACGCGCCGGCTCCTTCGGCCGCCCGCCCTCCGCGAGAACGGCCAGGCCGTGCAACAGGTCGGCGGATTCGGCGAGTTCGCTCCGGTCCTCACTTCCCTGGAACGCCTGGTTCATCCCCCGCACAAGCGGATGAGTCGGGTTGAGTTCGAGGATCCGCTTCGTCGGCGGCACCTCCTGGCCCATCGCCCGGTACATCTCCTCCAGCGCGGGGGTCAGATCGTGGGCGTCGGAGACGACACAGGCCGGGGACACCGTCAGCCGCGCCGACAGCCGGACGTCCTTCACGTCGTCCGCCAGTTGCTCCTTCATCCAGCCCAGCAGCCCGGCGTACTCCTCGGCCTGCTTCTCCCGCTCCTTCTCGGCCTGCTCCTCGCCCTGTCCGTCGAGGTCGATCTCCCCCTTGGCGACGGACCGCAGCCGCTTGCCCTCGAACTCACCGACGGCGTCGACCCACACCTCGTCGACGGGGTCGGTCAGCAGCAGCACCTCGACACCGCGCGCGCGGAACGCCTCCATGTGCGGGGAGTTCTCCAGGCTCTGCCGCGACTCGCCGGTCATGTAGTAGATGTCGTCCTGGCCGTCCTTCATCCGCTCCACGTACTCCTGGAGCGTGGTCGCCCCGTCCTCGGCGTGCGTGCTGGCGAACGAGGCGACGGCGAGCAGGGCGTCGCGGTTGTCGGGATCGCCGAACAGTCCCTCCTTCAAAACGGCGCCGAACTCCCGCCAGAACGTGGCGTACTTCTCGGGAGCGCCCGCCTTCATCTCCTTGACCGAGGACAGCACCTTCTTCGTCAGCCGGCGCTGGATCATCCGGATGTGCCGGTCCTGCTGGAGGATCTCGCGGGAGACGTTGAGCGAGAGGTCCTGCGCGTCGACGACCCCCTTGACGAAACGGAGGTACGGCGGCAGCAGCGCCTCGCAGTCGTCCATGATCAGCACCCGCTTGACGTACAGCTGCAGACCGCGCCGGAAGTCCCGGGTGAACAGGTCGTGCGGTGCGTGCTCCGGCAGGAACAGCAGGGCCTGGTACTCGAAGGTGCCCTCGGCCTGGAGGCGAATCGTCTCCAGGGGGTCGCGCCAGTCATGGCTGACGTGCTTGTACAGCTCGTGGTACTCGTCCTCGGAGACCTCCTCCTTCGAACGGGCCCACAGTGCCTTCATCGAGTTCAGCGTCTCGGGCTCGGCCCCGTCCTCGCCCTCGTCCCCCGCCGGCCTCGGCACGAGCCGGATCGGCCAGGTGATGAAGTCCGAGTACCGCTTGACGATCTCCTTGATCTTCCACACCGAGGTGTAGTCGTGCAGCTGGTTCTCGGGATCGGCCGGCTTGAGGTGGAGGGTGACGGCGGTCCCCTGCGGCGCGTCCTCCACGGTCTCCAGGGTGTACGTCCCCTCACCGCGCGACGACCAGCGCGTACCGGTGCTCTCCCCCGCGCGCCGGGTCACCAGGGTCATCTCGTCCGCCACCATGAAGCCGGAGTAGAAGCCGACGCCGAACTGCCCGATGAGCCCCTCGGCGCCCGCCGCGTCCTGAGCCTCCTGGAGTTCCTTCAGGAAGGCGGCCGTACCCGAGTTGGCGATGGTGCCAATGAGTCGGCCGACCTCGTCGTACGACATTCCGATGCCGTTGTCCCGGACGGTGAGCGTGCGCGCGTCCGGGTCGACCTCGATCTCGATGTGCGGGTCGCTGGTGTCCGCCCCGAGGCTGTCGTCCCGCAGCGCGGCCAGGCGCAGCTTGTCCAGCGCGTCGGAGGCGTTGGAGACCAACTCTCTCAGGAAGACGTCCTTGTTCGAGTAGACCGAGTGAATCATCAGCTGGAGCAGCTGACGGGCCTCAACCTGGAACTCAAACGTTTCGGTCGGCATGGTTCGCGTATCCCTCGCAGGTCCCTGGTCACCGATGCGGACGAGAGCCACTGTGACGCGCCCCCGGCCCGGGGTCCAGGAATCCGGTCCGGGTCGCCCAACCCTTCCGATGCCTTCCTGCCCGTCCTGTCGGCCCGTCCACGCGCTCGGCGACTCCACCCGCCCGACGGCGACGATTCGGCGTCCTTCGGGAAGGATCTTACGTCGGCAGCCGCCCCCGGTCCTGCCTCGCGCCGCTGGGCCACGGGAACTGTCAGGGGAGCTTCTTCATCAGGCGCAGTCCGATCCAGTACGCGAGGACGGCGACCGCGAAGCTGGCGAGGAAAGCAGCCACATACGTGTGGTCACGGGTCAGTCGCTTCGCCGTTTCGACGGCCGGTCCGAAAGCGAAGAAGTAGCCGTTCGTGGCCGCCAGGGCGGCTCCGGCCCTGTCCTTGGTCCACCGCGCCTTCGGCGCGGACTCGCTTGTCACCGGACGGTTGTACCGGGGACGCGTACCGTGCGCAAGATCGAGGTGACCGGGAGAGAGCGCGGGGGTGGCCGAATCCCGGATCCGCAGGCCAGTTTTGTCGCCCTCGGGCTCGAAACCCCAGGTCAGTCGGCTGCTGCCGGCCGTGTCGTCCAGGGTTGTGCCGATGGCCACAGCGAGGGGGATCCGCGGTGGCGCATACTGAGCCATGACCAAATCCGCGTCACCGAAGCGTCATCTGCCCACCAGCCCCTTCAAGGCCCCGGTCGTACCAGCTCCGAAGCACTTCGCCGTCGGTGACCAGGTCACCCACGACATGTACGGCCTCGGCCGGGTCATCGGCATCGAGGACGGCATCGCGGCGCTCGTGGACTTCGGCTCGGCGCAAATGCGGATCCTGAGCCCGTACGCGAAGATGACCAAGCTCTAGCACCCCTCTGCACCCCGTCGCGGCCCGCCTGGCACCATCGTCGTCGACGTGTACAGGCGGGGTGGAGCGTGACGGGGGAGGACGGGCGTGGAGCCACTCGAGGCCACGGATCCGGGCATGGTCGGCGGTTTTCCGTTGCTGGCGCGGCTCGGTGCGGGAGGAATGGGGCGGGTGTATCTGGCCCGCACCCCGGCCGGACGTCCACTCGCCGTCAAGACCATCCTCCCGGACGTCGCCGCCGCGGCGGACTTCGAGCAGCGCTTCGCCCGCGAGATCCGCAACAGTGACCGGGTCCGCTCGCCATGGACCGTGTCCGTCGTGGACTTCAGCCCTCCGGGGCACCGCCCGCCCTGGCTGGCGACCGAGTACGTCGCCGCGCCGTCCCTCGCCGACTGGGTCACCGCACACGGACCGCTTCCCGCCTCCACCCTGCTGGCGCTCGCCGGGGAACTGGCCGCGGCCCTGGCCGCCGTACACGCCTGCGATCTGACCCATCGGGACGTCAAACCGTCCAACGTGCTGCTCGCCCGTGAGCGGCCGATGCTCATCGACTTCGGGATCGCCCGCGCCACCGACGACACCCGGCACACCCGCACCGGCGGGGTGATCGGCTCCCCCGGCTACCTCGCACCCGAACAAGCGTTGCGCGGAGCCGCCGGCGCACCCGGGGACGTCTTCTCCCTCGGTGCCGTGCTCGTGTTCGCGGCCACCGGCCATGGACCCTTCGAGCAGCCGGGCGAGGCGCTGTCCGCTGCCTCTCTCATGTACCGGATCGTCCATGAGACACCTCGCCTCGACGGTGTCCCCGGTGAACTGCTTCCCGTCGTACGCCGATGCCTGGCCAAGGAGCCGGACCATCGGCCCGTCAGCGCCGAACTCACCGCCCTGCTCCCACGGTTGGCGGCGGACGCCGGGTGGCAGTCGCGTCTGCCCTCCGGACTCGCCGAGGACATCGCGGCCCGTGCGGTCCAGGCCGGTGAGCTGATCGCTGCCGCAGCGGCCGCTCCCACCCACGGGGCCGTTTCAGTTCCCGGCGGTCAAGGCCCCGTGTTCCCGCCGTCGCAGCCGTCCTCGGCCCCCGCCCCGACCAGC
>NZ_WVUG01000440.1 GCF_017614965.1 Streptomyces griseorubiginosus | reverse complement strand
CCGCACAACCCCGCCGCCCCCGCCTCCACCGGCGTCTGGGTCGGCGCCTGGTCCGCCTCGCCGGCGGGCGCCGAGCCCGGCACGGAGACCGAGGGGCTGGCGGGCCGTTCGGTCCGCAACGTCGTCCACGCGAGCGTCGGCGGTACGAGTGCCCGTATCACGCTGTCCAACCTCTACGGCCAGTCGGCGCTGACCATCACGCATGCGTCGATCGCCGTGGCCGTCGCCTCCGACAGCGCGGCGGCGAGCGCGGAGAGCATGCGGCGGCTGACGTTCGGTGGCAACACGACGGTCGTCATCCCGGCCGGTCACCAGGTGCTCAGCGACGTGGTGCGGATCCTCGTCCCGCAGGGCGGCGACGTCCTGGTCACCACATACTCGCCCACCGCGTCCGGCCCGGTCACCTACCATCCGCGCGCCCGCCAGATCTCGTACGTCGCGGACGGCGACCTCACCGAGGACACGTCCGGCGCCCCCTACACCGAGCGGACGCCGTACTGGCGCTACCTCACCGCGCTGGACGTGCTCAGCAACGACGCGGACGGCACGCTGGTCGCCTTCGGGGACTCGCTGACCGACGGGATCACCTCCACGCTGAGCGCCAACCACCGCTGGCCCGACATCCTTTCGCAGCGGCTGCGCACGGCGCTGCGGTCCGGCCATGACGTGCCGCGCTACAGCGTGGTCAACGAGGGCATCAGCGGCAACCAGGTCCTCGCGAGCGGGCGCGGCCGTCCCGCCGACAACCAGAGCGGCCTCGACCGGTTCTCCCGGGACGTGCTCTCCCGGACGAACGTCAGGGTCGTCGTGATCGACCTGGGCGTCAACGACATCCTGCGCAACCGCCGGCTCGCCGACCCGGACAAGGTCGTCGCCGGTCTGCGCACCCTGGTCGGCGAGGCGCACGCCCACGGCATCCGGGTCATCGGCGCGACCCTGATGCCCTTCCAGGGTCACCGCGGCTACAGCGCGGCACGCGAGGAGGTACGGGAGGAGATCAACGCCGAGATCCGCTCGGGGCGGGTGTACGACACGGTGGTCGACCTCGACAAGGCCCTGCGGGACCCGTACGACCCGCGCAGGCTCCGCTCGGACTACGACTCCGGTGACCATCTGCACCCCAGCGACCGGGGCTACGAGCGGATGGCGGACGCGATCGACCTCACGTCCCTGAAGGGCTCCCCGTCGGCACGGCTCTGAACCGCCCACCGATCATCGTGGCCCCTGCTCACCAGTCGTCGCTCACCAGTCGTCGTGACGGCGTCGGTCCCGGCGCTCCCGGTGCCGTTCGCGGCGTTCCTCGTGCCGTTCGCGGCGCTCGTCACGCAGGTCGCGGCGCCACTCGCGGTGCTCCTCCAGCATCCGCCGATGGTCGTCGTACCCCTCGAGGGACCCCTCGCCCAGGGGCCGCCCCGCCTTGCGCTCCAGCTTCTGCTGGCGGCGCTCCTCCTTGAGCCGGCGGCGTTCCTCGCGGGTCAGTTTGCGCTCGACGCCGACGCCGCCCCAGAAGGCGAACCCGGTGATGATCACGCGCGGGGCGCCGGGCTCGGCCGGTACGCCCTCCTCGCGGTGGTCGAACCCGCCCATGATCCCGATGCCGCGTACGACGACCTCGACACCGGGCGGGACGATGACGTTCATCCCGCCCATGATCGCGATGCAGTTGATCTCGACCTCGCGGTCGGCGAAGTTCGCCTCGCGCAGGTCGAGTTCGCCGCCGCCCATGAGGGCGAAGCAGTTGAACTGGCGGGGCACGGTCCAGCGCCCCTTGCGCTCGAACCCGGACATCACGGCGACGGCCCACGACGAGGACCCCTCGCCGCCGACGATCCGGCCCGCCCAACTCCCGCTCGGCTCCGGCTCCTTGGTCAGCGACACGGAGGGGGGCGGGGTGACTCCGGCGACCGGCAGGTCGCGGGTGATCGGCGTCAGTTCGCCGTACGTCCGCGCCTTGTACGTGGCCTCCAGCCGCTCCTCGAACTCCTCCATGTCGAGACGGCCCTCGGCGAGGGCGTCCCGCAGGACCTCGGCGACTCGTTCACGGTCGGCGTCGGATGCGCGAAGTTCCGGGACTGCGGCGTCTTCGGTCATGGCAGCAGCCTACGAGTTCCCCCGGCAGGAGGCTACGAGACCGCTTGCCCGGCCGTGTTCCCGGCAGCGGGCCAGGAGACAGCTTGCCCAGCCGCGCTCCCCGGCCGAAGGGTACGACCCCGCCTGCCCAGCCGCGAACCCCCGGCAGAAGGCCACAACACCCACCTGTCCAGCCGCCAACCCCCGGCAGAAGGCCACAACACCCACCTGTCCAGCCAATATCCCCCGCCGGAGGCTACGGCACCGCCTGCCCGGCCGCATCGGATGCCTCGCCCGCGTACATCCTGGCGATCACCGCCTCGATGTCCGGCTCCCGCACCGACAGGTCGACCAGCGGATACTCCGCCGCGACCCGCGCCACCAGCGCCGCCGCCGACTCGGCCGCCGGGAACGCCAGCCACTGCCGGGGCCCCTCCACCCGTACCACCCGCGCGGGCGGCATCTCGATCGGCGGCAACTCCCGTTCCAGGTCCACCACCAGGGTCCGTTCGCTCTCGCCGACCTCGTGCAGCCCGGTGAGCGGGCCGTCGTACATGAGCCGTCCGTGGTCGATGACCATCACGCGCGAGCACAACTGCTCGATGTCCTGCAGATCGTGGGTGGTCAGCAGGACGGTCGTGCCGCGCTCGGCGTTCAACTCCCGCAGGAATCCACGCACCTTGGCCTTGGAGATGACGTCGAGTCCGATGGTCGGCTCGTCGAGGTACAGCACCTCGGGGTCGTGCAACAGCGCCGCCGCGATGTCCCCGCGCATCCGCTGGCCCAGCGACAGCTGCCGTACCGGCACGTCCAACAGGTCGCCCAGTTCGAGGAGTTCGACGCAGCGGTCGAGGTTCTCGCGGTAACGGGCGTCGGGGATGCGGTACATGCGGTGCATCAGCCGGTACGAGTCGATCAGGGGAAGGTCCCACCACAGCGTCGTACGCTGCCCGAAGACAACGCCGATGCGGTGGGCGAGACGGGTGCGCTCACGGGAGGGGTCGATGCCGGCGACCCGCAGCCGGCCGCCGCTCGGGGTGAGGATGCCGGTGAGCATCTTGATCGTCGTCGACTTCCCGGCGCCGTTCGGCCCGATGTAGCCGACCATCTCACCGCGCGCCACGGTGAAGGAGATCGAGTCGACGGCACGGACCTCGCGCCGCTCCCGTTTCATGAAGCCGGTCTTCTTGCGCACGTCGAAGACCTTCTCGACGCGGTCGAGTTCGATGAAGTGATCGGCGCGATGTTCGATGAAGTGATCGGTGACGTGATCGTCCACTGTCCTCAACTGCCCTTACCAGTCGTCAACTTCCCGTACTCCGATACGACCTGAGCCCCGTCCGCCACGCCAGCCCCGCGAGCGCGCAGCACACCCCCGCCACCAGCGGCGGCGCGAACGCCACCCAGTCCGGCAGACCCAGCGGGATCGGCCGCCCCAGCACATACGCGGCCGGGATCCAGGTGACGAAGGCCAGCGGCAGAAGGAAGGTCACCCCGCGCACCAGCTCACGTCCGAACACCGTCGGCGGGTACTGCAGCAGTGTCGCGCCGCCGTAGGTGAACGCGTTCTGCACCTCGGAGGCGTCCTGCGCCACGAACTGGAAGGCCGCGCCCGCCACGAACACCGCGCAGAAGATCGCCGCGCCGCTCACCACGGCCACCGGCATCAACAGCAGCCGCAGCGGCGTCCAGTGGATGTCGACGGCGGCCAGCGCGTACCCGAGGACCAGCGATCCCTGCGTGATCCGCCCGAGCCGGCGCAGCGCGAAACGGTCGGCTGCGACCTGGGCCAGCACCGGCGCCGGACGCACGAGCAGCGTGTCCAGGGTGCCGTCGCGCACCCGCTGTCCGAGCCGCTCCATCGAGCCGATCGCCAGGTCCGCGAGACCGAACGCGACGCTCGACAGGCCGTACAGGAAGGCCACTTCGGGCAGTGGCCAGCCGCCGAGCGCGTCGATCCGCGAGAACATCAGCAGGATCGCGACGAAGTCGAGCGCGGTCACCGCGAAGTTGGCGAACGTCGTCATCGCGAAGGACGCGCGGTAGGCCATCGTGGAGCGGATCCACATCGCGCCGATCAGCCGGTAGGCCCGCAGCCCCTCCACCAGCCGTCCGCTCCCCGGCACCCCTGCTTCAGCCACCCTGAACGACCACCCTCCGTGTCGCCACCGACTGCACCAGCCGCCCCGCCGCCAGCAGCGCCACCGCCCACGCCCCCTGGAAGGCGAAGGTGCCCCACGGGTCGGCCTCCCCCAGCAGCAGGTCCGCCGGCTTCTGCAGCAGCGACGACCACGGCAGATCCCGTACGACGTCGCCGAGCGCCCCCGGGAACACGTTGAGCGGCAGCATCATGCCGGAGCAGAAGAACCCGGCGAGCATGGTCATGTGGGTCATGCCGGTGCCGTCCATGAACCAGAACGTGAGCAGCGCGATGAGATACCGGATGCCGAAACTGACCACGGTCGCCAGCAGGAGGGACACCACGAAGGCGGCCCAGGTTGCCGGGTCTTCGGGCAGCGCCACCTGGAAGAGCAGCGCGCCGAACGCGAACGGGATCACTCCCCGGCCCAGCAGCTGGAACAGCGTGCGGCCCAAGTCGGCTGCCAGCCACCACAGTTGCAGATCGGCGGGGCGGTAGAGGTCGATCGCGATGTCGCCCGTGCGGATCCGCTCCATCAGCTCCGACTCGACGCCGCTGCCGCCGATCGCGAGCGCGGCGAAGATCGCCTGTCCCAGCCACACATAGGTGACGGCCTGTGCCTGGTCGTACCCCCCTAGGTGTGGCTTCTCGTCCCACAGGGCGAGGTAGGTGTACACCAGGATCAGGCCGAAGACGGTGTTGGTGAACACCCCCGCCGCAGTGGCCGCCCGATACGTCGCGTATCTTCTGAATCCGCCCGCCGCGACGGCAACGTACAACCGTCCCGAGCCCACGCCACAGCCCTCCTCAGCCCGCCCGGCACCGAAGCGCAGGAGCCTACTGCCCTGGCAGTGACGGACGCCACGCATTTTCCGGGCCGGAAGCGTGCCGTGGTCCGGGAACGGAACGCTTGGTGCGAGAGTCTTCAACAGGGGGCGCAGAAGGCGTTCGAGGGCGTACGGGAACGTACGACGCGAAACAGGAGTCCGTGCAACACATGAGCGACGAGCCGCAGCAGCCGAACCAGGCCTCGGCACCGAGTGACCCACCACAGGGCACCGAACAGCCGGGGGCGGCGAGGTCGAACAGCCCAGAGCCGGCGGATCCGCCGGGGAGTACGGCGACCTCCGGCGCGGTTGATGACGCTGAGGCTGATGGGGTGACTGAGGCTCCTGAGGGTCCTGCGGCTGACGGGATCAGCGAGGATTCTGCGGCTGGTCGTGCGGCTGACGGGATCAGCGAGGATTCCGCGACCGACGGGACCACCGAGGCTTCCCCGGCTGGGGGTTCGGTAGCTGGGGTGGCTGAGGGATCGGCAGCCGGGACGGCTGAGGGTTCCCCTGCCACCGGGAATGATGAGCGTTCCGGGGCTGAGTCTCCGCAGGCCAGTACGCCCACCCGGCCCCAGACGCCGGACGCGTCGGCCCGGCCGAAGACGGTCGACTCCCCCACCCAGCGCCTGGCACCCGTGCCCGCCGAAGACGCTGACCGTCCCGAAGACTCCGGTACGCCCGGCGAGCCCACCTCGCCTCAGGCACCCGGCACCCC